>CBJOJD010000126.1:0-13453 GCA_966443485.1 uncultured bacterium | reverse complement strand
TGGCTGACGTCCTTCTGGGGAGAGTCGGAGAACAACCGCCGCGCGAAATACTACCGCCGCACCAAGGCGGGCGAACGTCAGCTGCAGGTGGAGGCAGAGCAGTGGAGCACGATCGTGCGAGCGATGGCGCACGCGCTTAAAGCCCAGGAGGCGTGATGGCTACAGGATCGCGGCTGAAGGCAATGGTTTCTAATCTGCTCCACCGCGAGCGTATCGAGGCCGAGCTGGATGCAGAGATCCGTGCCTATGTGGAAGAGCAGATAGAAGAGATGGTGGCTGCGGGCATAGAGCCAGGAGAGGCGCGCCGCAGGGCGTTGACAGAGGCGGGGTGTGTTGAGACGGTGAAGCAAGCAGTGCGCGATCACCGCGCCGGCACCAGCCTGGAGCTTCTCTGGCGCGACCTTGCTTACGGAGTGCGACAACTACGGCGTAATCCCACCTTTGCCTGGACAGCGATCTTGACGCTGGCGCTGGGCATTGGCGCAACCACGACGATCTTCTCTGCGTTGTACTCGCTGCTGATTCGGCCGCTCCCGTACGCGGAAGCGGAGCGACTGATGACCATCACCATCGAGAGCGCCAAGTCGCCGACCAAGATGGTGGCCTCGCCGGATTTCTTCGCTGCGCAAGGGGGACTGAAGTCGTTCGAGGCAGTAGCGGGCTATCTATGGAGAAACAGGAATGTGACGGGAGCGGGCCATCCGGTGCGCGTGAACTGGGTGGGAGTCACTGCCAACTTCCTGCCAGTGCTGCGCGTGCATCCGCAGGCAGGGCGCGGGTTTTCACCGGACGAGGATCGGCCTGGCGGACCTCCGGTTGTGCTGCTGAGCGATCGATTTTGGCGCAGCCAGTTTCACGCAGATCCTAAAGTGGTGGGCAAGGCCATCGTTCTGGATGGGATTTCGCAGACGGTAGTTGGGGTGTTGCCGCACGACTTCAGCTTTCCGGATCTTGCGCTGGAGCCGGATGTGTACAGCCCACTGGATCTCGATCGCGATACGAACTTTTCGGTGCGCAAGCCCATCTTCGGTATTCACGCAATAGGCCGCGTACGGGAGGGTGTCAGCCTTAGCCAAGCCAAGACCGAGGTTGGCGCATTCTTCGAGCAGCGCAGCAAAACGCTCCCGGGCTGGGTGGCGACGATGACCCACGACCAGCAGATGCTGGTTGAGCCACTGCAGCAGTACATGTCGGGCGCCAATCGGGGAGCGCTGGTGGTGCTCTTTGGCGCGGTGGTTGGATTGCTTCTGATCTCGTGTGTGAACGTAGCGAATCTGCAGCTTGCGCGCGCTCTTTCAAGGCGCCACGAGACGGCAGTGCGGAATGCGCTGGGGGCGTCCCGCCTGCGGCTGATGCGGCAGAGCTTCATGGAGAGCCTGGTGCTTTCGCTTATCGCGACGGGCTTGGGCATCGCGATCGCGTGGGGAATCACGTTACTGATGCACAAGGCGAGCAGTCCGGGTGCGCTGGATGCAACACAGAGCGTGCCCACAGCGCACCTGCTGCAACTTCCATTAGGCAAGCTGGGCTCCCTGGTTCGAGTGGATGGTTGGATCGTGCTGTTCGCCGTAGCAGTCGCGCTGTTGACGACGATTCTGTTTGGATTGGCGCCGGCCCTATTTGCTACGCGTTCCCGATTGAGCGGCTCTTTGCAGATGGCAAGAATGCGGATCAGTTCTGGACGAGAGCAGCGCCTCGCGCGTCACGCATTGCTGGTGTTTGAGGTGGGGCTTGCGGTGACGCTACGCTCCGCATCGGGATTGCTGATTCGCAGCTTCGTGAACCTGTTGCAGTATGAGTCGGGATTCGATGCAAGCAACACCTGGACGGGGCGGACCATCCTGGATGGCACGCGGTATGCCTCTGTGGACAAGATTCTGAGTTTCTCCGCTGAGCTGCAAGGCCGCCTGAAGGCGATTCCGGGAGTGCAGTTCGCGGCGCTGTCGAGCGCTCTGCCGCTGGGGCTGACGGATTCAGATGCATTCACGTTTGCGGACGACCCAAATCCACCGCTTCCGGCACGCCACTTCGGGACCACCATTGCCGTGACGCCCGACTACTTCCGCGCGGTCGGTACGTCGCTGGTGGCAGGCCGCGCCTTCACGAGTGCGGACACGTCTCGTTCGTCTTCCGTCGTGATCGTGAATCGGGCCTTCGCGCGGCGCTACTTCGCAGACGATGCGCTCGGTAAGCATTTCCGTATCGGTGGCGTGGTTGACCGGCATCCGGCGATGGTTCCCACAACGGTAGTTGGCGTTGCCGAGGACGTACGGCATAACGGGCTGGAGCAGGCGGTAGAACCGGAGATCTACGAGGCGATGGCCCAGATGCCGGTCTCCGACGTTCACCTGATTCTGCGCAGCGCGCAGTCCGCATCGCTGACGGAGCCGGTGCGGCAGGCGCTGCTTGCGGTGGACTCTCAGCAACCGCTGTTCGACATTGAGACGATGGATGAGCGGGTAGGGGAGGCAGTCGCGCAACGCCGCACGGTGATGCTCTTAATCAGCACCTTCGCTCTGCTGGGGCTGGTGTTGTCGGCGGTGGGCGTCTACGGTGTCTTTGCCTACTCCGTATCTCAGCGAGCACAGAAGATGGGCATTCGGCTGGCGCTGGGAGCGACGCGCGGACGCCTGCTTCGCCTGGTGGTGGGACAAGCCGCCCGACTGATCGGCGCGGGAGGGCTGCTGGGTATCGCGACGGCGTTGTGGGCAGGTCGCTTTCTTTCGAGTGCGCTTGTGGGTGTCAGTCCCCATGATGCAATCTCGTTGCTGAGCGCGTGGACGCTGATGACCGTACTGGCGCTGCTTGCGAGCTTTCTGCCTGCCGCGTCTGCCGCAGCCACTGACCCCAATGCGGTTCTGCGCGCGGAGTGAATGGGGGAACCGCTATTTGCCGGGTCGGCGATGCTTTTCAAAGACCAGGGAGGTCTTAACCGGCTCATACCCGTTGCGCAGGTAGAACTGATGAGCGCGTTCCCGGGTGCTGCGCGAGGTTACCCGCACGGTGGTGACGCCGTGCGACCAACTCCACCGTTCTGCATGTTCGCAGAGCAGGGTTCCCAGGCCGCGGCCGCGGTGGAGATCGCTCACAACCAAGCCGCCGATGAGGGCATAGGTGGGGCTCTGCAGGCGCCGTTCCAGGGAGACTTCGATCCAGCCGACGACTTCGCCATCAAAACAGGCGACGAAGACGGCCTGCCGGTCTTTCATCGAGGCGAGCTCCTCGATCCAGATTGCTAAGTCTTCTGCGCTGCGGTCGTAGCATAACTGCTCGCTGAGCAGGGACACGACAGCGGCATCCTCTCGTTGGATCTCGCGAATCTCCAGGTGCTCATTCATCGGCAGGCAAAGCGCTCCTCGACTTCAATTATGCTGCCCGGCAGGGAAGGAGGTGCAGAGCAGAGCATTTCTCTGGACAACGCGCTTTGCGATAATCTTTCCCCAGGAATGAAAGATATCTATATTGCCGATCTGGCTTCGTTTGAGGAGACCAGGGTCTTCGACAGCTATTTTCTGCTGCTGTCAAAGCAGCAACGTACCACCAAGGCCAACAAGCCTTATCTCAGCCTGACGTTCTGCGACAAATCGGGGCAGCTAGAAGGCCGAGTATGGGATCCGAGCGACGCGCGGATTGCCCGAGATTTCGAACGCGGCGATGTGGTCAAGGTGCGGGGCTGCGTTTCACGCTTCGACGATCGCCTGCAGATGAAGGTGGAGCTGCTGCGCAAGGCGGGTTCCTCCGAGTTCGACAAGACCGATATGATGCCGGCCACCACCTACGATGTGGGTGAGCTGTGGTCCAAGTTACAGGGGTTTGTGGACTCGTTCACCGATCCGGATTTGAAGCGGCTACTGAAGTCCATCCTGGCCGACCCACAGCTTGCGGCTGCGTATCGCGAAGCGCCGGCGGCCAAGCAGCTGCATCATGCCTGGCTGGGGGGCTTGCTGGAACACGTGGTGAGCCTGCTGACTCTGGCCGATCGCGTGGCCGGTCAGTATCCCATCGTTCACCGCGACCTGCTGCTGACCGGTGTGATTCTGCACGATATTGGCAAGCTGCGCGAGCTGGCCTGGGAGATCGGGTTCGAGTACACGATCGAGGGCATGCTGCTGGGGCATATCCACATGGGCGCAGTTCTGGCCGAGCGGGCCATGGATGCTCTGCCTGACTTTCCACCCAAGCTGCGGACCCTGGTCACGCATCTGATCCTGTCGCATCACGGCAAGCTGGAGTTTGGATCGCCCAAGCTGCCGATGACGCCGGAAGCGTTGATGCTGAGCTTTGTTGACGATCTGGACGCGAAGATGCAGGCCATGCAGAGCGAGTTTGAGAAGTGTCTGCGCGAGGGCAAAGGGCCTGACGAGTTGACGGGGCGGGTGTGGGCGCTCGATCAGCGGCAGCTCTTGAACACGCGGCGCTGGTTGGGCGAGGCCGAAGCGGCTCCAGAGATCGGCACGCTGTTTCCCATCGAATAAGCGGCTGGCTAACGGGAGAAGACGATCCGGTCTTTGCCGGCGCGTTTTGCTTCGTACATGCAGGCATCGGCACAGCGCAGCAGGTCTTCAACTGTGGAGCCGCCGCCCGGGAAGACGGCCACCCCGCAGCTGAAGGACGGCTGGAGATGGTGCTCGCCTTCGCGGATGGGGTGGATCGCTGATTCTATCAGGCGGACAAAGGCCTGATGCAGATGCTCGCGAGTCTGCAGATCAGAGATGACCACGATGAACTCGTCTCCTCCCAGTCGCAAAACGGTGTCGGTGGCGCGCAGAACAGAGCGCAGGCGCGTTGCAATCTCAACCAGCACATGATCGCCGACTTCGTGGCCGTAGGTGTCGTTGATCGTCTTGAAGGAATCGATGTCGATGGAGGCCACGCCGGAGAATCCGCCGCTGCGCCGGGCGCGGTGGAGGGCTGCGTCAATGGTGTCTTTGAGCAGGACGCGGTTGGGCAGGCCGGTGAGGAAGTCGTGGGTGGCCAGGTTCTCCGCGTCCAGCTTGGCTTGGGTAAGCTGCCGCTCCAGCTCTTTGAGGCGAGTGACGTCGGTGACCTGGACGCAAAAGCCAGCGACCTCGCCGTCGACGATGTCGGGATAGTAGCTGGCCAGGCACTGGCGCAAGGAGCCGTCGGGCATCTGGTACTCGCGTTCGAAGATCTGCACTTCGCCGCGCAGAGCCGCATCGATCTCCGGCCGATTACTTTCGTAGAGAGGGCCCAGGAGATCTCTCAATGTGTGGCCGATCACCTGTTGGGGCGTCTTCCCGAACCAGGTTTGGTAAGCGGCATTGGCAAACCGGCAGCGCTCATTGCGATCCCAGTAAGCCAGCAGGCCGTCTACGTGAGCCACGATTTTCAACGCAATCTTGTCGGGGTTTCTCATCTGGAACACCCTTTGGGAAGCGGGAATAACGGAAGCGGAACAAAGCACTCCAAGAAGCGCGGAATGGGAAAAATGCAGTCATGAGGTCTGAGTGTGCAACACGTGAGGATACTCAAGTTGAGTGCGCCCCGCCAGAAAAATGAATTGCACATTGCGATTCTGTCCGCACCAAGGTGCCATCGCGGATAATTACCCGGAGATAGCACACAGGTCACTTGCAGAGCCGGCGGCCCGGTTGAGGATGCATGCGGAATCTCAGAGAAGAGCCCACGAAGATCGAGATAATGTCCCGGCTGGGCAGGCTTGGGCCCCATACGCCGCGCCGGTGGGGCAAGATGAACGCGGGGCAGATGGTCTGCCACCTGAGAGACAGCTACCGGGGGGTAATGGGCGATCTGCCGATGGAGATTCCGGCTGGATTCTCGTTCTGGCGGCTCACCAAAGCGATCGCGCTCTGGGCACCGATGCAGTGGCCGCAAGGCGTACCCACCCGTCCGGAGCTCGACCAGGTCGCTCTGGGCAAGGCGCTGGGAGAATTTGAGAGCGATCGCGCGGGTCTGATCGCGGCGGTCGAACGCTTCTCGGCTCAACCTCCGCGCTTTGAATTTTGCCCTCATCCGCTGTTCGGCCGTATGACGGAACGGGAGTGGATGCGCTGGGGCTATCTGCACGCGGACCATCACCTGCGCCAGTTCGGCTTGTAGTCAGGAAAATGGCGCAAAAAAGAAGGCCGGGAGATGATCCCGGCCTTGGCTTTTGTGGGTGGCTGCGCGCTAGAGCTGGTTCATGTTCTGGAGGAACTCGGCGTTGTTGCGGACCTTCTCCAGACGGCTGATGAGAAGTTCCATGGCTTCGACCGGCGACAGCGGGTTGAGCACCTTGCGAAGGACCCAGATGCGCTGCAGGTCTTCCTTGGGGATGAGCAGCTCTTCCTTACGGGTGCCGGAGCGCTGGATGTCGATGGCCGGGAAGACGCGCTTGTCGACCAGCTTGCGGTCGAGGATGATTTCCATGTTGCCGGTGCCCTTGAACTCTTCGAAGATGACTTCGTCCATGCGGGAGCCGGTGTCGACCAGGGCGGTGGCGATGATGGTGAGCGAGCCGCCTTCTTCAATGTTGCGGGCGGCGCCGAAGAAGCGCTTGGGGCGCTGCAGGGCGTTGGAGTCCACGCCGCCGGAGAGCACCTTGCCCGAGGGCGGGACGATGGTGTTGTAGGCACGGGCCAGACGAGTGATGGAGTCGAGCAGGATCACCACATCGCGCTTGTGTTCCACCAGGCGCTTGGCTTTCTCGATGACCATCTCGGCAACCTGGACGTGGCGGGCAGCGGGTTCGTCGAAGGTGGAGCTGATGACCTCGCCCTTCACCGAGCGCTGCATATCCGTGACTTCTTCCGGACGTTCGTCGATAAGTAGCACGATAAGAACGACTTCGGGGTGATTGGAGGTGATGGAGTTGGCGATGGACTGGAGCAGCATCGTCTTGCCGGTACGGGGAGGGGCGACGATGAGACCGCGCTGTCCTTTGCCCACCGGGGTGAGCAGGTCCATGACCCGGCCGCTGACCGCTTCGCGGACCGTCTCCATCTTGATGCGTTCCTGGGGGTAGAGCGGGGTCAGGTTGTCGAAGAGGATCTTGTTGCGGGTCTCTTCAGGGGATTCGAAGTTGATGGCTTCGATCTTGACCAGGGCGAAGTACTTTTCGCCTTCATGGGGCGGGCGCACGTTGCCGCTGATGGAGTCGCCGGTCTTGAGGTCGAATTTGCGAATCTGCGAGGGAGAGACGTAGATATCGTCGGGGCCCGGCAGGTAGTTGTAGTCGGGAGAGCGGAGGAAGCCGTAGCCGTCGGGCAGGATCTCCAGCACACCCTCGGCGAAGATGTGCCCCTCTTTTTCGCTTTGCGCCTGGAGGATCTTGAAGATGAGATCCTGCTTGCGCAGGCCGCTGGCGCCCGGGATCTCCAGGGTGCGCGCGATGCGGCTGAGTTCCGTGATGTTCTTTTCTTTTAGTTCAGCGATAGTCATGTTCACCTGCAACGGGGCGGGAGATGTGAGGGAGAGTTGGAGGGAGAAGGACTCCGGAGGCCGGGCGGGACCCATCGCGGGGATGGAGCGCCGGTGCGCGGTGCCCGAACTCAAGGAGTGGAGCGAAGCCGGAGGAGCGGCTCTCTAACAGGGAAAGCCGCTCATAAGCGGTGACGAACTCAACTCGTCGGAGCGACGGCGGACCTAGGCGGCGCGGCGCTGTTCAACCGACGCGGGGGCCGAGGTGGGCGCGGTCAGCGGGGCGCCGGGGTTGGTGGTGCGGAAGCGCAGCAGCACATCATTGGTGGTGTCTTGCAGGCGCGTGTTCGGCTTGTGCAGCTTGCGCGTGGCCTTGCTGGCCAGCTGGCAAAGCTGATAGCGATTGGACACATGAGAGAGTGCCCCAAAAACAAGATCAGAACGCATTACGAATTTTCTCCTTCAAACAAGCTGCCCGGCCGGTACTTCTTGGCGCCGTCGGTGCAGTTGGCGGTCAGTCCCAATTCTGCCGCCGTCTGTGCCACTCCAAGGGATTAGACGCACGGGACCGTTGTCCAGTTCAACAAACTTTGGATGCATTTCCTGAGCCCGTAGACGCACCATTTACTTCGTTCCCGCGGCCCACACTGGACCAGCAATCCTGTTGTGCTGGAGCCCAGGTGGCGGAGTCCCTTGGATCAGCAGACCAGGAGATCAACCAGAGCTAAAGCTCGCATTCCATGATGCGGGAAACAACAGACGGGTACATTAACCGTGCAATCTACCCTCTTGGGATGGCACTCCTGAATGTAAACCCAGGCGGGCAGCGGGTCAATAACTTTTTTCGCGGCCGGGGAGCCACTTTCCCGAACCTGAAACGCCCTGGACTCCGCCCTTATCTGCCTCATAATCAGCAGGTTAACGTGGGAAGCCGGAGGCCGCCCGAGGCGTGTCATAACTCGAAACGCCGGGTCCGGGATAACTCCGGAAGCAACTGCCAGTAGGTGGGGCGTGAGGGGTTGGAAGCGGGGGTGGGGTGGAGGGCGGGGGAGTTTTCGGGCCTCAACCCCGGGCCGGCGGAGGGTGGAACAGCGGAAAAGGGACGAAGCTCAGCGCCAGGGGCGCCCGTCGGGGTCGGTGAAGAAGGGCTGCCCGTCCGGGGCCACTTCACAGAACATGCGCGCCGCGGTCTTCTTGTTGCCGGGTTTGCGGACGGATTTGGGGGCGGCGAAGTGCTCGTCGAGGCGGAACATGACCAGCAGCATCAGCGCCAGGAAGGGGAGCATGATGATCATGGTATCGGCGCCGGAAATCAGAGTGGGTGCGTGCATGTGCGCGGTCTCCGTCTCAGAGGAAGCTCATGAGAGCCTCCTCATCTCACTCCAGTCATCGGCGCAAGATTGGAACTTCCTTAGAAACCAAAGTAATGGGGGCTTAAAACCAGAGAGTTTCTACGCATCTATATATGCAGATGCAGAATTCAGGACCAGTAACTGCGATCCAGGGTGCGGTACTGGATAGCCTCCGCCAGGTGTGCGACGGTGAGCTGTTCGGTACCTTCCAGATCGGCAATGGTACGCGCGACCTTCAGGATGCGGTCGTGGGCGCGTGCCGTGAGCCCCTGCTGGAGCATGGCCCTCTCCAGGAGCCGTTCGGCTTCGGGGAGCAGTTCGCAGTAGGTGCGGACCTGCCGGGTGCTCATCTGGGAGTTGGCGTAGATCTTCTCGCCCTGGGCGGCGAAGCGTTGGCGTTGGCGTTCGCGCGCCGCCATGACGCGATCGCGGATCTCGGTCGAGCCCTCCGCCGCAGCCTTGCCGCGCAGCTCCTTATATTGGACCGCCGGCACCTCGATGTGAATGTCGATGCGGTCCAGCAGGGGCCCGGAGATTTTGGCTACGTAGCGCTGGATCATGGGCGGGGTGCAGAGACACTGGCGCGAGCGGTCGTTGAAGTAGCCGCAGGGGCAGGGATTCATGGCCGCGGCCAGCATGAAGCGAGCCGGAAAACTCAGCGACATGCTGGCGCGAGCGATGGTGACGGTGTGGTCCTCCAGGGGCTGGCGCATGACTTCCAGCACATTGCGGGGGAATTCGGGCAGCTCGTCCAGGAACAGCAGCCCGTTGTGAGCCAGGGAAACCTCGCCGGGGCGGGGCACGATGCCTCCCCCGATCAGTCCAGCATCGGAGATGGTGTGGTGGGGAGCGCGGAAGGGGCGTTGGGCGACCAATCCCGCAGCGGCGTCGAGCACGCCCGCTACGGAGTGGATCTTGGTGGTCTCCAGAGCCTCGTCGAAGGTGAGCGGGGCGAGAATGGAGGGCAGGCGCTTGGCCAGCATGGTTTTGCCGGAGCCGGGCGGGCCGATCATCAGGATGTTATGGCTGCCGGCCGCCGCTACTTCGAGAGCGCGCTTGGCGGTTTGCTGGCCGCGGACATCTTTGAAGTCGGCGCTGAAGTGTTGCAGCTCGCTGAGCAGGATCTCCGTGGCGACGCGGAAGGGCGCTCGTTGGATGGCGCCCAGAACGGCTCCGTTCAGCATCTCGAGGACGTCGAGGAGCGAGGAGACGGGATAGACGTTGACGCCCTCGACCACCGCAGCCTCGGCGGCGTTGGCGGCGGGCAGGATCAGGTTGCGGATGTTCTTTTCGCGGGCCAGGATCGCGACCGGCAGGATGCCGGGGACGGCGCGGACGCTGCCGTCCAGGCCCAGTTCGCCCACCAGCAGGAAGGGCCGCAGGTCGTCGATGCGCAGCGCTCCGTAGGCGCCCAGGATCCCGACGGCGATGGGCAGGTCGAAGCCGGAGCCCTCCTTCTTGAGGTCGGCGGGGGCGAGGTTAATGGTGATGTGGGTGGGGGGAATCAGGTAGCCGGAGTTTTTGATGGCGGCGCGAACCCGGTCCCGGCTTTCGCGCACGGCGGCGTCGGGAAGCCCCACGGTATGGAAGCGGTCTTCGTTGGCCACGACCCCGCTGTAGTCGACTTCCACGTCGATCAGATTGGCGTCGATGCCGTAGACCGCGGCACTCAGTGTTTTGAAGAGCATGACGGAAGGTTGACCGGGAGTCTAGCACCCGGGCAGAGGGCTTGTGTGTGACGGCCGTCTCGCTGCATTTTTGAACGATTTTGGTCTGGCCGGATTATTGGGCCGGGCCTAGGGTTTTCCCCTTGGTCGTCGCGGACACCTGTGCTACGTTTAGCGCAAGCCTTTCGAGGCGGGTAGTTTGTCCCATAGCGGCGGCTCTCAACTTATCCCCGAGGTTGCCCATGCGGATTGCGAAGGACCCCGATACTCCGGAACGAAGCGGAGCCACTCTCGACTACACCGGCGCACTAGAGTACCTGGTGGACGTGGTGAGGCGGCTGTCGCTGGCGCGCGACCTGCACGCGATCACGGAGATTGTGCGCCGAGCGGCGCGCCGCCTGACGGGGGCCGACGGTGCAGCTCTGATCCTTCGCGAAGGCGACCACTCCTACTTTGCCGGCGAAGATGCGATCGCCCCACTGTGGCAGGGGAGACGCTTCCTCATGCGCGAGTGGGTGATTGGCTGGGCCATGATCCATCGCCAGCCGGTCGCCATCGAAAACGTTACATCGGATGCGCGCGTGCCTCGCGAGATTTACGGGGACACCTTTGTGCAGAGCATGGCGATGGTGCCGATTCGCACGGAGAACCCGGTAGGGGCCCTCGCCAACTACTGGGCACGTCCGCATGTGGCCACTGAAGAGGAACTCCGGTTGCTGCAGGCACTGGCCGACGCGACGGCGGTGGTCCTGGAAAATGTGCAGCTCTATGCGCAACTCGAAGAGCGGGTGAGAGAGCGCACGACGCAGCTGGAGGCTGCTAACGAAGAGATACGGCAGCTTTCCCTCACGGACGAGTTGACCGGCCTCTACAATCGACGCGGCTTTCTGGTACTGGCCACGCAACAACTGCGGTCCGCGCGGCGCTCGAACTCTTCCGCGTGGCTGATGTTTGCGGATATCGATGGGCTTAAGCCGGTGAACGATCAGCTGGGGCATCGTGCCGGCGACCGGCTGCTGTGTGCGGCGGCTCGCGTGTTGCGCGAAAGTTTCCGGGAACTGGATGTGGTGGCGCGCATCGGGGGCGACGAGTTCGCCATCTTTGGCGTGACTGAGCAAGTGGCGGAGAAGATCGAGAGCCGCTTGCAGACTCGCATCCAGCGCTACAACACGCAGTGCGAGCCGGGCCTGGAACTCTCCTTGAGCACCGGTCTGGTGCGCTGCGATCCACACCTGCATCTCTCGCTGGACAAGCTGCTGGATGAAGCCGACGGGGCCATGTACACCATGAAGCGGACCCGCAAGGCTTCGACCAAACTGGCTCGGGCGGCGAGCTGAAGGTCTCGCGAGCCGCCGATCCAGCGGCCGCAGATGGCGGGTCAGATGAGCCCGGTTCTACAATCAGTCGGGTGAGCACGAGTCTCTTTGATCTGTACAAGGTTGGCGTGGGGCCGTCGAGCAGCCACACCATGGGGCCGATGCGCGCCGCGCACCGCTTTGTTCAGGAAGCTGCCGAACGCGGTCTGGTGGAACGCGCAGAGCGGGTACGCGCGGATCTATACGGATCGTTGGCGCTGACCGGAGTAGGACACGCTACGGATCGAGCTGTGCTGCTGGGGCTCTCCGGTAATGAACCCGCTACGATCGATCCTTCTTCAATGGATGCGACGCTGGCGGAGATCCGCGCGAGCGGAAAGCTGCTGCTCAACGGATCGCGCCCGATTTCCTTCGCACAAGAACGGGATCTGATCTTCCACCGTGAGGAGATGTTTCCACCCGGTTCGCGCATGCAGCATCCTAACGGGCTTCGTCTGGCGCTGCTGGATGGGAACGGCAGCGTGCTCGAAGAGCGAACTTTCTTCTCCATCGGCGGCGGTTTCGTCGTGGAGGATCTGGCCGCGGCGGAGGACAGCAAGAAGGGTGGATCCGCAGGTTCAAGCGCGGAGGCAGTGCCGTATCCGTTCCACAGTGCGGCGGAGTTACTGAGGCAATGTGCTGAGAACCATCTGAGCATCAGCGAACTGATGATGCGCAACGAATGCGCTGTGGTCGCCGAGCGCGAAGGTGTCGGGGAACTCGTCGCGGTGGAGAAGGTGCGCGCTGGAATCGACAGGATCTGGCAAACGATGCGTGCGTGCATCGAGCGAGGCATTGCGACGGAGGGAATTCTGCCGGGCGGACTCAACGTGCAGAGGCGAGCCCATCGGCTGGCGGAACGGCTGCACGCCAAAGAGACGGAGGGAAAGGCGAGTGATCCCCTGGCTCCGCTGGATTGGGTGACGGTCTATGCGATGGCGGTGAACGAGGAGAACGCCGCAGGAGGACGCGTGGTAACGGCTCCGACCAATGGTGCGGCTGGCGTGGTGCCGGCGGTGGCGCGCTATTACGAGCGATACACTGCGGGAGCAGATCGCGAGGGCATGCATCGCTTCTTTCTCGTCTCGGCGGCAATCGGCATCCTTTATAAGGAGAACGCTTCGATCAGCGGAGCGGAGGTGGGATGCCAGGGCGAGGTGGGCGTGGCCTGTTCCATGGCAGCGGCGGGACTGACCGCGGCGCTGGGGGGAAGCAATGGGCAGATCGAGCATGCCGCGGAGATCGGGATGGAACATAACCTGGGCATGACCTGCGATCCGATCGGCGGTCTGGTGCAGATCCCCTGCATAGAGCGCAATGCGATGGGCGCGGTGAAGGCGGTGCAGGCTTCGCGAATCGCAATGAACGAGTCGGAGGCGCACAAGGTGTCGCTCGACCAGGTGATCCGCACCATGTATCTGACCGGGCTGGACATGCAATCGCGCTACAAAGAGACCAGTTTGGCTGGGCTGGCTCTCAACATTATTGAGTGCTGAGACGAAGAATAGATAAGACTGCCTTGGATCGGTGTCCAGGGCGGAGCTGGCAAAGGAGACGCATTGCAAACCTTCGAGGACGGCCCGCTGGAATCGGCGCAGATCAACTTTACTCCTGCCTTGAACGAGCGGCCTGCTCCGATCGCGCCCTGGTGGCACACTCTGGTGCTGATCGCCGGCATTGCCTTGCTCTCCTATGAAGG
>CBJOJD010000125.1:0-13547 GCA_966443485.1 uncultured bacterium | reverse complement strand
CCGCAGGGAGCCACTGGCCCGCAAGGTCCTGCTGGATCAGCTTCGGCTGCCGCGTGGAACAGCTCGTCCACCTACAGCACAGGCGATATGGTCTCCTACAACAACGCACTCTATGTGGCGCTGACCAGCATCGCGGCGAATGTAGTCCCGGGCAGCAGCGGCGCAGCCGCCAAGTGGGGCGGAGTAGTGCTGGGCAGCGGCAACACACCGGTCGGCATTCCTTATGCGATGGAGGTTCGCGATCTGCCGCAAAATGGTGGACCTGCCACTCCGGTGTACTATGCTCCCGGCGCTTACAGCAGCGCGGATGCTGCGATCGATGCGACGGATATCGGGATAGCTCCCACAGCGTGTACGCCTAGCATGACCATCTACTCGTACGCGTCAGTCTCCACCACGTTCCACCTCTACACGGTGACCATGGCTACTGACAATGATTCGACCTTGACCCAGGGATCATCCATCATTAGCTGCACGACCGGCGCGTCGTCGGGTGGAGTTCCTCAGACCTGCTCAGCCACCTACAGCAGCCAGGTATCCGCGGGCACGGTCCTAACCCTGGAGGCGCCAGCTCCTCCGGCGAACAATGCAACCTTCTTTTCCGCTTTTTCGTGCTTCTAGATTTGACCTCCTGACTTGCTTTCTCGCGTGGTGACATTGCTGCGCGGGAAGGCGAGGCAGGCGATCAGGACAACCGGTTCGCCTTACAACGAGATGTGAAAGGAGACTCATGGATCCCTTTATCGGAGAGATCCGCGCATTCGCCGGAAACTTCGCCCCCAACGGCTGGTTTCTCTGTCAGGGGCAGCTGTTGCCCATCTCCGCTTACCAGGCGCTGTTTGCGATCATTGGCACCTTTTACGGCGGCAACGGCACGAGCAACTTCCAGTTGCCGAACCTGCAAGGCCGCGTCATGCTGGGTGTTGGTCAATCGCAGTATGGCACCACGTATAACGTGGGTGAGATCGGCGGCGTCGAGCAAACCACTCTGGGTCTCAACAATATGCCTGCTCACACCCATGTGGCCGTAGCTGCTCCGCATACGCATAGCGTGACGGTACCTCCGCACACCCATCCCTTTGCGCCTCTCTGCGATAACGTGGCGGGACTGGATGCGACCCCCTCCGGCGAATATCCCGGCCACGGCGGCAAGTACTCCAAGAACAGCAATCAACCCATGGCCTCGCAGACCACGGGACAGAACGCGGATGGCGCGAGCGGCGTTACCGGCTCGACGACAGAAACCATCACGATTCAGCCGGCCGGCAGCGGTCTGCCCTTCAATGCGATGACTCCCTTCGTGGGCATCAGCTACATCATCGCGTACCAGGGCGTGTTCCCCAGCCGCGGCTAAGACAACAGTGCAACAGCAGCGTGGGCTTCAGTGACTGATATGCAGCACAGCATGAGGCCCACCCACACTTTGAACGATCACAGTATTGAGAAGATCGGGTTAACCCTTTCCCGCCCTGGTTTGCGCGGAATTGGAGTGGAAGCAGTGACGCAGCAGAGAGACAAGTCGGGAATGGGGAAAGCACGAAAGAACTGGCGCGCAACGTGGATGGACCGCGTCCTATTGAGCGGCGTATTGATGTCCGTGGCGGTCTCCCAAGCTCCCGCGCAGAACGCCGCGCAGAAGGCTGCACTGGCGCGGCTTGGTCCTCGCACCGCCAGCACCACCAGCACATCCGGAACCGAAGCCACGAATATCGGCCTTGACCGCCCCGGCGGACTTGCCTTTGATGCGGCCGGCAATTTGTTCATCGCCGACACCGACGATAACGTCGTTCGAGAAGTGGCACTCGACGGCACCATCACAGTAGTGGCCGGAGATGGGAACCAAGGCTACTCGGGCGATGGCGGTGCTGCTACGAGCGCAGAGCTCGATGCACCCGTGGGGGTCGCCGTCGATGGCTCTGGCAACATCTATATTGCCGACACACACAACCAGCGCATTCGCGAAGTAGTGGCCGGCACCATCAACACCATTGCGGGCACGGGCGTCGCGGGGTTCTCCGGCGACGGCTCCGCTGCCACCGCGGCGCAGCTCAACCGTCCCACGGCCATCGCGCTGGATAGCAAAGGCAACATCTACATTGCCGATACCAACAATCACCGCATTCGCGAGATCGTCGGCGGCACCATATCCACGGTAGCGGGTGATGGAGATGAGACCTTTTCAGGAGACGGCGGACCAGCTATCGCCGCCGGCCTGGACTCACCCGATGGTGTAGGTGTCGACTCCTCGTTCAACATCTACATTGGCGACACGCTCAATCAGCGGGTCCGTATGGTTACCGCCGCAACCGGCATCATCACGACGATTGCCGGCACGGGAGTGAAGACCTTCACGGCGGACGGAACCGCCACCGGAGCGGCACTGGCTCGCCCGCGCGGCATTGCGGTGGACTCCACGGGCAACATCTATGTTGCTGATAGCGACAACAACCGCATACGCATGATTGCCAACAACTCCATCTCCACTGTGGCGGGTGATGGTCTTGAGGGCTTCAACGGCGATACGGGCAACTCCAGCAGCGCCAGTCTTGACGCCCCCCGAGCGGTGGCAGCATTCGCTTCGTCGGTGGCCTTTGCAGATACGGGCAACGATCGCGTGCGCTCTTCCTCGGGCGGCACCTTGAACACGATTGCCGGCAACGCGCCGCAGGGTGCAGAACAGCTTCTGTTGAGCGGGCCTCTGTCGACCGTGTATGGCTCCGGCACTCTGACGGCTACCTTCTCGAATAACGGTCTGACCGGCACCGGCACGGTAAGCTTCTACGACGGACAAGGCTCCGCAGGCGCTCTACTGGGAACTGCTGCGTTGCAGTCGAATAGCGCCTCGCTCGATACCAGTCATCTGACCGGTGGCACGCATTCTCTGATCGCGGTGTACAGCGGAGACGCCAACGCTGCGAGCATCACCAGCGGAGTCTATGTGCTGGTGGTGAACAAGGCGCCTGTAACCGCCACGCTGACGGCCAGTGCGTCCTCTATCGCCTATGGCGTTCCGTTCACGCTTACCGCTACGATTGCCTCCGCAGTCGCAGGCACGCCAACAGGCACCGTGAACTTCTACAGTGGCACCACGTTGCTGAACAGCACGCCAGTGAGCTTGACCAATGGGACGGCGACATTCAACACGACCACGCCGCCTTTAGGATCGACAAACTTTACCGCGGTTTACACGGGCGATGTGGACTTCGCGGGCGCAACCACTTCCGCCGTTCCCATCACCGTGATCTCACCGGACTTTACGTTGACCGGCACTCCAGCATCGCAGTCGCTGTTGCCCTCGCACTCGGTGGCATACTCGATTACGGTGACGCCGCAGAATGGAAACTTCATCTTCCCGGTCACGCTGGCGGCCAGTGGTCTGCCATCCGGCGTCACGGCAAGCTTCAATCCATCTTCGATTGCTGCGGGAAGCGGCGCGACCACCACCACCTTGACACTCAGCGCCAGCAACACTGCGCAGTTGCAAAAGCCTGCATCGCTCACAAAGCTGGGCGGGGCTGTACTGGCCTTGATGCTGCTGCCCCTGGCTTTCACGCGGCAGATGCGGCGCGCGGCGCGTGCTTTTGAGGTCCTGGTATTACTGCTGGGCCTGGCCGCGTTGGGAACTCTCGCCGGCTGCGGCGGCGGCGGCTTCTACAGCAAGAGTGCGAGCACTTACAACGTAACGGTTACGGCCACCAGCGGACCTCAAACTCACATCACCAATGTGACCGTCACCTTGCAGTAAGGAGAGCGCATGCGGACCATCGGACTCGCTGTAACTATTGCCCTGGGATGTGCGCTCTCTTCAGCGGCACAGACAAAGCTGGAACCTGCCAGCGTGAATGTGCGCTACAGTGAACAGATCTCCAACGGCCCGGCCGGATCCTGCGGCTGCTTCGCGATGCAGGGTGCGGCTGCGGATGTCTCGTGGCGCTTGCTTGAACTGGGGCCTGAGAAGAAGAACGTGCTGGGTGGGATTGCTGACGTGAGCGTGGAGCATACTGGCAGCATTGACGGCGCGCATTATGGCCTGACGCTGACCACCTTGGCTTTCGGTCCGCGCTTGGCAGTGCCTGCTCCGCATCATGCTCATGCCTTCGCGCAGACGCTGCTCGGATTTACGCATGGATCGAACTCACAGTTTCCGCAGCACAACTCGCTGGTCTCCAGCGCCAACTCCTTTGCTGTGGACTTGGGCGCCGGTCTGGAGCACTCGTTGACGTCGAGGTTCGATCTTCGCCTTCTGCAGATCGAATATCTTCGCACTGGCCTGCCCAACAACACCAGCAACTGGCAGAACAGCCTGCGCATCGGGGCGGGAGTGACGGTGAAGCTGCGCTAGCCGAGAGAAGGCAGTGGTTCAAAGGTATCCACGGCCTTCACGATTCGAAGATGCCGTAGCGATCTCTCAATCGAGCTGCAACTCCCAGGTCTGCCCGACCAGATCTTTGCCGAAACTGTGGTGGGGCTCTTCCCGCACCAGGCGGAATCCAGCAGCCTCATAGATGCGATGAGCCGCGGAGAGCATGCTCTGCGTCCAGAGCACGATCTTCTGGTAGCCGGCTGCTCGGACAAAGGCGATGCATTCTGCCACCAGGCGCTGGCCAAGCCCCAAGCCGCGTGCTGCTGGATCCACGTAGAGCAATCGCAACTTGGCGGTCCCGGCCTGCTCGGGATGCTTCACGAGGAAGATGTGGCCTACGTGCTGCCCATCCATCTCGGCAATCCAGCATCGTTCGCGATCGGGATCGAAGTGCTCGAGAAAATCAGCCACAATGCGCGCCACCAGCGCTTCAAATCCCTGATCCCATCCAAATTGTTCGGTATACCCGCGCCCCTCAAGGGAGACTACCATGCCCATATCTCCCGGACGATGTGGCCGCAAGGTGATGGCCGCCGGCTCCAACTGCTTGCCCAGGACGGCTTCATCGATAAGGCGCAGAGCGCTCACGAACTGCTCGCGTTTGGTCTCCGGAAATGCTCCCAGTACGTCGCTGGCCTGCTTGTCGGCGCGAGAGTTCAAGGTACGAATGGCTGCGCGGCCCTTCGCCGTGAGACGCAGATCCGATGCCCGGCGGTCATCCTTGGACGTCACCCGTACAACCAGCCCAGTCTGCTCAAACTGTCGGAGAATGCGGCGCAAATAGCCCGCGTCCAGGCCAAGTGTCTCGGCGATTGCTTTCGCCTGGGCGCTGGGGTGGGTGGCCAGCTCGTAGAGCACGCGTCCTTCAGCCAGGCTGAAATCCGTGCTGAGATAGCGTTCATTCAGCGTGCCCAAAAAGCGCGTGTAGGCGCGGTTGAAATGGCGAAATGCAGCCACATTGCGGGCCAGAGCGATTTCCTTCTCCGTCATGGCAGCAGGATGCGATAATTACTTGACTTTGTCAAGTAATTGGATTGGCCCACGTCCCAAGCGGACGATCTCGGTCCCGGCGCATGCCATCCCCGGCAGACGGCAAACTACTGATGAATTTCAGTCTGCCGCCTGGGCCGCTCCGGTTCGCGCGGTGGAGGCTTCGCGTGCGCGCTCGGGTCCCGCACTCACTTGCTCTCCCCATCCCGGGAGCCTCTGATCTCCCGTGATGAGCCGTGCTCCGCGGGTGAAGGTGAAATACGTCCAGATCCAGGACGCGAACACCGCCACACGATTGCGGAAGCCGATCAGGAAGAAGATGTGCACGACCAGCCAAGTAGCCCACGCCGGCCAGCCCGTCATGTGAGCCTTGAACGGCCACTTCACGTCGGCCACGGCCGACATGCGCCCGATCTGGGCCATGTCCCCTTTGTCGAAGTAGCGGAAAGCGGGTCGCTGCCGCTGATCGAGATCCGCTTTGATGAGGCGCGCGACGTGATCGCCCATCTGCATGGCCGGCTGGGCTACGCCGGGCACTTGCTTGCCGTCCTGTTCGAAGTGAGCCAGGTCGCCAAGCACGAAGACGTTGGCCATCCCTTCTGGATTCAGAGTCGCATTGACTACCACGCAGCCACGGTGATCGGTTGGCGCGCCCAGCAACTTGCCCAGGGGGGAAGCTTGCACACCTGCCGCCCACACCGTTACGGCGGAGGCGATCTTGCCGATGCCGTTGGGGCCGCCGGTCTCCACCTGGCCTGCCTCAATGCCGGTGACGTGGCATTGCGTATGGACCTCGACGCCCATATTCGCCAGGGTCTCCTCCGCCTTGCGGGAGAGATCTTCAGGGTAGGCCGCGAGCAGTCTCGGGCTGCCGTCCAGCAGCAGCACCCGGCTCTTGGCGGGATCGATATGGCGGAAATCGTGCCGCATGTAGAGCTGAGCGATGTCCGCGATGGCTCCGGCCAGCTCCACTCCGGTGGGGCCGCCGCCAATCACGATGAAGTTAAGCGGCGGGTGCCATCCATGCTCCTGCATGTGCCGCTCGGCCAGCTCGAAGGCGAGCAGAACGCGGCGGCGAATCTCGGTGGCGTCTTCCACGGTCTTCAGGCCTGGGGCCAGGGGAGCCCACTCGTTGTGTCCGAAGTAGGAGTGCGTGGC
The DNA here is from genome assembly GCA_966443485.1 of uncultured bacterium. Classification (GTDB taxonomy): domain Bacteria; phylum Acidobacteriota; class Terriglobia; order Terriglobales; family Acidobacteriaceae; genus Telmatobacter. The sequence goes on along the minus strand of CBJOJD010000125.1, from coordinate 7,036 downwards.
GCCGGCCGCCAGCACCAGGTAGTCGTAAGGCACCTGGGCACCGCTCCCCAGGATTACCGCCTGCACTTGGGTGTCGACGCCAACTACTTCATCCATCAGGACTTGTGTGTTTTCTTGGCGGGCCAGGATGGACCGGATGGGGGCCGCGATATCGGCGGGAGACAGCACCGCCAGGGCCACCTGGTACAGGAGTGGCTGAAAGGTGTGATGGTTGCGGCGGTCGATTAAGGTGACGTCTACCGGCAACTTACGCAACGCCTTGGCGGCGTGAATTCCGCCGAATCCACCGCCAACGATGACGACCCGCGGCCGAGCCCCGGATTTTTGCTGCAACGGAACGGTTATCTCGCTCAAGTGCCCCTCCTCCCACTACTCATGATGCGCGGACCTGGGCAAAGGGCTGGACTTTATGCAGAGTTAATGATCCTGCATTCCGGACAGCCCCCTCTCCCGCTGCCTGAGAACGCGCGCATTCAAGGAAAGACCGTCCTCTGCCGATGGGTCCGGGAGGGGACCGGTGCGTCATCGTCTCCGTTCAGCTTCGCAGGAGTGGCTATGCGCTTAGGGGATCTGCTGGTCCGTGCCAAACGGGTCACAGAAGAGGATGTGGCTCGCGCCCTACAGCGCGGCCGCGAGCAGGGTGGACGCCTGGGCGATAACCTGGTGGCGATCGGTGCCATCGACCGCCGCACCCTGGAGAATTACCTCCATCGCATTCCCTCCGAGCCCCGCGACATTGCGGCCACCGGCATCGATCAGGCGGACCTGGTCGAGCTGCTGATGAAGCTGATTTACAGCAACCGCCTGGAGACGGTTCGGCAATTCATCGACGCCATTAAGCTGCCCTACCACATCGTCAGCGAACTGGTGAAACAGGCGGTCGACGGCCTTCTTCTGCATACACTTGGCAGCCGATTTTCTGACAACCTGCTCGACATGGCCTACACCCTCACAGAAGAGGGCCGCCGCTGGACCAAGGCGGCGCTGGAGCGCTCTCGCTACGCAGGGCCCGCTCCCGTCACCATCGAGGAATTCACCGAGCAGGTCACCCTGCAGAAGCCCACCAACGAGATCATCACCATGTCGCGGATTAAAGCCGCTCTGGGCGATCTGGAGATGGATCAACGCGTGGTGGAGCAGGCCGGCCCAGCTCTGAACTCCGGCCGCGCCATACTGCTCTATGGACCGCCGGGAAACGGCAAAACCACGGTGGCTCTTCGCTTTGCCTCGGTCTTCCAGGACGTGATCTACGTGCCTTACTCGATCGTGGTGGAGGGCCAGGTCATCCGGCTCTTCGATGCCAGCGTCCACACCCGGGTGGAACCGTCGAAGCAGACGGACGACAGCATGTCGTTCATTCGTCAGGACGAGGGCGATGCCCGCTGGGTGCCGTGCCGCCGTCCCTTCGTGATTGTGGGTGGCGAGCTGACCTTGGACATGCTCGACCTGCGCTACGACGCCACGGGGCACTTCTATGAGGCGCCCATGCACATGAAGGCGCTGGGGGGCTGCTTTCTGATCGACGACTTTGGCCGCCAGTTGGTGAGTCCTACTCACCTGCTCAACCGCTGGATCGTGCCGCTGGAAAGCCGCATCGATTTCTTGAAGCTGCACACAGGCAAGAGCTTCAGCGTTCCCTTCGAGGAGCTGATCATCTTCTCCACTAACCTCGAGCCAGAGGACCTGATGGACCCGGCCTTTCTGCGCCGTCTGCCCTACAAGATCGAGGTGGGTTCACCGAAGCTGGATCGTTATCAGCGCATCTTTCAGGCGGAGTGCGCGCGCCATGGGTTCCAGTTGCCCGACGAAGCATTCAACTTCATTCTCCGCAAGCTACGGGACGAGAAAGGCTTGGACCTGGCAGCCTTCCAGCCTAAGTTCATCATGGACCAGGTAGTGGCGATCTGCCGATTTATGGAAGAGCCGCCCCACCTGGAGCCGCGTTATATCGAATACGCGCTCGATAACCTGCGGGTTCGTCGCGCCGACCAAAAATCCTGAGCGCGCTAGATCTCGGGGTAGAAGTCGAAGAAGGCGTCGAGACTGTGCTTGAGCTGGCGCTCGATCTCGGCCCGTGAGCCTTCCAGCACGTGCATGGTCACATGCGCATCGTTTCCGTTCACCAGCTTGATGGTCGCGTCCTGAATCTCCTTCACTTCGCCTTCGGGCAGCAGGCGCAATCCGTACACTAGAGTCAAATTAGCCATGTGCAACATCTTATAAGCTGTTGTGCGTAGTACCCGGCATGGAGCGGATTCCGGTTCTGCCCGGCTACAATCGACTCAGGAAGCTCTTTCATGATCGAAACTCGCGATACTGTGATTCTCGGCTCCGGCTGTTCCGGGCTGACCGCAGCCATTTACGCTGCACGCGCTAACCTCAAACCGTTGGTGCTTGAGGGCCACGAGCCCGGGGGACAGCTATCTATCACCAGCCTGGTCGAGAACTTCCCTGGATGGCCGGAAGGCATTCAAGGTCCCGAGCTGATCGATAACATGAAGAAGCAGGCGGCCCGCTTCGGCGCCGAGTTCCAGACCGCTCACCTGGTGTCCGCGGATCTGAACGTCCATCCTTTCCGCCTCAAGACTGACCACGGGGAGATTCACACCCGCACCCTAATCATCGCCTCAGGGGCCAGCGCGCGCTGGCTAGGCCTGCAGAGCGAGCAGGCCCTGATCGGTCACGGTGTATCCAGCTGTGCCACCTGCGACGGCTTCTTCTTCCGCGGTCTGGAGATTGCGGTCATCGGCGGCGGCGACTCGGCGATGGAAGAAGCGCTCTTCCTCACGCGCTTCGCCAGCAAGGTCACGGTGCTCCACCGGCGCGAAAGCTTCCGCGCCAGCAAGATCATGCTGGAGCGGGTGTTGGCTCATCCCAACATCGAGCTTCGCACCAATGTTGTGGTCCAGGAAGTTCTGGGCGTCGAGCAGAAGGAAGTGAAAGGCTTGCGCCTCAAAGACGTGGTCACGGGCGTGGAGAGCGTTCTGCCCGTGAGCGGCATGTTCCTTGGCATCGGTCACGAGCCCAACGCCAAGATGTTTGCCGGGCAAATCGACCTGGATAGCGAGGGCTACATTCTGACGCAAGGCAATGTCTTGACGACTCGTAAAGGTGTCGTTCTGCCCGGTGTGTATGCCTGTGGCGACGTACAGGACCGCCGCTACCGCCAAGCCATCACTGCCGCCGGATCCGGATGCATGGCTGCGCTGGAGGCGGAGAAGTACCTCGAGGAGCACGGACGCTGAGTAATGGAGTACGGCTGGCTTGAACGCCTGCTGGACCTGTCGCTCATCGGATCGCGCTGAGGGTATATTTTGTCTGATCAGGCAGCAAATCATCTCGCCGAGAATATCGCGCGCGTCGAGGCCGCCATTGAGCAGGCCTGCCGTCGCGCCGGCCGCTCGCGAAGCGAGGTCGAGCTGATGGCGGTCTCCAAGACCTACCCGGCTGCCCTCATCGCGGAAGCTGCGGCGCTGGGCCTTCGTCTTTTCGGCGAGAACCGGGTGCAGGAGTTCGCCGCCAAAGCTCCGGAGTTGGCCAGCCTGCGCAATGCAGCTTCCGATCCCGTGCGCATCCATCTCATCGGGCACCTGCAATCGAACAAGACCCAGCGCGCTGTGGAACTCTTCGATGCGGTCGACTCCGTCGATTCGCTGCGGCTGGCCGAACGCCTCAATGAGGCCGCTGCCCGGCTCAACAAAATCCTGCCGGTGCTGATAGAGGTGAAGTTGAGCAGCGAGGAGACCAAGGCCGGCATCGATCCCAACTCATCCGACGCGGCGGAGCTGCTCGAGCGCCTGCCCGATTTCACTCATCTGCAAATGCGCGGTCTCATGACCATCGCGCCGTTCGGCGTTCCGGAGGAGCAGACACGGGCCTGCTTCCGCGCCTTGCGCACGTGGCGCGAACGCTGGTCCGTGGCGCATCCCCGGTTGCGGTTCGAAGTCCTCTCCATGGGCATGAGCGGAGATTTTCCGCTGGCCATCGAAGAGGGCGCGACGCGCATTCGGATCGGAACCGCGCTCTTCGGAAAGCGCGCGCCGTACACCGGGCCATTGGATTCCTAGCCTCCGCTGCACATTCCTTGCAGCCGGAGACAGTGCCCCCGCGCCCGTGCCGTAAAATACAGACTCGATGGCCAGTAGCGCACAGATTGAACTATGGCACGCGGAGAAGGTTGCCACCCACGTGGAAGTGGCGACCGCCGCCAACGGCATTCACTACGGATCCTGGGGCGAGACCCGGGTCCCCGACACCGAATTGGAGCGCCTGGTGGGCGCTGTTCCGATCGCGCTTGCGCCCGCACTGGCTCAGCGTACGTATTACTTTGTGCCGCTAGCGATCGCCGACACGGGCGAAACCATGATCGCCCCTTCTTACAACGTGGAGTTGGGCGATCGCGCAGTGTGCCATCGCAACGCCACCTTCGGCACCACCGAGGCGGTGTTCCTGTCTACCCGCCTGGTAGAAGATCGATTCGGCTTGGCCTTCGAATTTTTTATCAACGTGGCCCACAACTTCGTGGATGCCACCGGCGTTCCTGAGAGCTTCGGCGCATTGGTGTGGTCGCAATCTGAGGCCCAGGTGCGCGGCGAGACCAGCCAGGACGCATGGGAGGCTCGCCGGCGTGTTCAAGACAGCCGCAGCGGACAGAAGCCAGTGGACGAGCGCGCTCGCAGCAGCTACTTCGAATCCACCTTTTCGGATTCGCTTGCCATCTACATGCTTTCTCTGGCAGTGGACTTCGACTATCACGATCTGCGTGAGCGTGAGTACCCGCTGCTGGCTGCCCCAGCTCTAGCCGAGCGTCTGCGGGCAGTGGCGGCACTGTTCCCAGCCAACACGGGCTACGACTTCCAGGTCCTTTACCGTCGCAAGGGCTGAAAGAAAGAGCAAACAAAAGCGGAGCCGCAACGGCTCCGCTTTTGTTTGCTCAACTCACGCTGAATAGAGATGCTCTGTGATGTACTCGTTACGGAACTTGCCTTCGGGATCATGCTGCTTCACCAGGGCTTTGAAGTCCGCCAGGCGCGCATACTGCGCATCCAGCTTCGCAATCGGAATGGTGAAGAGCTTGCCCCAATGGGGCCGCGCTCCGAAGGGTTCGAGCTGCGCTTCGATCAGCGGCAGGATCTCGCGAACCTGCGGCCACTCCGGCTTCCACGTGAAGTGAATCGCCAGCGACGGACGCCGGTACGCCATGCTCATCCATAGATCATCCGCGGCGATGGTGCGCAGCTCGGTAACGAAGAGATGGGGCGTGATGCGGTCGCGCAGCTTCTCGACGGCAAGAATCGCCTCATAGCCACGATCCCGAGGAACGAAGTACTCGGTCTGTAACTCTCGGCCGCTCGAAGGCGTGAATTCCATCTTGAAGTGCGGCAGCCGCTCGTACCACGGTCCGGGAATCCCTTGCTGCTCGGTGCAGCTCTCGGCGGGATGTCCGGTGATGGGGTGCAGCTTCTCCGTCGCCCGCTTAGCGCCGAAGAACTCCGCCGGCCAATCGCTCTTGTCGCCAGCGGAGATGCGGCGCTTGATCCACACTTGGGTGGCGCGATGATTCTGCCAGTCGCTGAACAGGCTCACGCTATAGCCAGCCCCGAAGATTGCGTCGAAGTTGTGCTGAAGCTGATCGAACGAGAGATCCTGGTAGACCGTTTGTGCCACCTGGAAGGTGGGCTGCAAGTCCAGCGTGACTCGCGTGACGATGCCCGTCGCGCCGAGCCCGACCACCGCGCCATGGAACCGCTCGCCATCCTTGTCGCGGGAGAGATGAAGCACCTCGCCGTCGGCGGTGACGATCTCCAGACCGGAAACAGCGGTGGCCAGATTCCCATTGTGCAGGCCCGATCCATGCGTGGCTGTGGCAATCGCTCCCGCCACCGAGATGTGGGGAAGAGATGCGAGATTGTGCAGCGCGAAGCCGCGCGCATTGATCACCGGCGCCAGCTGGCCGTATCGAACGCCTGCTCCCACCGTGACGGTCCGCGTCTTCTCATCTATCTCAATGGAATTGAGGTGCTCGAGCGAGATCTGATTGAAGCGGCTGTCGGCAATGGTGCTGAAGGAGTGCCGCGAACCCAGCGCCCGCAGCTTCGCGCAGCTCTTCACGACCTGGCGCACCTCGTCGAGGTTCGCAGGCTTGTGCAGATGATCGGTGCTGTAGGTGAGATTGCCGGCCCAGTTCTCGCGAGGCCCGGAGCTCTGTGCCGCATTGAACCGCGTGAGAAGACTTCCTGCCACCACCGCTCCGGAAGATTTCAAAAATGTGCGCTTGTCCATTCTAGATCGACCCCACAAAGGCATTCGTTGCAATGGCCGAAAGCATAGATGGGCCGATAGCGGCTGGGCAAGCAGGATTACTCAATGCGCTTCGCGTGTCGCTTGGTTGCGACCGGCCCCCGCCGGCCCGTTCAAGCAATTGTGTTAGGCGAAGATGGTTGCGGTGCGAGCCAGGATCTCATCCAGCGTCTTTTTTGGAACCGTTTCGACTTTTCGTCCCTGTCGAGCTTCTATGTCGAGAACTCGCGGCTGATCGCAGCGAACGAACCCGGTAGTCTTTGTACCGATCAGAGGCACCGCGAAGCCGATGCGCCGCGCGAAATCACCGCCTCCGGTGATCGGCAGGATGACCGGAAGCTTGGTGACCTGGTTGAATTCGTCCGGAGAGATGATGAGCACTGGACGAAACCCTCGCTGCTGGTGTCCGGCAACAGGATCGAGCGAGACGAGGTAAATGTCACCGCGATTCATATCAACTCGCGCCCGGCCGGCGGGCTGTCCACCCACGCCCGCTCCTCTGGAGGTTGCGGAGCAGAGTAGTCGGACGCCGCGAGCAATTCTTTCATCGTGTAACGAGGGCGGTGTTCGGGCTCGATGATCAATCGAGCGCCCTCGATCACCATGCTCACCCTGGACCCGGCCTCAAGCTGAAGCATGTCGAGAATGGCTGGGGGAACGGCGAGCATCACGGATCCACCCACTTTGCGCAGGCTGGTACTGTACATTCCGCCTCCGAGTTATACCAAAGTATAAC
>CBJOJD010000124.1:0-13672 GCA_966443485.1 uncultured bacterium | reverse complement strand
AGGAATGGCATCGCCGTGAGAACCCCCATCACTCGCCGCCACAGAGCTGACAGTGTGAAAGATCGATTGGCTGCTTCGGACGTTCGCGGATCTCTTGCAGCGGGTGAAGCAGCGAGAGTGCGCAAGACTCTAATTCTCAACTCAGGCTCGTGAACTTGGAAGAATCCTAGGCGTGCCTATGTCAATCAATGACAGTCGCAGATCAATATCTCTAACCGTTTCATAGAGCTAGCTCGCTCAGCGCTAAAGGTTGCGGCACTCTGGGCCGATGATCGAATAGAAAGCTCACACAAGCAGACATCAGATCTTGTGGGCGTCGTCCGTCGAATTGGATAAATATGTTGGGCCCCTTGATGCGTTCCACTCTCGCAGTGCTGGGTGCAGTGGGACTGTTCTGCTCCTCGGCTGCTCCTGGCCAGGAACTTGCCGTTCCCGACCTCACCGGCATGAGTATCGAAGATCTCTCCCAGGTGCGTCTGTCGACCGCGTCGCGCCACCTCGACGATCCTCGCAAGGCCCCAGTTGCGGTCACCGTGATCACCGCCGATGAGATCAGCCGCTATGGATGGCGCACCTTGGCCGACCTGCTGCGGAGCGTCACCGGCTTCTACACCGCCTATGACCGAAGCTACAGCTACGTGGGAGTGCGGGGCTTTCTTCAGAGCGGCGATTACAACGCCCGCGTTCTTCTTCTCATCGACGGGCATCGCATCAACGACGACATCTACGATGGCGCCCTGATCGGAACAGAGTTTCCACTCGACCTCGATCTAATCGATCGCGTAGAGGTGGCGCGTGGACCAGGGTCCTCACTCTTCGGCACCAATGCCGAACTCGCGGTGGTGAATGTCCTGACACGGCGACCCAGCCATCAAGACGACCTCGAAATAACCTCGGATGCCAGTTCATTCTACGGACGAACCGGCGAGGTGCGTGCTTCATTCAGGACCGCCAAATTGGCTGCCCTCGTCTCCGCAAGTGCCTATCGCTCCAACGGCGCTCACCGGCTCTTCTTCCCGGAGTACAATTCGCCAGACACCGACAACGGCATCGCGACCAACCTCGACGGCGATCGCTACGATCACGCGTTTGGAACCGTGCGCCTCGGCCAGCTGCGCTTGGAAGGGCTTTTTGGCAAGCGGGACAAAATCGTTCCCAATGCCCCCTATCAGACGATCTTTGCCGATCCCGGCTCCCGCACGATCGATACCGTCGGCTACTTCGACGCCAGCTATAGCCGCGATCTGTCCAGCACCACGCAGATCGATCTGCGCGCCTACTACGATGCGTACCGCTTCTGGGGCACCTATCCCTATATAGGGAACGATGGAGTCAGCCGCACCGTTCAAATCAACGATGCCGCTGCAGACACTCTGGGCCTCGAGACCGTGGTCGGAAGAAAGATCGGCCGCCATCGAATTGTAGGTGGTGGCGTCGTCGAGCACAGCTTCCGCATCAACCAGAGAAACTACTACGTCGGCCAGCCGCCCTTTCTCAACGACCATCGCGCCCTGGACCACGATGCGTTGTTTGGCGAAGCCGAACTGAATGCCTCACCGCGATTCAGCCTCAACATCGGTGGACGCCTGGATTGGTACAGCCTCTACGGCCATAACTTCAGCCCCCGCATCGCGGCCATGTATTTCCCCACTGCTAGCACATCGTTGAAATACATCTTCGGCCAGGCATTCCGAGCTCCCGATCCGTACGACGAGTTTTACGTCGACAACGTGGACATCACCGGCACAAACAAGGCCCTGGATCCCGAGTACATTGACGCTCACACCCTCCTCCTGGAACATGCATTCAATGCCCGCCTGCATGCGTCCGCAACTGCATTCATGAATGATTTGAACCACGTGATTCGAGAGCAGGAGGACGCCCAAGGCAACACCCACTTCATGAATGGAGGCGGAGACAAGAGCCGCGGCGCTGAGCTCGAGTTGATTGCAGAAGATCGCTCCGGCTGGATGGGAAGGGCCAGCTACACCTATGCGCGTACGCGCGAGCACTCCGGCGCCGCCTTGATGAATTCACCCACGCAGCTCGCCAAGCTCAACGGATCGGTGCCGGTCGCCTCCGCGGGATTTTGGGGAACTGAGCTTCTCTTTACCGGCTCTCAATCCAACTTCCAGAGCCAACGCATCGCCTCCTCTCTGGTTGTCAATACCACCATCTCCAGTCGCACGTTTGCTCATGGACTGCAAGCCTCCGCCAGCTGTTACAACCTTCTCGGTCGCAAGTGGGCAACCCCCACAGGGCCAGAAGTAGAATCCCCCGCCACTGTCCAGGATGGCCGGACGTGGCGTTTTCGCCTGACCTATCGCACACGGGAACGAAGGTAGTCAGCCGGTGAATGCGCCCATGAGTCGTCTCCCAAATCGTCGCTGGCTTTCCTGGTTAGGCAGGATCTCGTTATTCGCGCTGCTCGTCCTGTTGGCCGGAAAACCCCTCGCTGCCCAGCAGGACGAACGCGCCGTGCGTGCGGCCTTTGTCTTCAACCTGACGAAATACGTATCGTGGCCGGGCGCACATCAGCGCCTCGTCATTGGAGTGCTCGGGGACGCGAACATCGGAGCCGCCCTGAAGCAGGTTTTGGATGGCAAATCGAGCGACGGCCGACCCATATCCGTGGTGCTGCATCCCGCAGACAGCGATCTGGGCAATTGCGACGTGCTCTATATCGCTGGGCTGCCCGCACCGGCGGTTCGATCCATCCTCAATCGCACAGCCAGCAAGTCGGTCCTCACCGTTGGCGACAACGATCAGTTTGTCCGCGCCGGTGGAACCGTGGCCTTGGTTCGCGCCGGAGACCAAATTCAGATCGAAGTGAATCTCGAAGCTCTGCGAAGTCGGCAGCTCGATATGAGTTCCCGGCTGCTCAAGCTCGCGGTCCTCCTTCCATCATCGGGAGGTCTCCATTGAGCAGGAAGCGCAGCTTTAGCCTTCGTTCTCATATCCTCACCCTGGTGGTTCTTGCCAGCGGGCTTGCAGTCGGTGTGTTCACAGCCTTGATTACCTATGTGAACACCCATAACTCCATTGCCGAACTCGACAGCCGCCTGGCCACCCTCGGGGACGTGATTGGCCAGAACTCAACCGCCGCTTTGGACTTTACCGACAAGAAGGCTGCCTCTGAAACACTCGCCGCGCTTAGGCACGAACGCCAGGTCATTTCGGCTTGCCTCTACGATGCGAAGGGCTCGCTCTTCTCCGAGTATGAACGGGACGGAGCGGTGGCTCCTTGTGCTCGCGAGCTGGGAACGAAGCAGCAGTGGAGAAAGAGTTCTCGATACGTAGTTCGGCCCATCCGCAGATCTTCTGACTTCCTAGGCTCCATCGCCGTCACCGCCGACATGATGGATCTCGAGCGGAGCAATCTGCGCATGCTGGCCATCGCTATCGGGCTTGCCTTCGTCTCCTTCATCATCGCCGGGTTCACCGGTACCTTTCTGCAGCGCCGCATCTCTCAACCCGTCATTGAATTGGCCGCAGCCATGGACCGAATCACCAATGACGGCAGCCTGACCTGCAACGTGAATGTCCGGGGAGCGCAGGAGATTGTTCATCTGGCGGACGGCTTCAATCGCATGGTTGTCGAGCTGGAACGTCGTCAGGACACTGCCCGAAAGGCTGAGATTCGCCTGTTTGAGCAGGCGCGCACGGACGCCCTCACCGGTCTACCCAACCGCCGTTATCTCGCCGAAAAGCTCGAGCGCGAATTGCTCCGGTCCACCCAGGAGAACTCCATGATCGCCCTCCTGTGCATCGACCTGGACGGGTTCAAGCTGGTGAACGACAGCCTGGGACATGCCATCGGTGATCTGCTGCTGTGCGAAGTCGGCAAGCGGCTCAAATCGCACATTCGTTCGACAGACACGCTCGCCCGTCTCGGAGGCGACGAGTTCACGGTGGTCCTCACCGGAATCTCCTCCAAGAGCGACGCCACCACAGCTGCAAATAGTCTGATCCAGAGCCTTTCCCGACCCTTCCACATCGAAGGGAACGAAATCAGTGTGGGGGCCAGCATCGGCATCAGCACCCGCGAGTCCAGCGGAATGCATGATGTCGATCTGCTCAAACAGGCCGATAGCGCAATGTATGCCGCCAAGCGTGCAGGCAAACATCGCGCCGTGCACTTCAGTCCCGATCTCGGCAACATGGCGCGCGAACGGCTCACGCTGGAGAACGAGCTTCGCGGCGCCATCGCCCGCGGCGAAATCTACGTCGACTACCAACCCGAGTGGGACGCCCAGTCCGGGCGCTTGCTTCGCTTCGAGGCTCTTGCCCGATGGCGTCATCCGCGTTTGGGAGAGATCTCCCCCGCCACTTTCATCCCCGTGGCTGAAGAGAGCGGGCTTATCCACGCGCTAGGCAAGTTTGTCGCCGAGCGTGCCTGCAAAGAGTGCCTCGAATGGCAAAAGATCTCGCCCTACCCCATCGGCGTAGCCGTAAACGTTTCTTCACTGCAATTCAACTCGGATCGCATCGTCGAGGAGTTCTCATCGGTCTTGAGACGATCAGGCCTGAAACCGGAGCTGTTACAGCTTGAGCTCACCGAATCGGTGATGGTCGGTTCCCTGACTCACACAGCAGAGAAGATGACCAAGTTGCGCTCCTTGGGTATCAGCCTCGTGATCGACGATTTTGGCACTGGCTACTCCTGCCTCGGATATCTGCCCGCTCTGCCTTTTTCGGCGCTCAAGATCGATCGCACCTTTACCCGCCGCCTGCAACTGAGCCCCGAAGTCGCAACCATGATCCGATCGCTCATTGAGATGAGCAGAAGACTGGGCCTGCGGGTCATCGTCGAAGGCATCGAAGAACCTTGGCAGCTACACACGGTGCGTGCCATGGGCGCCGACGAGTTGCAGGGCTACCTCTTCGGCCTTCCCTCCAACACTCCTCGAACCGAATTTGCCGACTCCCTGGTGGGAGCTCCGTTGACCTTGAATGAGGCATTCCCAACCGTGGTAACGGATGACGATGCTGCGGGCGAAGATAATCCTCGTCTCCTCCCTCCCACAACGCCGAAGGATGACGATGATGAGAGGCTCATGGCGGAGGCAAAAGAGATCGAGTAAGTGGCTGTTCGCACAGAGGCAGACTTCTTTCAATGTGCAGCACCTTCGCAGCGGTGAAGGACAACAAGGCTGTCCGATTCGTGCATTCCCCGGCATTCCTCGCATAAACAAAAACTCCGACCTGACCCGCAGAACCTCCTGCGTTTCAGATCGGAGTTGGTGTGCGTGACCGCTCCCTTTACGCGCGGCTGGCAGTGAGATCGAAGCGATCCAAGTTCATCACCTTGTTCCAAACCCCGGCAAAGTCATTCACAAACTTCTCGTGTGCATCCGCACTGGCATAGACCTCGGCGAGAGCCCGCAGTTGAGAATTGGACCCAAAGACAAGATCCGCACGGGTCGCAGTCCATTTGACCTCTCCCGTCTTCCGGTCGCGCCCTTCAAAGACGTCCTCTTTGTCTGAGGCCGCCTTCCACTTGGTGCTCATGTCCAGAAGATTGACAAAGAAGTCGTTGGTCAGCGACTCCGGACGCTTGGTGAATACACCGTGTTTCGTCTGCCCATAGTTCGTGTTCAGCACCCGCATTCCACCCAGCAGGACCGTTAGTTCGGGCCCCGTCAGCGTCAGCAGTTGTGCCTTGTCGAGCAAAAGAGCCTCGGCGGGAGCGCTCTCCTTGCCGCTGTTGTAGTTGCGGAAGCCATCCGCGGTAAGCTCGAGCACCGCGAACGATTCCACATCCGTCTGCTCTTGTGAGGCATCCATGCGCCCCGGTGTGAAGGGAACCTTTACTGAAACGCCTGCGTTCTTGGCGGCCTTCTCCACCCCGGCACAACCCGCCAGGACGATTAAGTCAGCCATAGAAATCTTCTTGCCGCCGCTTTGCTTGCTGTTGAAGTCCTTCTGAATCTCCTCCAGCTTGGCCAGCACCTTCTTCAGCTGCGCTGGCTCGTTAGCTTCCCAGTCCTTCTGCGGAGATAGCCGCACGCGCGCGCCGTTGGCTCCGCCGCGCTTATCGGAGTTGCGATAGCTGGATGCGGAGGCCCAGGCCGTCGACACAAGCTGACCGACCGTGAGTCCCGAGGCCAGAATCTGCTCCTTCAGTGCCGCCGCATCCTTCTCATCGATCAGCTTGTGATCCACTTCAGGAATCGGATCCTGCCAGATCAGCACTTCCTTCGGAACCTCCGGACCCAGATAGCGAGCCCGCGGTCCCATGTCGCGATGAGTCAACTTGAACCATGCCCGCGCGAAGGCATCCGCGAACTCCTCCGGATGCTCGTAGAACCGTCGCGAGATCTTTTCGTAGATCGGGTCAAAGCGCAGCGACAGATCGGTGGTCAACATGCCGGGCTGGTGACGCTTCGAGCTGTTGTGCGCGTCCGGTACGGTGTCGGCTCCCGCGTCGCCCTTGGGCTTCCACTGGTGCGCCCCTCCCGGGCTCTTGGTCAGTTCCCACTCGTACTTGAACAGGTTCTCGAAGAAGTCGTTGCTCCATTGCGTGGGCTTGGTGCTCCACGTAACTTCCAGACCGCTGGTGATCGCATCTCCGCCAATTCCGGTGGCGTAAGCGCAGGACCATCCCAGGCCCTGTTCTTCGATCGGCGCTCCTTCAGGCTCACGGCCAACGTGCGTTGCCGGGCCCGCTCCGTGCGTCTTGCCGAATGTGTGCCCCCCCGCAATCAGAGCTACAGTCTCTTCATCGTTCATGGCCATGCGGCCAAAGGTCTCGCGAATATCGTGCGCCGCCTTCAGTGGGTCGGGCACGCCTTCCGGCCCTTCCGGATTCACATAGATCAGGCCCATGGTGGTCGCACCAAAAGGCTTGGCCAGATCGCGCTCTCCGGAATAGCGCTTGTTGGTTCCCAGCCACGTCTCTTCGGCGCCCCAATTTACATCCATGTCCGGTTCCCAAACATCGGGGCGCCCGCCCCCGAAACCGAAGGTCTTGAAGCCCATGGATTCCAGTGCGACGTTGCCGGCCAGAATCAGCAGGTCGGCCCATGAGATCTTCTTGCCGTACTTCTGCTTGATGGGCCACAACAGGCGCCGCGCCCGGTCGAGATTCACGTTGTCCGGCCAGCTGTTCAACGGAGCAAACCGCTGCTGCCCCCGTCCGCCGCCGCCCCGCCCATCGTTGATCCGGTATGTCCCAGCGCTGTGCCATGCCATGCGGATGAACAGCGGGCCGTAATGTCCGAAATCCGCGGGCCACCAATCCTGCGAGTCCGTCATAAGCGCTTCAAGATCCTTCTTGAGAGCGGCATAATCGAGGCTCTTGAACGCTTCGGCGTAATTGAATTCCTCTCCCATGGGGTTGGACAGCGAGGAGTGCTGATGCAGCAGATTCAAATTCAACTGGTTCGGCCACCAGTCGCTATTCGTCCGAGTTTCGGAATGATGATAGGGGCATTTGGCTTCGCTAGACATGCTTTCTCTCCTTCTGGCTCTGGGCTCCGCGACAGACTTGCTTCGAAGTGGTGCGTCGATCCAGCAACGAACCGACTCTACCACCATCGGTAGCTATAATTCCAATACGCATTAGCCATGCGAGGTATAGGTTGTCTCTATGGAATTCCACCAGCTCCGCTACGTCTGTGCGATCGCCGAGACGGGCAGCTTCAGTCGTGCCGCCGAGCACTGCCAGATCACCCAGCCGTCCCTCTCCCAGCAGGTCCTCAAGCTCGAAGAGGAACTAGGAGCCAAGCTCTTCGATCGCCTCGGTCGCAGCGTCCGCCTCACCGAGGCAGGCCGCGCCTTTCTTCCTCATGCGCGAACCATCTTAGATCAGGTGGGCACTGCGCGTTCCAGCGTCGCCAAGAAGAAGGAGGATTTTACCGGCAGCGTCTCCGTGGGCGTGATTCCGACCATCGCTCCCTATCTCATCCCGCACTACACGGCCGCCTTCGCGAGGAAGTATCCCGACGCCAAACTCCGCATCATCGAAGACATGACCCCAAGCCTGGTCGAGAGCCTGCGCGATCTCTCCATTGACATTGCAATTTTGGCCCTGCCGCTCCGTCACAAGGATCTGGAGATCTATCCCCTCCGCACCGAGCCGCTCTTCGCCGTGTTGCCCAAAGATCATCCCCGCGCCGGGGATGACTCAATCGCCATCAAAGATCTGCGCAAGGAATCCTTCGTCCTCTTGCGCGATGGGCACTGCTTTCGCGACCTCAGTATTGCCACTTGTAACCGCGGCCGCATCAGCCCGACTATCGCCTTCGAGAGCGGACAGTTCAGCAGCCTGCTGGGAATGGTTGCGGCCGGGGTTGGCGTCACGCTTGTGCCTGAAATGGCCGTGGATCGGAATGCCGGTTGCAGCTTCATACGCCTCAGTGACGCTCGTGCCACGCGCACCATTGTCGCGGCCACCCTGCGCGGACGCAGTCTGAACCGGATACAGCACGCCTTCCTCTCCGGAATCCGGGGCAAAGCACGATAGGCAACCATCTTCCCTGTTCGATATCGCACAGTCCTTTGCGCATTCGGACGCCGCTTTGCTCCCGCCCGCCATCGCCCTGCGCCAAAGCTGCACAAACGCATAGGGTTACCTCACTCTTCGCGTGGAACAGCGATTGCAACCACACCCTCGGCAAGGTATCTCCCAGATTCCCGGAGGCCGTCTATGTTCGTCTGGTTAGCCCAACTGAGGCAGCTCTTGCGCCGGCTCGGCCGTGCGCCCATGTTTACTGCGATCACGCTGCTCACGCTGGCCATCGGAGTGGGGGCAAATACCGTCATCTTCGCGGTGGTAGAAAACGTGCTGCTCAAGCCCCTGCCGTATCCAGACGCTGACCGGCTCATTGGGGTCTGGTACACCGCGCCCGGCATCAATATCAAAGAACTGAACATTGCTGCCTCCCACTACTTCATCAATCGCGAGCAAAGCAAGACCCTCGAAGACGTCGGAGCATACACGGGGGACGCCTTCAATGTGACTGGATCCGGTCAGCCGGAGCACGTCGCTGGCCTCGACGTCACAGATGGGGTGCTCCCGATGCTCGGCGCTAAACCCGCGATCGGCCGTCTCTTCACCCGTCAGGACGACACGCCGGGCGCACCCAAGACCGTGATTCTTTCCTACGGCTATTGGCAGAAGAAGTTCGGCGGTGCTTCTGCGGTGATCGGCAGCAGCATGACCTTGGACGGCGAGACCCGGCAGATCATCGGCGTGCTTCCCCGCGGATTCCAGTTCCTCAACTTCAATAACATGGACCTGGTTGTGCCCTTTCAGTGGGACCGCAGTAAGACCAAGCTGGGGAACTACAGCCAGGAGGGCATCGCGCGTCTCAAGCCTGGGGTCACATTGCAGCAGGCCAGCGCGGACCTGACCCGCCTCATCCCGATCACCCTCCACAGCTTTCCGCCGCCCGATGGCTTCACTGAATCCATGTTCGAACAGGTTCGCCTGGCCACGAACCTGCGCCCCCTCAAGAAAGACGTCATTGGCAACGTCGGCGATGTGTTGTGGGTGCTCATGGCCGCGATCGCACTGGTACTCCTGGTGGCCTGCGCCAATGTCGCCAACTTGCTTCTAGTTCGAGTGGAAGGCCGACGCCAGGAACTCGCCGTGCGCGCCGCCTTGGGAGCAAGCTGGGGCCGCACTGCCACTGACCTGATCCTGGAAAGCTTCGTGCTGGCCATCGCCGGTAGCCTCGTCGGCCTCGCACTCGCCTACGCTTCCATCCGTGCTCTGATCTGGGCAGCGCCGGAAGGTTTGCCGCGTCTGCACGAAATTGGCATCGACATGGACTGCCTGCTGTTTACCGGCGGCCTCGCTCTCCTGACTTGCCTCCTGATCGTGATCGCACCCATCGTCAAGTACGCTGGGGTTCGCTCCACAACCGGTCTGCGCGAAGGCGGCCGTGCCATCAGCCAGGGCCGCGACCGTCATCGCGCGCGTAAAACCCTGGTCGTGGTGCAAGTGGCCATGGCCTTGGTCCTGCTGATCTGCTCCGGTCTCATGATCCGGACCTTCCTGGCTCTGAGCCACGTCGACCCCGGCTTCGACGCTCATACCGGTCTCGAAACATTCCGGTTCTACATCTCTGAAAGCCAGATTCCTGACGCACAGGCGGAACACGTGATTCGTCAGGACGAGGAGATTCTTCACCGCATCGCAGCCCTGCCGGGTGTCACCTCCGTCAGCTTCGCAAATGCACTTCCGCTGGCCGGCTACAGCACCAATGACGTGATCTTCGCTCAAGACCACCCCATGAGCGAAGGTAAGGTCCCCTCCATTCGCCGCTTCAAGTTTGTCAGCCCCGGCTACTTCGAGACCCTCGGTACTCGCATCCTGGCTGGACGCGAACTCACGTGGGCCGACACCTACGAGATGCACCCCGTTGCTTTGATCTCAGAGAACCTGGCCCGCAACTATTGGGGATCAGCGCAGGCCGCTCTGGGCAAGAAGATTCGGGTTGGCACTACGGACGACTGGCGTGAAGTGATCGGTGTAGCCGAAGATGTGCACGATGACGGGCTCGATAAGGCGGCACCCACCACCGTGTACTGGCCGGTCATGCTCCGCAACTTCGAGGGGCAGAAGCTGGAGTTCCGGCGCGGCGTTGCCTTTGCCGTACGTTGCCCACGCGCCGGGTCCCAGGAGTTCTTCCACGAGATCGAACGTGCGGTGTGGTCGGTCAACGCCAATGTGCCTCTGGCCGATCCCGCTTCAATGGCCGAGATGTACAAGAAGTCGATGGCGCGTACGGCCTTCACGCTGGTCTTGCTGTGTGCGGCGGGTGCAATGGCGCTCTTGCTGGGAATCATCGGGCTCTATGGCGTGATCTCCTACACCATCTCGCAGCGGACCCGGGAGATTGGTATTCGCATGGCTCTGGGAGCGCAGCGGACCCAGCTAACCGGGCTGTTCGTGCGCCAGGGTCTGGCTCTTACGCTGGTTGGCGCGGCGCTCGGGCTCGCGTCCGCTTTCGCGGTCATGCGCCTGCTCTCCTCAATCCTGTTCCAGGTGAGTCCGTTCGATCCGCTCACTTACGCTGCTATCACTCTGATCATGGTGGTCACCGCGGGCATCGCTTGTTACGTACCCTCGCTGCGCGCAGCTTCAGTGGATCCGGTCGACGCCTTGCGTTCGGAATAGCGGTCCCGATCTCAGCACTGCCCCTGCCGGAGACAAACCAGCAGGGGCAGCTAGCCCTTACTTCTGATCCAGTTCTGCCGCCATGGCCTCATGCTGCTTGGCCAGCTCATGCTCCTTGGCCGAAGCGTTCCGCAGAGAACTCGCCAAATACTCGCAATGGCCGATCGTCTGGGTCTTGAACTTGGACGACTGGAACAGCGGGTTCTGCCGGTAGCTCTCCAGCATTTGCTCGTGCTCTTTCGACTCTGCCAAATACTCTTGCGATTTAGCTTCGAAGTAGTGCGCGATCTGCCGGTGTTCGCTGGGCGTCTTTGCCGAAGCGATAAGAGCATGAAGCTGGCTCTTGGTCAAATGCTCTGCCTTGGGCGCCGATGCGGTGGACTGTGCGAACGATAGAACGCTAAAAACCAATAGAACGGAAAGAATACTGAGTGTACGTTTCATGACAGATCTCCTCGTAGTTGGTGGTGGCCGTCGCGAAATGCGAAGCATCGCATCGCATTCTCTTGTGACCGGAACAACGAAGAAGATCTAGATCCTGAACACATGCAGGAGCACGTGTCGTGAGGAACGTGCGTGAGCCTGGGAGGATGCAGCCCCCATCCAGGGCGCTTCGTCAGCACTGACTGGCTGAATCCAGGCATTTCCCGAAGAATCGGACGTCAAGCTGCCTTCGACCATCTTTCCCAGCACCGGCAGCTGTACCGGCTCTCCGACGCATACTGCTCGGACACATGCCTCTTCCGAAGCAGCCAGACGCCTCATCTCCGAACAATGAGTCGCGCGCTGCGCAAGGGAAGAGCCATCAGTGCAGCACGACATCGCACAGGCTGGGCTTCCCATCTGCCGTGAATGGCAGCTCTCGGCGACAACCGGGTTTGCGGCAAGCAGAAGCGCCAGACCCACGATCCCGAGTTGGAAAAGTTGCTTCACAGTGGCTCACCAAGTATGGCTTCCTTACCCAGCCCCTTCGATATGACCGCTGTCACCACCTGCTTGTGACTCGGATCACCGCTTTGCGTGAACGGCAGGGAGAGACTTAAACAGCGGTTGTGATCGGGCACACGCCAACACCACCCCATTCACTCACCTCCGCAGATCCCCCCGCTGGAGGACAGCATGAGTAATCTGGAAAATTTCAGAGCGGCGCGGATGCCCAAGATACGGATCGCCCTCGCCGCTGCGTCGATCGCGGCTGGCGCCTGCTTCTCCGGGTGTGGCGGGTCAGCCAGCACAAGCACAACCACCCCTCCTTCAACTCCTACACCGGTCTCCACCACTGCAGTCCAGATCAATATGGGGGATTCCCCTGCAGACTGGATGCTTGCGTTCTCCATGAACATCAGCTCCATGTCCATGACCGGGGCGGCTGGCTCCGTGCCGGTTGTTTCTGCTTCCATGCCGATGGAGATGATGCACCTGATGGGAACCATGCAACCGCTTGCCATGATCTCGATGCCGCAAGGATCCTACACGGGAGCGACCATCATCATGGCCAACGCCACGGTCGCCTATGTAGATCCCACCACCAAGGGGCTGATGCAGAAGACAATCTCGGGCCCATTCACAGCCAACGTCACCTTCAGTTCGCCGATCACCGTCGGCTCTACGCCGATGGCAGTCGGATTTGACTTCGATTTGGCGCAATCCATAACCGCCGATAGCAGCGGCAATCTCTCTTGCCAGCCGGTCTTTCACGTCAGTTCAGGCTTGCAGGGATCCGGCAACTCCATGGACTTTATGGACGGCGGAATCGAAGGCATGATGGGCATGATTACCAGCATCTCGGGCTCGTCATTCACCATGTCTTCCATGCAGGCGGCGCGTTCCTTCACCTTCCTGACGAACTCCTCCACCGCATTCATGGGTGGATCGCTCAGCGCGATGTCCAGCGGCATGACCGTAATGGTGGATGCCACGCTCCAGGCAGACGGCTCCTTGATGGCCAACCGGGTGTTCTCGATGATGAACGCCAACGGAGTGATGGGTGGGGGCATCGTGACCGCCATGACCGGCGCTCCCCCCACAGCGTTGACCATCGTGATGCAGAACGGTGTGGGCAACGGCATGATGGGTTCGTACTTCGCTAACGGCATTACCGTCAATCTCGGCTCCAGCACGACGTTTACTCTCGACCACGCTGACGTCGATCTCACCGGATTACCCTTTACACCCACCTTCGACGCGAGCCACATCTACGTCGGGCAAAACGTCATGCCGGTGAGTTCGAGCGGCATGATGAGCGGGGGCATGGGTGGCATGATGGGCGGCGGTACCATGGCTGGATCCATCTCGGCCACCGCTCTTTATCTTGTGCCGCAAGGACTGACCGGTTCAGCCGGAAGCGCAGTGGCTCCGAATAGCACCTCCTCTTTTGCTTTGACGCTTCCTTCGGACTCGGCCTTCGCCAGCCTCACAGGAGCTGCAACGGTGACTGTGTTTCAGCAACCTGACACGATCGTTTCGGGGGGAGCCGCCATCTCTGCCGGAAGCTCCGTTCACGTCTTCGGCCTGCTCTTCTACGATGCAGGACAATGGAAGCTG
>CBJOJD010000123.1:0-13739 GCA_966443485.1 uncultured bacterium | reverse complement strand
AGTGGAGTCTGATCTGATGCTGACGACCCGAATGGAGCTTTACCTCGAACGTGGTGGAGGTGCTGCTGCGTGCAATCACCGTTGCGAATGATCTGGACGGCTTGCCGGCAGGACTCGCGGCCCACACGAAGCCGAGACGCGGGTGCGGCACAAGGCCGATCGGCGTAACTATGTCGTAGGTGTCATGCCGGGCAGCGTTCTGAGCTAGCGCTCGGTAGATCTTCTGAATTTGTGGTGTGTTCCAGTTGGCCTCGAGACTCGAAGCCGCCTGCGGCGTCTTTGCGAAGAGCACGATGCCAGATGTGGCCCGCCCGAGACGATGGACAGGGCTCGCGTCCGGAGCATGTTTTTGGACAAGGCGAAGGAGCGTGTTTTCGAGGAATCCGCCACCGGGAAGGGTAGGCAGCCCTGCAGGCTTGTTGGCGGCCAAAAGCTGCGCGTCTTCAAGCAGGATCTCAAAATTTTGAGGGGCGTCGGGCTCGGTCCACGGAGGACGGTTCCAGACAAGTGTTTGGCCTGGGATGAGCAGTTCGCTTCCGGTGGCTGTTACGCCATTGAGAGTGATTTCGCCGCTATTCAGTCTCTCCTGCCACTTTTGCGCAGAGGAGTGCGGATACAGGCTCGCCAAATGGGACAGCAACGTGTGACCCCTGTGTGTGGGGCTGATGTCGCTGGTATAGGCGTAGCCGGAGTTGAGCATGCAGTTCAAGTTTAGGCGGAGACGTCGATTCGCGAAACGTGCGTGGACGGGAACGCAGGGACGGCTTCGAAATGTGCGTGGTCTCCAGATTTTTTCTTGACGCTTCGTCGAGCGTGCTCTAAACTCCGAGCGTTATACCCATCGAAGCATCTGCGTCTCTGTCCCACGCGGAGTTCAGCGTGGTGATAAGTCCCTAGAGCGAGTTACAGAGGTGATTGAGACGATCACCGCCTGTCGTTCCACTGCTCGACGCTTCGCAGACGCTAGTCGCCGACAAGAGTGACCTTGAATCGTTGATCCCAAGTGCGCCGTAAGTGTGGCGAATGTTCGGTAACTTCGACTTATCCCGGGCCTGCAAGCTCCAGACGTCGCGAGTCGTACTCTCAAATCTCCCCGTTTCTGCAGTCTGAAATCTCATCACTAGCCAATCAGGTTGGGGGAAAGTCATGCGCTTGATGTTCTCCGTTCCACTTGTTGCCTTCGTTTCATTGACATCCATCTCGCTTCCCGGCGAAGCACAGACGAGCAATCCGCCATCCGGCGTGATCTCCACCATCGCCGGCAACGGCCAGCCCGGGTACTTCGGAAACGGAGATCCCGCAACCATCGCGCGCCTCTCGCTCCCCAATGCCGTGGCAGTGGATCGAGCCGGCAACCTCTACAT
Source organism: uncultured bacterium (assembly GCA_966443485.1). Lineage (GTDB taxonomy): Bacteria > Acidobacteriota > Terriglobia > Terriglobales > Acidobacteriaceae > Telmatobacter. The sequence goes on along the minus strand of CBJOJD010000123.1, from coordinate 12,375 downwards.
CACCGAGAGTGGGAACAGCGTCGTCAGAAGAATTGGGACTGATGGCAAGCTGAGTCTTATTGCCGGGATTCCAAGCACACCTGGCTATTCCGGCGATGGCGGAGCCGCGGCTCTGGCACAATTCAATCTTCCCGCCGGCATCGCAACCGACATCGCCGGCAACGTGTATATCGCAGATTCAGGAAATAACGTGATCCGCAAGGTGATGCCGGGGAAGGCGGCCTATGGATCCGGGATGACGGAGACGCTCGTCATCTCCACCGTGGCGGGCAACGGATTGAGCGGGTATTCCGGCGATGGTGGCAGTGCGATAGCGGCGCAACTGAATCGCCCCTCCGGCATTGTGGTCGACGCGGCCGGCGATCTCTACATCGCGGACGCAGGGAACAACGTCATTCGGAAGGTCACTCCCGACGGCAATATCAGCACAGTGGCCGGCGACGGCAGTGCTGGATACAGCGGAGACGGTGCTGCCGCGCTGAGCGCACAGTTGAATGCTCCGTCTGGGATCGCGCTCGATGGCGTCGGCGACCTCTACATCGCCGACACGCGGAACCATGCCATTCGCATGGTCACGCCCGGCGGCGTCATCTCCACCGTGGCGGGCAACGGAACCCAAGGGTTTTCCGGGGACGGCTCTCCAGCCACTGCAGCGGAACTAAATTCGCCCACCGGGGTCGCGGCAGATTCTTCCGGAAACATCTACATCGCCGATACCGGCAACGCGCGCATTCGCGTCACGGTACCGAGCGGGATAATTTACACCCTGGCGGGGAACGGCTCTTTGGGTTATAGCGGGGATGGCGGCGAAAGTACCAATGCCGAGCTCAATACTCCGTCCGGTGTTGCAGCAGACGCGAGCGGCAACGTCTATATCGCGGACAGCATGAATCACGCCATAAGGGAGGTGTTTCTTGGCTCCCGGCCCAGCGCCGCCTTACCTACCTTCAGCGTGCCCGCAGGCAGCTATGGCAGCGCGCAATCTGTCACTCTGAGCGACAGCACGCCCAACGCGCTGGTCCATTTCACCACCGATGGTTCCACACCCACGGCCTACTCGCCCATCGCCAGCTACCCCATTTATGTGGGTGGAAATGAAACCATCAAGGCCATCGCGGTGGCGTCCGGGTTTTGGAATAGCGCCGTAGCTGCGGCCACCTATACCGTCACTGTGCCTGTAGCACCCGCGCCGGTCTTCAATCCACCGCCCGGCAATATCAATGGCACCATCGGCGTGACGCTGAGCGATGCTGCCGCGGGCGCAGTGATCCATTACACGCTCGATGGTTCGGCTCCGCTTTCTTCATCGCCGGCATATACAGGCCCCATCACACTGACGGGCGGCGTGGCGGTGATCAAGGCCATGGCTACAGCCGCGGGTTACGCGAAGAGCGCGACGGCGGTGGCTCAATACAATGTGACGCCCTACACGGCCACTCCGGTCATCAGTCCCACGGCGGCGGAGCAGGCGTTCGCATACCCGACCTTGAGCGGCGAAGGCCTCACCATTACCGATGCCGACCCCGCAGCGGCGATCTACTACACCATCGATGGAACCGTGCCCACCGCCAATTCCACCCCGTACACCGGGCCTTTTTTTCCTTTGGATCCGTGGTATGCCGGTCTTCCCGTGACCATTACAGCGATTGCTATCGCTCCCGGCAAATTGCCCAGCCTATTGAACAGCCAGACGTACTACCAAAATTCCCCATTGATCAACCGGTTTGCGGGGAATCAAGGATGGGGTTATACCGGCGACGGCGCTCCTGCCGTGAATGCGACGTTGAAGGGGCCAACCGGAATTGTGGTAGATGCCATGGGCAATGTGTACTTCTCCGACTCGGGCAACAATGTCGTGCGCAAGGTGAATACAAGCGGGATCATTACGACGTACGCCGGTGGCGGAGCGGTCCTCGGCGATCACGGCCCTGCAACCAAAGCACGGCTTAACAACCCCAACGGCCTGGCGGTGGATGGAAACGGCACTCTCTACATCGCCGACACCGGAAACAACCGCATTCGCAAAGTGACGACCGATGGCATCATCTCCACGGTGGCGGGGAACGGGAACGGACCATCGAATGTGCCGTATTCCATCAACGTGACCTCTTCTCCGGAAGTAGCTAACGGTCTCTATGGCCCTGCATTCGCGACCGGAGCCATCACCCCTGGCGGATTCTCGGGCGACGGGGTGCCTGCCACCGCCACATCCCTGGCCCAGCCCATGGGCGTGGCACTGGACGCGCAGGGGAACATCTACATCGCCGACACCCAAAACCAACGCATCCGGAAGGTGGATACGCAGGGCATCATCTCCACCGTCGCCGGCAACGGGGATGGCGACGTTTATCACGACTACATGGGAAACGGCGGCTGGCCTCCAACGCCTAACCAAGTCGTTTGGCCGTACTATGGCGGAGGCTACTCTGGAGACGGCGGCCCGGCCATCCAAGCCGAACTAAACAACCCGGAAGATGTTGCCGTCGACTCATCGGGCAACATCTTTATCGCCGACACCTACAACAACCGTGTACGCCAGGTCGATAGCACGGGCACGATCACCACGATCGCCGGCAACGGCACCCCCTCAGGAAGCTGGTACTACGGTGGCGGAGGCGGTTTCTATTGGGCACCACCGAATCCCTCGCCCTTGGGGCAGTTATGGCAACCTTCTGCGCTCCGCCTGGATAGCTTCGGCAACTTGTGGGTCGCCGATACTTGGGATCACCGTGTCACGGCGATCATCGGGCAGGGATTGAATGGCAATTCCTGCGTCGGCAATGGACAGTATGGGGACCAGCTAAATCAGTTCGTCGCTGGCTATCCACCTAGTACGGGAGCCTACGCGGGGGATGGGGATCCGTATAACCCACCTTATTGCGTGTCGACCCCTGGCTATCAACCATTTGACGCCAGTCTGAATGCCCCCATGGGTGTTGCGGTCGACTCGTACGGAAACATATACATCTCCGACACCGGCAACAACGAGGTGCGCATCGTCACGCCGGGAGGTGTCATCTAAAGCCAATCCTGGATCGAGGCGGTTTCGGCCGCCTCGGTTCTCCAATCAGCCTGACAGCCGCAGAACGCGAATGATCCCTGATCAACAGCTAGCGGTCCAGAGCTGGAAGTCTCTTTCCGTGCCGAGTGACGCAACAAGACGGGCGTCTCAGCTGGCTGAAAACGAAACTTACCGCTGCGCTTCGAGGTCCATTTCATTCGACCGTTGATCCGGTACGCAACTTTGTGACGTGTCACGGGTGAATTCAGCGGAAAGCACGAGGGTTCCCCCGGGGTGGTCAGTTAAAGTCAACCTGGGTCGGCCGAATGTTCGCGGTCTTCCGATATTGGTCGTGAAGGGTTCCAGGATGAGCACAATCGCAGTTGTTTTCCAGTCGGAACGGGGGCACACGAAGGTGCTGGCTGAAGCGATTTTGAAGGGGATCACGCAGGTCCCCGGAGTCAAAGGTGAGATGCTTGAGATCGTTGGCCGCGATGTCATAGAGGGGCGCTATCAAAACGAAGAGCTGATGAAGCGGCTCGACTCTTCGGATGCGATTGTGTTCGGCTGTGCGACGTACATGGGCAGCGGATCTGCCATCTTCAAAGCGTTTCTTGAAGCCGCATTCCGACCTCACTGGTTCGAGCAACGTTGGAAGGATAAGATCGCGGCGGGGTTCACCAATTCTGCTTCGCAGAGCGGGGATAAGCTTTCGACACTCCTGCAACTTGCGGTTTTTGCGATGCAGATGGGAATGATCTGGGTTGGGGTCGGCGATCTGCCGGGGAACAACTGGAGTGGTGGGTCACGCAGCGATCTGAATCGACTTGGTACGTGGCTAGGAGCGATGGGGCAAAGCAATGCCGACGAGTCCGCGCCCAGCATTGGCGATATCGATACAGCGGAGCGTTTAGGACATCGCGTAGCCCTGATCTGCCGGCGCTTTCGAGAGGGCACCGTCTTTGAGACGGAGAGACTTGTGGAGTCGGAGTTCAGGAGACGGAACATCGAAAGAAGGAAATCACTCGAACGATCCGAACCTGAGACTCACGAGAGCAATTAGAGGCCTTGGCCGGGGAGCATTGGGATTTTGATACCGTTCGCCGTCAGGCCTGCACTCAGTTCTTCGTCCCTTGCGGAACACGGGCACTTTCAAAGAACCGAATCAGCCAATGCCCGTCTTGCTTCTGAAGCACAGCGGATTCCAGCCACTGCATGGGCATGATCTTTCCAGAAGGGTCGGTTATGGAGCCAACGTTTGTATACGTGATCCACGCGGTGTTGCACGCCATATGAACGTCAGGGTTCGTGACCTTCCATACGAAGACGTAGCCCTTATCTTGGTACGCCGTTTTTACGAAATCGAGAAGAGCGACACCATCGAAACGCCGGCCTCCATCGAAGGCGTAGAAGTCGGGAGCTAGAACCTTGCGGAACGCGGGATAGTCATCCTTGGATGCCCCTGCGTAGAAGGCGCGTAGGGTCTCAACGACGGCATCGTGTTCCGCCGGGACATCGGGGCAAGACTGCGCTGTTGCCGAACCGGCCATCAGACTGAAACCGAGCACGCCTAGTGCAATGGAGGCAAAGACCATTGGCTTGAAGGAGAAGTGACTATCCAGAACGCTGGGGAACTTGCGGCGATCCAAAGTGCATCTCCGGAAAGGAATGAGGAACTCTGGAGAGCATAGCGAACCGCCGCTTCCGAAAGCCACAAAATTCATTCAAATGCGATTGAATGCTCGCCTGAGCGGCTGTTGCGCCGGCCTCAGGTGTGCCTCCCTGTTCGCTCTGGCCCCAAAAGCCCTGCCCAGTGACGCACCCGTCACCGCAGGACTACGCTTGTGGCAGCGCCGTCGTATTGCACTTCCTTATCGGTGTTCGATCCCACCTGCATGCCTGCACCCTTGCCTTCGCTCACGAGGACCACACGGAATGTGCGGGACTTGGGCATGCCTTCATAGGAACCCTCGCGCGCGCCTATGCGCAACGTCGATGACGCCTCATCCCAATTGAGTTTCACGGTTGCATGCGCCCCCTTCTCGTAGTCATAACTGTCGCCTGCATCCTCGTACAGCGTGAAGTCTGTATCCGCACCGCGATAAACCCGGATGGTGAGGGGGGCGTCGGGCTTTTCGGTTGCATAGTCCACGTCATCCGGACCGAGCGGGAGAATCGATCCAGCCTTCACATATAGGGGAATACGAGCGAGCGGCGCCTGCGCCGTCATCTGCTTGTCTCCGTCCAGCCGTGCTCCGGTCCAGAAGTCATACCAGCCCGATGCAGGAGGCAGGTAAACCTTCCGGTCCATTGCTCCCTCTTCGGTAACAGGGGCCACCAATAGCGCAGGGCCGTACATGAATTCGTCCCCGATCTCGCGTACCTTCTCGTCCGTGCGCCAATCCATGATCAGGGGCCGCATCATGGTGTAGTCCTGACTCGTGACCTTCCACGCAAGCGAATAGGTGTACGGCAACATGCGATAGCGCCATTTGTCGTAGGCGATAAGCGTGGGTACCTGCGACCCATACGAGAAGATCTCGTTTGTGTTGTTGGAACGGTGCCCATGGGTGCGCATGATCGGACAGAACGTGCCGAACTCGAACCAGCGGGTATACAGCTCCTGATACTTCGGGTCACGCGTGTCGCGTGGATAGGGAGGTCCGTATCCTGCGATGTCGGTTGTCCAGTATGGAATCCCCGACAATTCAAAGTTGAGACCAGCGGGTATCTGCCGGCGGAAGCTCCACCATGTGCCCATCACGTCCCCAGACCAGATGGTGACGGAATTGCGCTGCTGTCCGGCAAAAGCAGACCTCGTCAGGATGAACAACCGCCATCTATCGGTCGTGGCACGCCAGTGGTCATACACGTTGCTGGAGTGCACCAGCGGGAAAATGTTCGTGTAGCGTGCGCCATTGCCGATGGAGAGCTTCAATGTATCGAGTGTCGCATCGCTGAACCCGCCGCAGCACTCGGGCTCTGCGCTGTCGAGCCAGAAGCCATCCCACCCCTGATCGTAGAGCGGCTTCACCAGCAGCTTCCAATACTCCTCGCGCGCTTTCGGATTGGTCGGGTCGTAGTCGTCAACACCGGGAATCGTCAGGCCCTCGGCCGACATTCTCTTGTACGTTTCGGAGTTTTTGTCCAGCACTGCCCAAACGGAGATGATGGAGTGCACGTGCTCGTCGTGCAGCTTCTTCACCGCTCCCGGAACATCCGGGTAGGGCTGAAGATACGAATCCACATAGGCCGGATCGCCTTGCGTCTTCCACCAGAACCAGTCCTGCACGATCAGGTCCATGGGGACATGCTTCTCCCGATATTCGGCCGCCACGTCGAGCAATTCCTTAGCGGAGCGATATCGGTCCTTTGACTGCACAAATCCATAGGCCCATTCGCCAAACAAGGGCGCATGCCCGGTTATCTCTCGATAGCGATGCACTACATCGTCCATTTCAGGGCCATAGATGAAGAAGTAGTCAATCGCGTCGGCGGCCTTTGCTGTCAGGGTCAGCTCGGTGGGAAACCGGTTAGCAAACCACGAGTGCGAGGCCGTGTTCCAGAGAAGACCATAACCGTTCGTTGATACCAGCAGAGGCAGCGCCACATCTGTGTTTGCCTGTGCCAGTTCCACCACGTTGCCGCGGTAATTGAAGACGCCGTTCTGATGCTGACCCAGGCCGTAGAAGCCTTCCGAGGGGCCGATGAAGAATCGGTTCGTCACCTGCAGCACATCTTCGCCGTTCACATTCTGGGGCGTGTAGGTGCGAGGCCGTTTGGGCGACTCGGCAAGAAGTGTTTCGCCGTTCGCATTTCGAAACTTCAGCAGGGCGTTGCGCAAATCCACGGTAAGCTGCACATCTGCGGTTTTTAACGTTGCTTGCTTCTCGTCTTGCAGAAGATCAAATACTCCGCCCTCGCACGGCTTGATGAGCCACGGCGTCTCAGGCGATGCGCCCTTCGCTCCCTTTGGCGACGCCACTACATGCAGCACGCTGGGGCCGCAAACCGCCACGTTCACAGTCTCTTCGCCGTTGTGGACTACTATGCCCGAAGCATTCTTTTCGACCGTTACAGCAGCATGGGCGGTTCCGCACGCTAAAAGTGTGCATACGAGCCATCTCTTCAAGTCCGTCTTCATGCGATCTCCGAAAATCCATTTGGTTCAGAACGCCCCAGCGGGGTGTCTCCGTCTCCGCCAAATTGTAAGCGCTCCCAGGACGCCTCTTCCGCGTCCCGGCAAATTCCTTGCTGCGGCAGATCAATACCGGTGGGCGATGGAACGTCCCGCCTAGAGTCCTAGGCGGAACACTAGTCCATGAGCAGAATCCACCGCTTGTAGTTTTCCGGCAGTTGAACGGCTCCATCGTATCGGTGAAGGGCTTCGAGAACTTCGGCGTCTATAACGCATCCGAGGCTGCGGTCCGCTCATTCGCACGCACCTGGACGTCTCGCAACCACTGCTGGCTACCACTCTGTCTTGCCCTCGCGCCCTCACCTTCCACTGAGCCACGAAAGCTCTCTCGACTAGATGCACCTCACCCCAGTTACGAGTCAGGACTGGTAATGCTTCGTGCCTGGAGCGGCGGACCACCGTTCAAGCGACTGGGATGCGCACCCGGAACGTGGTGCCCGTGCCAGGCGTGCTTTCCACGGAGATCTCGCCTCCCTGCACTTTCATCATGGCCTTCGCAATGGCCAGGCCCATGCCGGTGCCCAGCGAAGAGGCGTTCTGCCGCCTGCCGCGAAAGTGCTTCTCAAAGATGAATGGAAGATCCTCCGATTCGATGCCCTGGCCGCAGTCGGCGACTTCAAAGAGGAGGTGGTCCGACTCACGATTGATTCTTACCGTGATCGGCGCCCCGGGAGAAGAGTAGGCCACTGCGTTTTCCAGCAGGTGCTGAAGCACTCTTTCCATGAGAGCCCGATCGATACGGGCATTGGGCAGCCCAGGACAACTTTCAAGAATGACGGGGTGCTCACGTAGCCTTCTCTTCAGTCGATCAAGCACAATCTCGACCAACTCGCGTGCGTCTTGAAGGGCTAACTGCGGCTTGAGGGTCTCGGAATCCAGTCGCGCCATTTCAATTGCCTGGCTGATGAGACGGTCGAGGCGTTGGCCTTCCTCTTCAATTACCTCAATCAGCTCCGAGCGTTGAGATGGCGAAATTTCAGAGGGTTCGAGCAATGCGGAGGAAGCGGCGCGAATTGCCGTAAGCGGAGTTCGCAATTCATGAGTCACGGAATCCACAAGAGCCGTGCGAAGGCGCTCGCTCTCGCGGGCTGCTTCCGCGCGTGCAGAGCGATCGAGCGCGGACGCTCTTTCCACCGCTACCGACACCACGCTGGCAACTGTTTCGAGATAAGATTGCGCAAAAGGGCTACCCGCCACAGCGAGCACACCGAGGGAATGGCGCATGCCCATGCGCAAGGGGATGATCTGAACGTCGTTGCGCACCTCAATGCCTTCGCGTTGTTCAAGAGCGATACGACGCAGTTCATTCTCCACTTGCAGCACTCCGCCTGGGTCTGCGTAGAGTGTGCTGTTACTGGCTGCCAAATACAGGCCCACGGCTTTGAAGCCAAAAATGTTGAAGAGCGAAGCCGGAGCTTCACGTGCGATGCTCTGAACATCTTCTTTCACCAGCAATGTTCGGCTGAGCTCGTAGAGCAACTCCACCTCCCGCCGACGCGCCTCAGACTTCTCAGCTTCACGAAGATTGCGTTCCGAGAGCTGGCTTACTAGAACGCTCGTGGCCAGGAATGCAGCCAAGGCAATCCAGTTCTGCGGATCGGCGATGGTCAGCCTCCCTACGGGCGGAAGGAAGAACACGTTGTAAAGCAGTGTGCACAACAGGGAAAGGTAGACGGAACAAGCCAAGCGCCAACGATACGCGGCCAAGAGCACGCAAACGAGAAAAGCCAGGGCGACCGTGGTGTGATTGAGGAGCGCGATCCGGGTAAACACCACCACAAGCAGCATGGCGATCACCGTCAGGACCACGCAGCGCAGGATGGTGACACGAATTGAGACACTCTTCTGCATTACCGGCGATGATACTCTCATGAGAGAATGCACGAACGTATTCTGGTCATTGACGATGAACCTCAGATAACGCGGGTTCTTCGCACCGCTCTCTCAGCTCAGCGCTACGATGTCCGCACTGCCAACGACCCTGAAGAGGGCTTGCGCCTGTTTCGCGAATGGCTGCCGGATCTGCTGATCACTGACCTGGCTATGCCGGAACTCAGCGGAGTCGAGATCTGTAGGACTGTCCGCAACCTGAGCCGTACTCCGATCATAGTTCTTTCGGTTCGTGACCAAGAACAATCCAAAATCGAGGCTCTCGACTCCGGCGCTGACGACTACGTAACCAAACCATTCAGCACTCAGGAGTTACTCGCGCGCGTTCGTGCACAATTGCGGCGCGCTCCCGAACGCATCACGGGCGGGACGCTCGAAGCAGGCGACTTTGTCATCGACGTTGACGGGCACACTGTTCGCGTGTGCGAAATACTCATACACCTTACCCCTAAAGAATTCGACCTCATGGTGTTTCTGGCCCGACATGCCGGGAAAGTCTTAACCCATCGCGCGCTCCTTGCTGAAGTCTGGGGAGGCGATGCGGTCCAGCAACCGGAGTACCTGCGTGTCTTCATCGGGCAGTTGCGCAAAAAGCTAAGCGGTGCAAGTGGCAAAGAGTACATCGTAACGGAACCATGGGTCGGTTACCGGTTCGTGCCGGAAGGTGAATGACCTCTTTGGGATCCGGCAACTCGCAGGCACCTTTATAAATCGCTTATAGACCTTTTACTCCGGCCTTTTCCTTCCTCCCCGACACTCTGAATGTAGTAGCGGAGGCGTCGATTTGCCGTGCCAGACCTTCTCATGCTTTTTCTCACGATCGCATTCATTGCGGCGGCTATTCTCTACGCAAAGGCCTGTGACAGGCTGAGGTAATGAAAATGACGACGATTATCGTCCTGATCCTGGCCATTCTATTGCTGGGATACCTGCTGCACTCGCTGCTGTACCCGGAGAGGTTTTGAGATGACCTTAAACGGCTGGCTACAGTTTGCTACGTTCTTTGCTGTCCTTCTGCTTTGCATCAAGCCTGTCGGCGTGTACATGGCGCGTCTATTTCAAGGTGAGATCCGCTTTCTGTATCCGATCGAAAAGCTCATCTATCGCCTGTGCGGAACATCTCCAGAGAAGGAAATGGATTGGATCGAGTACACGATCGCGATGCTCGTATTCAGCTTCATTTCTCTGCTGATGACCTACGCCATCGAACGCCTGCAGCAATGGCTCCCATGGAATCCGCAGCATCTTCCGGCGGTTGCGCCCGATCTGGCTTGGAACACGGCTGCCTCCTTCACAACGAATACCAATTGGCAGGCTTATGTCCCCGAAACCACCATGAGCTACTTCACGCAGATGGTGGCGCTTGCTTATCACAATTTCCTTTCGGCCGCGGTTGGCATCGCAGTGGCCATCGCTCTGGTTCGCGGTATTGCTCGTGGGGGAACAAAGTTGATCGGCAACTTCTGGGTGGATACGACCCGCACCTGCCTCTACCTGCTGCTGCCGCTATGCACCGCCTACGCGGTCTTCCTCGTGGGGCAAGGCGTGGTACAGAATCTTCAGCCGTACACCACGGTCCATACCATCGAGCATTCCACACAGGTCATCGCGCAGGGCCCGGTAGCCTCGCAGGAGGCCGTCAAGATGCTGGGGACGAACGGCGGCGGCTTCTTCAATGCGAATAGCTCCCATCCGTTCGAGAATCCCACTCCTCTTTCCAACTTTACTGAAATGCTGTCGATCTTCCTCATCTCCGCAGGGCTGACCGTCACACTCGGTCGCATGACTGGCTCGCGTGGTCATGGTTGGGCAGTATTTGCTTGCATGGCGCTCCTGTTTGCGGCGGGGTTTTTAGCCACGTATCACTACGAAGCTCAGCCGAATCGGAGCCTGCACGGAGTCGACCAGCATGCAAGTGCGCTGCAGGCAGGCGGCAATATAGAAGGAAAGGAGACACGCTTCGGCATCTCCCAGTCCGCCCTATTCGCTACGGCCACAACAGATGCGAGTTGCGGCGCAATTAGCTCCTGGCACGATTCGTTCTCTCCGTTGGGAGGACTGGTACCTCTTGCAAACATCATGCTGGGAGAGATCGTGTTCGGAGGAGTCGGCTCCGGTCTTTACGGAATCCTGGTGTATGTTGTACTCGCCGTATTCATAGCCGGATTGATGGTGGGTCGCACTCCTGAATATCTCGGCAAGAAGATCGAAGCGTATGACGTGAAGATGGCAATGCTGTACGTGCTCATATTCCCCGTACTCATCCTCACCTTTTCAGCCATTACGGTTCTTGCACCCAAGATGGGTCTCAGTAGTCTTGCGAATCATGGACCCCATGGACTTAGCGAAGTTCTCTACGCTTTCACATCCGCTGCGGGCAACAATGGTTCTGCATTTGCCGGGTTAGACGCCAACACTCCCTGGTACAACCTCAGCCTGGGATTCACTATGCTGGCTGGCCGCTTTTTGATGATGGTTCCGATGCTTGCCTTGGCCGGCAATCTGGCCCAGAAGAAGCACGTCCCCCCATCAAGTGGCACCTTCCCGGTGAATACGCCCCTATTCACGGTGCTGCTAACCGGCGTCATTCTCATTGTGGGGGCGCTGACCTTCTTCCCGGCTCTGAGCCTGGGTCCTATTCTCGAACACCTGTTGCTTCAACAGGGAACGTTATTCTCTTGAGGGCTTGGAAGTCATGACGAAGAAACAGACTCTCTGGACTCCGGAACTTGTTGGCCCCGCGATCATCGATTCGCTGCGAAAGCTCAATCCTATCGCGATGCTGAAGAACCCGGTCATGTTTGTCGTTGAGGTCGGATGTGCCCTTACTACACTCCTACTGGTTGACGACATCCTGAAGCATCGCGCCATTGGCTTCAATATCCAAATCACGTTATGGCTATGGTTTACTGTGCTCTTCGCCAACTTCGCTGAAGCCGTAGCGGAAGGCCGCGGAAAGGCGCAAGCGGACACGCTGCGCAAAGCCAAAGGTGAAACGATCGCTTACCGATACAGAGCTGACGGCAGCACTGAGGCGGTGTCAAGCTCTGCTCTCCGTTCCGGTGACCTGATCCGAACCGAAGCTGGGCAGATTATTCCTGGTGACGGCGAGATTGTCGAGGGTGTGGCCTCAGTGGACGAGTCCGCGATCACCGGCGAATCGGCTCCGGTGATTCGCGAAGCAGGAGGTGATCGCTCCGCGGTGACTGGTGGTACTCGCGTTCTATCTGACTGGATCAAGGTGCGCATTACTTCTAATCCTGGTGACACGTTCCTCGATCACATG
>CBJOJD010000122.1:0-13813 GCA_966443485.1 uncultured bacterium | reverse complement strand
AGCGATGGCCGGGAGTCAGAATGATGGCTTGCTGAATCACGTTTTCCAACTCACGGATGTTGCCGGGCCAAGCGTAGTTCTGCAATACCGCCAAGGCTTCGGGCTCGATGCCGCTGACTGACTTGCGGAAATTCTTGGCGTATTGCTCCAGGAAATGCTGCGAGATGTGAGGGATGTCTTCTGCCCGCTCCTGGAGTGAAGGCAGCTCAATCTTCATGACATTGATGCGGTAAAAGAGGTCCTGGCGGAACTTGCCCTGAGCAACCAGTTCGGCGAGATTGCGATGGGTCGCGAACACAAGCCGGGCGCGCAAGGGGATCAGGCGATTGCTGCCGAGCCTGCTAAATTCCCGTTGTTGCAATGCCCGCAACAACTTGACTTGCGTGTACAGGCTGAGCTCGCCAATTTCGTCCAGAAACAGCGTGCCGTCGCCAGCCTGTTCAAAGAAGCCTTCCCGGGCGCCCACGGTGCCGGTAAACGCGCCCTTCTCGTGCCCGAAGAGTTCCGCTTCAATCAGAGTTTCGGGAATGGCGCCACAGGCAACGGCAACGAAGGGCCGGCTGCTGCGGGAGCCGCGGCTGTGGATGGCGCGGGCGACTAGTTCCTTACCGGTTCCGCTCTCACCGGTAACCAGGACGGAGGCTTCAATGTTGGCCACGCAGTCGATCAGATAATGTACGTGCTGCATGGCTGGACTGTTGCCCACCATGCGGTCGCGATCTGAAGCAGCTTCAACGCGGCGCTGATTGCCGTTCACGTGACGCTTGATCAGGCAGTTCTCGTAGGCTCGGCGCAGCATGATGCGCAGGTCGCGAATGGACGGTGGCCGCCGGCAGTATCCTTGCGCACCCTGCCGCACCAACTCCGTGGCGGTGGCACGAACGCCGTCGTCGGCCAGGAGAAGTAACGTGACCTTGGCTGCGACCAGGCGACGTGCCGCGTCGATCTGCTCGCGGATATCGGCTTCGTTGGAATTCAGATCGATGATGGCGACATCACAGGTTTCGTCGTCGATCGCGCGCCGGATTGCGGCCTCAGAGCGCAGCCAGCTGAATTGAAATTCTTTGCCCAGAGCCGAGGACAGCAGAGGCTCCAGGGCTTCGTCTTGCGAGAAGAGACCGACGCGAATCACTACGATAGCTCCCTTACTGAACAAGCTGACCGGGCCTGGTCTCGCATGGCGAGATCCTCGGGTCCGGGGTCAAGCACGGAGGTAACGGAGAACATCCTGTTACAGGTCTGGCGGGTGTATGCGGATGTTTCAATCCGGCTTCCGCGCTGTAAACAACCGTGCACACCACTTTTATCGTCACCCCTCTCGTTTTCTTGAAATTTGGCCGATGAACAGGTTGCAACGCTTTGGAACAGGGATTGCACTGAACCGAGGAGTTAAAGCCAATTTTGGGGGTTCGGGGATGCACTCGCTTGTGATCTGGCCGGTTCTTACCGTGCTCGCGGGAGCCACCGCCTGTTTGCCGGCTGTCGAGGACGCCGGCCATCGCGCTCTCCTGAGCTGGTTAATACTTCCCAGTCTTGTCATCGGCTTGTTGGCGATGCGGCGCTTCGGAGCGCTCTGAGGGAAGGGGATTTCAATGGGGACGCATTCCGTTGCCTGGTGGCCGACGTTGGTAGTGGTGGTGGCAGCCACAGCTACGGACTTGCGCAGCCGCCGCATCCCCAACTGGCTGGTGCTGCCGTTCTCTCTGGCAGGGATTGGGATTTCAGCCTGGCTGCATGGCTGGCAGGGAGTGGAGCAAAGCCTCGCGGGTATGGCAGTGGGCGCCGTGGTCTTCGGTTTGATGTTTGTGGCCGGGGGCATGGGCATGGGCGATGTGAAGCTCTGCGCTGCCATTGGAGCGTGGATCGGGCCTTGGCAACTGTTTGTGGCCATGGTGATCACCGCGTTGGCGGGCGGCATCATGGCGCTGGGCTGGGCGCTGCATGGAGGGTTCCTCGCAGAGCTACTCAGGGGATCAGGTGATCTGGTATGGGGCTGGAGGAAGCGCGGTTGGCGGCCTCCGCCGGAGATGGCGTTAACTAATCCGCGGGCGCGCAAGATGCCATACGCACCCGCCATTGCAGTCGGTACATTGATATCTTTCTTTGCACGTTGACCATAATGTTTCGCAGGTAAGCAGCGAAGTAACCCATTGAAGGGACTTACCGAGATGTCCACGACAAGTACAACATTCAATCACGATGCGAAACTGCCGGGAGTGCAGGAGAATGACCCACTAGCAGCAAGCTCGCTTTCCGTCGCGGTGATCGGGCCCGATGAAGGTCGCAGGTCGACGGTACTGGGAGCCCTGGTCAGCTCGTTGTGTGCAGTAGCGCGCGAATTGCCCTACTACCCCGAGCTCGATCAGATTCCCAAGCTGGTGGAATTGAATTACGACGTACTGATCATTGATCTGGACGCGAGCTCAGAGTATGCGCTGGACGTTGTGGAGTCGCTTTGTGCCGCTACTCCTGCGACCGTCATGGTGTACTCGAAGGGCGCAGATCCAGATCTGATGATCCGCTGCATGCGCGCTGGAGCGCGCGAGTTCCTGACCTTCCCGTTGTCGCAGGGAGCCCTTGCCGAGGCCATGGTGCGGGCCACGGTGCGCCGCTCGGCCATGCGCGGTTCACGCCGTGCGGATGGTCGCCTGTGCGTTTTCTGGGGTGCCAAGGGCGGAACTGGCGTGACCACCATCGCCACCAACTTCGCGATTTCCGCGGCCCGCGAATCGGGGCAGAAGGTGCTGCTGATCGACCTGGATCTTCCGCTGGGAGATGCCGGCCTGAGCCTGGGCATCACGCCGCAATACTCTACCACCGATGCGCTGCAGAACTATCAGCGCCTCGATTCGAATTTTCTTTCCGGACTGGTAGTGAAGCACTCCTCCGGCTTGTTTGTGCTGGCCGCTCCAGGCAAGCTGGTCTATACGCAGACGCTGCCCGAGGCTGTGGATCGGCTGATTGCCGTCGCGCGTCAGGAGTACGACTGCGTGGTGGTGGATTCGGGATCGCGTTTTGCCCTGACCAGCACCAGCCTGTTTGGACCGGATGCCCTGATCTACCTCGTCTCTCAAGTAGGAATTCCGGAACTACGCAACTCCAACCGCTTGATCTCGGAGCTGTTTGCGAGTGAGCATCCCAAGCTCGAAGTCGTGCTCAATCGTTATGCCAATTCATCGATGAGCGTGGACGAGGAGCACGTGACGCGCGCTCTGACCCGGCCGGCGCAGTGGAAGGTGCCGAACGATTATGCCGCGGTGCGCAAGATGCAGAACACGGCCACGCCTTTGGCGCTGAACGACACGCAGATTGCCCGCGTGATCCGGCAGATGGCCCGCACCGTATTTGGTCTGCCCGCAGAGCCTGAACGCCGCAAGAAGATTATTGGTCTGTTTTGATGGAGAACTCTGGAGTCATGAGCACAGCAGCATTGCCCGACCTTGAGAAGTACAAAGCGGAGATCCACAAGACTCTGATCGCCAAGCTCGATCTGGAGAAGCTCTCCCGCGTTGAGTCGATGCAGGCGCGCAAGGTTGTGGCCGCGCTGATCGATGAGATCATCCGCAATCAGAACGTCCCGCTCAGCTTTGAGGAGCAGGCCAAAATCCAATCTGACTTGTTGGACGAGGTCTTCGGCCTGGGACCGCTGGAACCACTGCTGCGCGACCCCAAGGTTTCAGACATCCTGGTCAACGGGAAAGACACCGTGTTCGTAGAGCGCGGGGGCAAGATCCAGAAGACCGATGCCAAGTTTCGCGATGATCGGCACCTTCTGCAGATTATTGACCGCATCGTCTCCCGTGTCGGCCGCCGCGTCGACGAGTCGTCCCCGATGGTGGACGCCCGCCTGCCGGACGGCTCGCGTGTGAACGCCATCATTCCGCCACTGGCCATCGATGGACCCTCAATGTCCATCCGCCGCCAAGGGGGCGGACCGGTAGCGGCGAACCAGCTCGTGGAGCTGAAGAGTATCTCGCAGGAGATGATGACGTTGCTGGAGTCAGCGGCACGGGCGCGGCTCAGCATTCTCATCTCAGGTGGCACCGGCGCCGGTAAGACCACCATGCTCAATATCCTGTCGCGCAATATTCCGCAGGGGGAGCGAGTAATCACCATCGAAGATGCTGCCGAACTGCAGCTGGCGATGGAAAATCTGGTGCGGCTTGAGACCCGCCCTCCCAACGTGGAGGGCCAGGGCGCCATTCGCCAGCGCCAGCTGCTGATCAACTGCCTGCGTATGCGTCCCGATCGCATCATCCTCGGCGAGGTCCGCGGCGAAGAGGCGTTTGACATGTTGCAGGCCATGAACACGGGCCATGAGGGCTCGATGGCTACGATTCACGCCAACACTCCCCGCGATGCCTTGATGCGTCTGGAGTCGATGGTCGCGATGAGCGGCCTGACCCTGACCGAGAAGACGGTGCGACACCAGATTGCGTCGGCTTTGGACATCGTGGTTCAGGTTACCCGCATGAGCGACGGCACCCGCAAGGTGGTCAGCATCTCGGAAGTGACGGGCATGGAAGAGAACATCATCACCATGCAGGATATCTTCACCTTCCAGAAGCGCGGCATCGGGCCCAACGGACGCGTGCTGGGTGCCTTTGTGCCCACCCGTATTCGCCCCCGCTTTATGGAGAAGCTGCAGACCGCAGGCATTCAGTTGCCCTTGAGCCTCTTCGAAACGGCGATGGAAGTGAACTAACGCAGTCCGCGGGAGAGGAGGAGAACCATGTTATTGATCGCACTTCTTAGCTTCATCGGAATCTTTGCCGTGGTTGCCTCTCTGCTCCTGGTGTTCAGCGGTGCAGACAAAGCGAGCGAGAAGAAGCAGACACTCGCCACGCTTGTTTCGGTGATTGGAGTGGCAAAGGCCGAAACGGTCGAGAGCCTGGGGAACTTTCGCAAGAGCGAAATCGTGAGCAAGATCCCCTGGCTCAATCGCTATCTGCAAGGGCTGGAGCTGACCTCTAGCGTGCAGTTGCTGCTCAATCAGGCGGAGGTCAACTGGACACCCGGCGGACTGATGCTGATGACCATTGCCTGCTTTGCGGTAGGCGCATATCTGGTGGAGTTTCGCACCGGAATGCTGCTGATCTCCGCGGGCATCGGTTTAGCGGTAAGCTGTGGGCCGTTTGGCTACGTGTGGTTCAAACGCATGAAGCGCTTTGGCAAATTTGAACAAGGACTGCCTGAGGCGCTGGATCTGATGGTGAGCGCACTGCGCGTGGGCCACAGCTTTACTGCGGCGATGGGCTTGGTGACGCGGGAGTGTCCTGACCCGGTGGGCAGCGAGTTCCGCGTGGCATTCGAAGAGCAGAATTTTGGGCTGGACCTACGCACCGCGCTCGATCATCTCACCACGCGCGTGCCGTTGCAGGATTTGAAGATTGCCTGCACCGCCATCCTGATTCAGCGGGAGAGCGGTGGCAATCTGGCCGAGGTGTTGGACAAGACGGCGCACGTGATTCGCGAACGCTTCCGCCTGCGTAAGCAGGTGCTGGTACACACTGCGCAGGGGCGACTGACCGGATGGATTTTGACCTTGCTGCCCATCGTGCTGGGAATCGGCATGTATCTGGTGAATCCCGACACGATCAGTTTGCTGTGGAAGCGGGAGATTGGGATCAAGCTGATGTGCGGTGCCGGCGCATCGCTGGTGATTGGCAGCGTGATCATTCAAAAGATTGTGCGCCTGGACGTTTAGAGGAAGACGATGATTTTTGTGGTTCTCGCATTTTTGTCGGTGTTCCTGCTGATCGCCAGCGCGGGCGTGCTGCTGTTCTATCGCGAAGCGATGCTGCAGCGGATCTCGGCGATCATTCCGCAGCGCGCGGACAAGCAGGGCATCTCAGAGAGGACGTCCTCCTCGTTCGGCGCGGTGATGGAGAAGTTCGAGCGGGTGGTGCCCAAGTCGGATGCCGAGGTCTCTGTGGCCCAGCGCCGGCTGATCCGCGCCGGGTTCCGCGGCGAGCGGGCCGTGACCTACTTTTACGGGTCAAAGGTGCTGGTGGCCATCGTGCTCTGCGCGGTGATTCTCTTCACCGGGTTGGGCGGGGAGAGTCCTTTCATCTTCTATGCCATGGCCTTGGGATTGGGCTATTTGGGGCCGGACTTCTGGCTGGGGCGCAAGATCTCCACACGGCAGCGTCATCTGCGCCGCAGTTTGCCGGATGTGCTGGATCTGCTCGTGATCTGCGTGGAGGCGGGGCTGGGACTGGACCAAGCCACAGCTCGTACGGCAGAGGAGTTGCGTGATACCCACCCCGTGATTAGCGATGAGTTGGACATTGTGGTGCTCGAGCAGCGGGCTGGCAAACCGCGCGCCGATGCCTGGCGCCACCTGGCGGATCGCACCGATGTGGAAGTGGTGCGCAATTTAGTTTCGATGCTGGTGCAATGCGAACAATTTGGCACCAGTATTGCCAAGGTGTTGCGAACCCACTCCGACACGATGAGGACGCAACGCATTCAAGAGGTCGAGGAGATGGCGGCCAAGACTACGGTGAAGTTGATCTTCCCGCTGGTCCTGTTCATCTTTCCCTGCCTTTTTCTAGTGACCTTGGGACCGGCAGTCATCCTCATGTCGGAGACATTTAAAGATTTTCTCGCGCATTGAGAGAGAAAGGAGACCTGAAATGGACAACGCTTTGATTATCCGGATCGTCGCCGGTGTTCTCTTTGTCCTGGTGCTGGGACTGTTGGTTCAGCGCCGTCGCACGCGGGTGAAGTAGTCACCCGAAACAAGAGACCCGCGCGCTCGCGGAGTCTCTCTCAAACGCGTGAAGAGGGTGCCGGTCTCGCCGCATGCGGCCGGCATCCCGCTCACTCGATATCTCTGGTGCAGCTAGCACGAGAGACCAGGCTCGCAGAGCCGGCCACAAGCAGCCGGCCATCGCACCTCTGCGTGATGCGATCGACGCCTGCAACTGCATACTTTTTGGGGGACTGCTGTGGAACTTGGTGAGGGTTGGGACGAACATGCCGACGTGCCGCTACTGTGCCTATAACCAGGCGAGTGAATGTTTTTTGAGTCTTGGGGTAACCGTGGGAAAGGGGCCTTTTGCCGGATGGCGCAGACCATCACAACGGCGGGACGAGGGCCGCTGGATCATAGGACGCAAACACGCCTTTATTGGCTTTCTATCGCGCTGCGATCTGGTCTATCTGGATAGCGCGCATCGGGTCCTGCATGTCGCTGAGGCATTCCTGGGACTCGGATTTGTACCCCATCATCCTGGCGCCGAGAGTGTACTGGTGCTGCCCGTGCGGACCATCTTGTCTTCGCAGACGCAGCCTGGCAATCAGCTCGTGATCTGCGAGGCCAAGCAGATGGAATCCCGCTTGCGCGGTGAGAGCGATGCGGAGCCTCCGCTGATGCCTGGCGCAAGCTTTGTAGATTGGCTGGAGCGCTATGCGGAACCTGAACATCGCAAAGCCGCACGCCAGCGCTGGCCGCGAATGGTCGCTTGCGATGCCGAGGGCACACAGTCGAAGGTGCATGGGATCCGAGATATTAGCGCCACGGGACTGTATCTGATCACTCCAGAAAGATGGCCAGTGGGCTCAGAGGTGAAGCTAAGGTTTCAGCACACCGATCCTGCGCAATCCTGCTTGAACGATCCGGCTACGGTAACACTTACCGTATGTCGATGGGGTGAAGACGGCGTAGGCATGGAGTTTGCGAAGAGCAACATCGAGCAACCAGCGCTGATCGCGATGCAGGTGCATTAGAGAGCAGGGGCGGGAGCTAAATCTCTGGCCGCGTGGGTTCGAGGTTAGTCCGCTTCGTTGGGGATGATCAGCAGAACTTCCACTGCTACAGCTTTCCCGCCTTGCTTGGCGGGACGGAACTGCCACTGTTGGAGAGCGGACAGAACGGCATCGCCATGCGGGTATTCCGGCGGAAAGACGATCTGCAGCGATGCGAAACTGCCGACATCGCTCACAACGCCGTGGACGATCAGTGCGTCGGCATTTAGATCCTTTGCCACATCGTTGGGCCGCTCGATGTCGTAGGGCCAGGGTGCCTCAAGCTTGTCGCTCACTTCGTCTTGGGGGGGGGTGGATCCGTATTGAAGGATCCAGTTCCGGCTCAATCCCACGTGGATGTAAGCGGTGTAAGCCGCGCGGCTGCCCCAGATCTGCTGAGTCTCTGGATACTGCTCGCTGAGCATCGAGCCCACTACCACTACGCCGAATTTGCCATTTCTGGGGAGTTGGATGTGCTCGGCTGATGCTTGCCCGCCCGTCCCTGCATTGCTCCCGAGCACCTGCATCGTACTGCCTGGGGCCGTTGAATCGAGAGCCCGATCGCCTGCGCGCGTGACTGAGTGAGTTTGGTTCACGGGAGGCAGTATGACTCTGCCCTGGACCATCTGCTGATCGGAGATGGAGAGTACGGCGGCCGGGGAGGGCGTGTGCGTGCTGGTGACCGCCATCGCGGGAGCCATTTGCACATCGGATTTTGCGTGCACCACCACAGGGGAGCTGCTGCCCGCAACCAGCGGGCTGGCTTGAGCTGGCGTATGGGCTCCGGTTACGGCCTGCGGCGCCAGGGTGAGCTCTTCGTTGGGAGCATCGAACGACGGTTTGCTGGTGGCCGCGGTGGGTGGTGCCGGTGCGGGTGCGGTGATTTCCTGAGGAGAGTTGAGCTCGGGAGTCCAGATCAGCGTGGTGGCGACCGGGACGGGCACCGCTTGCGGGGGTTGCACCTTGAGCTTCGGCTGGATTAGGGTCTGCGGTCCTTCGATCGCATGCAGCATCTGTTGCAAGGCCTCTGCGCGAGCGTTCACATCTTCGGCGTCAAGAGAAAGCTGGGCGAGGAGTTCCGGGGAGGGATAAGGCAGCGTCGAGTCTGTCGTCTCCTGGCGCTTGTAGGCCGGAGCAGTGAGATCCAGATGGCGCATGGTGTAGTACTGCGGCGTGGCTTTGATGCGCGGAGCCCGTAGCAATCCCAGGCCAAAGATTGTCAGTCCCACGCCATGCAACAGCAGCGAAACGGCCATGGAAGACAGCGCCTTGGCCGGACGAGGTTGCGGTTCGAAGATGCTGACCAGACCGGAGCTGCTCATGGGCTGCGTCTCCGCCGAAAGCGCGCTGCGGGCCGGTCGAACGCGGTCTTGCGGGCGGAGCCTTTCGGTGCGCATGCTGCACGTAAAGGTCCCGAGGACGAGCTTGGGCATTAGGAGATTCCAATTCCACAATTGGCACGTGTTCGCCCTTTTCCAGCTATCGGTTGACCTTCTGCTGGAAGCTGCCGATAAGCAAAGGAGCATCCACTTTTTTACAGGTCGACGTTCTTATGAATCGAAGATTGATGACCGTTCTGCTGCTAGCGTTCTTGATTGCCGCGATGTGCTCGTTCGGCGTGTATCGCATGGTCGGCAAGCGTGCCGCGGCGGTGCACACGGTGAGCACCACCAGCGTGATCGCGGCAGCCAGCGACATTAAAGTCGGCACCGTTTTGGCCGCCTCTGACCTCACCACGATCCAGGTGGTGGGAGCAGCGCCCAAAGGTGCCCTCATTAAGCCTGTCGACGCCATTGGCCGCGGAGTGATGACCGCGCTGTACCAGGGCGAGCCGATCTTCGATTCGCGCCTGGCTCCGCCTGGCTCGGGAGGCGGCTTGGCTGCCACCATCCGTCCGGGCATGCGGGCTTGCGCAGTGAAGGTGGACGAGGTAGTCGGTGTCGCCGGCTTCGTTACACCGGGCATGCGCGTCGATGTGCTGATCTCCGGAGATCCTCCGGGGGGCGCACGGCCCGATCAGGGGCCGCTGGTAAAGACCCTGTTGCAGAACATCGAGGTTCTTTCCGCTGGAACCGACATTCAGAAGGACACCCAAGGCAAGCCGCAGCAGGTACACGTAGTGAATCTGCTGGTTACGCCGGAACAGGCAGAAGTGCTGAGCCTGGCCAGCAACGAGACTCACATTCAGCTGGTCCTGCGTAATCCGCTCGATACACAGATGGCCCAGGTTTCGGGCTCGGCGATGAGCAATCTGTTCGGTGGGGTGCGTGGGCCGTCCGCCAATCCCAGCCCGGTGACCGCCAAGCACGTGGAGAAGGCGGCTCCTGCTCCCCAGTCTGTTTCGGTGGAAGTGCTTAATGGCTCACAGCGCGTGGAGCAGAAGTTCAGTGCTCCTGGAGGCCAGCGATGAACTATCGTCCTCTCGTTGCCTCGATCTTGTTGGCTTGCGGCGTGGGCTATGCCCAGGCACCCGCAGCCAAGATGGCCGTGCAGGCCGGCAATGCATCCGCTTCGAATATCTCGCATCAGGATTCCACCAACGACCTTTCCGTGGTCGTGGGCCGCTCGGTGCTGTTGGACTGTGCGCAACCCGTGCAGCGTGTGGCGATCGGTTTGGCCACAGTAGCAGAGGCGACCGCCATCAGCCCCACGGAGATCATGGTGAATGGTAAGGGCCAGGGCGAGACGAGCTTAATTGTTTGGGAGAAGGGCGGCAGCCGCGAGTTCTTCAACATCACGGTGCGTGCCAGCCAGGCCGATGTGAATGACAAGCTGGACGGGGTCCGTCGCGAGCTGCGCAAGGAGCTTCCTGGTCAAGACATCAAGGTCAATGTGGAGTACGGCTCCGTCTTCCTGAGTGGACTGGCAAAAGATCTGATCAGCTCGCAGCACGCGGAGGCGATCGCCAGCGTGGCGGGCAAGGTGGTGAACCTGCTCAGCGTTCAGGTGCCCCAGGCCAAGCCTCAGATCTTGCTTAAGGTGATCTTCGCCAGCGTTGACCGCACGCGCAGCCAGCAACTGGGCATCAACCTGTTTAGCACCGGTCTGGGAAACACCATTGCCGGCGTGACCACGGGCCAGTTCTTTCCACCCAGCCTCAGCTGGACTCCCAATTCCAACGGTTCGACGACACGTACAGTTACGTTCTCGAACGAGTTGAACATGCTGGCGTACTTCCCAGGACTGGACCTGGGTGCCACCATTCAAGCGCTGCAGGAGAAGGGCTTGGTGGAAGTATTGGCGGAGCCCAATGTTCTGGCTGAAGACGGAGAACAGGGCAGCTTCCTGGCCGGAGGCGAATACCCGTTCCCGGTGATTCAGGCTGGCTCTGCTGGGTCGAATACCGGGTCTGCGGTGACCATTCAATTCAAAGAGTATGGCGTGCGCTTGAACTTCATCCCCACCATCACTCCGCGGGGAACGATTCATCTGCAGGTAGCGCCCGAGGTGAGCTCGCTTGACTTCACCAACGGCGTGCAGATTTCCGGTTTCGATGTGCCGGCCCTGAACATGCGCAAGGTCAAGACCGAGGTCGAGCTGACCGAGGGACAGAGCTTCGCCATCGGCGGCTTGCTCGACAATCGCGAGACAGAGACCTTCCAGAAGATTCCGTTCATCGGCGATGTTCCGGTGCTGGGCAAGTTCTTCCAGTCGATCTCGCGCACCAAATCAAACACCGAGCTCATCGTGATCGTTACACCTGAGTTGGTTCAGCCGATCCCGGCGGGTGCAGAGCTTCCGCACCTGAAGTATCCGGAGGCGTTCCTGCCATCGAACTCGAACATTCCGATGCATACACCTGACGCCAAGGCAGCCGGATCGCAGACGCCAGCGGCGCCCACAACGATTCCGCAGGAGACGTTGATCGAGAGTCTCAAGCCCAAGAAGGAATTGGTGCTGGAAGGCGGCTACTCGCCGACTTCCGCGAAGTAGGGCGATGCGGAGTATCACTGGATTGCGGTCGTCTCTCCTTGAGCTTGGCGGCCGCATCCTCAAGAAACGAGCAGCGCGCGCGGAGTACGTGCGCGTTGTGAACCTCACCCGACAAAACGAGCTCGCAAGCCATGTCGAAGTGGCCGACCACGGCGCACGCCGCCGAAAGGGGCTGCTTGGTGTCGACGAGCTGGCTCCCGGCGAAGGGCTGTGGATCGCGCCGTGCGAGGCGGTTCACACCTTCGGAATGCGCATTGCCATCGATCTTGTGTACCTTGATCGCAGCCGGCGCATCGTCAAGATCCGACATTGTGTTCCGCGCAGCCGCATCTCTGGCTGTCTACGGGCGCACTCGGTGTTGGAGTTGCGCGCTGGAAGCGCAGCGGACGCGGGTGCTCAAGTGGGCGATCAGCTCGAGTGCCAGCCGGTTTTGTCTTCCACGCGTTGATCCCGGCCGAGCTTCTTTAGAGCAGCTGCGGAGTAGGTGCCTTTAGCCATTCTTTGATCACGATACCCGCGGTCGTGATCAACGTGAGCACGATGAGGGCTTGCAGCACAGCGCCGTGCTCGAGAAGAGTTCCGTAGGCGAGACGCACGCCGAAGGACCAGGTCAACACCAGGCCTGCGCACAACGCGGCTGTTCGCCACTGGCGTTGCGCCATACAGGCGGCGAAGCAGCCAAAGATCAAGCCAGGCACCAGGTCGATGACATAGTGCTCTCCCGTAGAGATGGTTCCTGCCGCAGTGGCCGCTAAGAAGATCAGTGCAACGCTGCGCCAGCCTTTGCTACGCGCGAAGAGTACGAAAAGCAGCGCGGTGGCCATGTGCAGGGAGGGAAACGCATTGGGCATTCCGCTCAGCCGCACCACTTCTGCAGCTATCGCTGGTGGATGAAGCCAGGCGGGTCCGAAGGCATAGCGGGGGCCACAGCCCGGGACGACTGCATAGAGCAGAGGGCCCGCGACCATCTCCGCCACATAGGCGAGCACCAGTGGTTTGGCTACGTTGTGACTGCGGCCGACTACGAACCAGAGGATCATCATCGGAACCATGACCTCGTAGGTGACGGCCAGGGGAAGGCGTCCTACCGGGTGAAGCAAAGCGGCGATCTTCGGAGCGGATACGCCCAGTGATTGATCCAGGTGAAACAGGATGTAGTCGTATTTCCACGGCACCAGCCCGCTCTCTTTGTTCATGACATACATGAGAACGGTGCCATAGAAGAAGTTGATCACCATGGCGATAACCAACAGCGGACGGGTCTTGTCCTTCTCGTCGCGCAACATCCAGAGGACGGAAAGAAAGAGAGCGGCCATGGCCATGACCGACGGATCCAACAAGATGAGTAATCGGGACATGAGCCTCGCAGCGGGTGGGTTCCGGTGGCATTGTACGACACACAATGTGCCGCACAATGCTCCGAAATGTGGTGCGAGGACGAGGTGAAGCAAAAACGGAACTAGAGGGTGACGAGCTTGGCTTCGAGCAATGCTTCGATCTTGGTCAAGGCATCGAGCACATTGCCGGCGACCGGAGCGTCGACTTGGACCACGGCCAGGGCTTTGACGGGCTGCTTGCCGCCGCGTTCGCGGCCGAGAGCGAAGTTCGCGATGTTCACGCCGTGTTCGCCGAGCAGGGTACCGATCTTGCCGATCACGCCGGGAACGTCGAGGTTGCGGCAGACCAGCAGATTGCCCTCGAGCGGAGCTTCGACATCGATGCCATCGAACTCCAACAGGCGAGGCTGCTCGCCATGAATCACGGTTCCCGTGACATGGCTGGTTCCCGAAGCCGAGCGCAACTCAATGGAGAGCGTGGTGGTTGCACCGCGATATCCATCCTGCTTGTTTTCGTGAACGCGGACACCACGCTCTTCAGCGACTGCAGCCGCGTTGATGCGGTTCACGTTCTCGAGACCTTGCAGTAATCCGGCGATGGCGGCGTTGCGCACCAGCTCGGTCTTGGCTTCAGTCAGAGCGCCACCGTAGACCAGTTCAATGCCCTCAATGCCGCCCTTGTTGGTCTGCGCCAGAAATGCGCCGAGGCGTCCGGCCAGATCGATGTAGGGGGCACGCTGCACGTACTCTTCATGGCTGAGCGAAGGCAGGTTGACTGCGTTCTGCACCAC
>CBJOJD010000121.1:0-13831 GCA_966443485.1 uncultured bacterium | reverse complement strand
GGGGTCGGCTCTGAGGACGGCTCGGGTCTGAGGGAGGGTCGGCTTTGAGGAAGGGTCGGCTCTGAGGGAGAGGTCAGCTGGAAGCTCCAGTCCGGCTGGATGGAAGAGCTTCGATGAAAGCACAAAGGCCTCCGCGATGCGGAGGCCTTTGTGTTGAGCAGGTGGAAGAGGGCTACTTCATGTTGCCGTTGGCGTCCATGACGATACCGCCGCCGGTGGACTTTTCCTTCTTCTCTTCGTTTTCCTTGCGAGTGCCCATGGCCTTCGCGCTCCAGTCCTTGGCCTGCTGCACGTCGGTCTTGACGGCGTTGGCATCCTGATAGTCCACGTCCGCCTTGCGGCGATAGGTGAGGTTCAGGTAGGCCATCGCGTCGTCGTAGTTGGGGCGATTGCTGACGGCCTGATTCAGGTAGTCGAGGCCTTCGGCCACCAGCGGAGCGTTCTCAGACTTGATCTGCTCGAGGAGCTTTTTGGGAGCCTTGACGTTGCCCTCGCCATCGTCATTGATGCCGGCGGGCACCAGGACCTTGAGGGTGTTTTCGTGGGCCAGGGTCCAGTCGATCACGCCGATGGTGTAGGCGGCTTCAGCGTCCTTGGGATCAACCGCGAGGACCTTCTTCTGCCATTCCTTGGCTTCAGGAAACTTCTTGATGCTGAAATAGATGCCGGCGATCTGCTTGAGGCTGTTGACGTCGCTGGGGTCCTTGGCGAGGACCTCTTTGAACATGTCGATAGCCTGGTTGGCGGTCTTCATGTTGTCCGGAGTATCGAGACCGGGGACAACGTTCTGCGCCAAGGCCGTGGCCAGATAGCTCTTGGCCATAGGGAGGCTGGGATCGAGCTCAGTCGCCTTTTGGAAATGCCCGATGGCTTCTTCGTAGTGGGCAGCTTTGTATGCATCCACTCCCTTGTTCAATTGATCACGGGCTGCGAGGCGGTTGCACCCGCTCATGGAAAGCACTATGCCGCCCAGGGCCACCGCGAGCGCCGTAATTCTTGCGGGTCGATTCATGTCTCTATCCTTCTCCTTCAGGCCGTGCCTAACCATCGCGCGCCTGGAAAACTTGACACACAACTGGCCACGGGCGGGAGATTCCGAAACCAGGGTGGAAATCAAATTGTACTCCTGCCGCCGACCGGAAAACGGATACCGGCCGGGATGAATCGGCAGCGTTTCTGTCCGGGACGAGAGCTTAAGGGGCGCGATGTATCGATCCTAGCTTGCTTGAAGCCGCAGGTCCGCAGGAGCTACGAGGGCATCGTGGGATGCCCTGCTGCGGGCGAGCAAGAGGCCGAAACGCAGCGGCCTATTGCCCAGCCAGGATCTTAGGAGTCATCAAGCCGATGTGATCCACGTTGGCCGCTTTGGCGATGTCGATCACTTCAGCAACGGCGGCAAAGTTCACGTCGTCGTCGCCCTTGACGAACATCACGCGCTCGGCGCGGTTGGAGTAGATCTCGGTGAGCTTACCCAAGAGCTCGCTCTTGTTGACGGGGGTCTCGTTGATCTTGTACTGCAAGGGACCGCCGCCGGCCTTGATGACCTGGACGACGATGGTGCGGTCGTTGGGCTGGCTCTGGTTGGGATTCTTGGGCGGCTGGGGCACCAATGCATCCAGGCCCTTGGGCGTCACCGGCACGATCACCATGAAGATGATGAGCAGCACCAGGAGAACGTCGATCATTGGCGTTACATTGATGTCGGACGAGTAGCCACCCCCGCCCCCCATTGACATTGCCATGGCTGTAAACTCCTCGGTTCCTTCGAAAATCGTTGAACTGCGGGCGCGGTTATTCGCCGCCTGCGCCGCCGCCGGCTTCGCGCTTTTGCGTCAAGAGGCCGACCTCATCCACGCCTGCGGTACGCACAGCGTCGATGGCGTCTTCCACGCCGCGGAACTGGGCGCGCGCATCCGCACGAACATAGATGGTTTTGCCGGGCTTATCGGCCAACTGATCCCGAACCTTGCCGCCCAGCTCGGAGAGGGCCACGCGGTTCTGGCCGAGGAACACGCTGCCGTCGCGGGTGATGGCGACCACAATGGCGTCTTCTTTATCGGCGTCGGGCATCGCGACCGGGTTGTCCACCTTAGCCATGTCGACAGAGACCTTGTTCTGCAGCATGGGGGTGATGACCATGAAAATGATGAGCAGCACCAGCATGACGTCGACCATGGGGGTGACGTTGATATTGGAGCTGATATTGCCGCCTTCGTTTCGTACTGAAACTCCCATCGTGGGACTCCGTGCCTTGGATTTTTAGGCGTATCGTTGCCAGGATTGCGGCGAGTTGGAATCGGAGGACGGGAGAGAGTGCCGCTCTCCCGTCCTGCTTGGATCCCGCTCAGGCAACTGGCAGTTTGCTTACCGCTTGTGGGACTGCTTGATGAAGTAGTCGATGAGTTCGCTCGAGGAGTTATCCATCTCGACGTCGAACGCTTCCACGCGGCCGGTGAAGTAGTTGAAGGCCATAACGGCCGGGATGGCGACGAGCAGACCGAAGGCGGTGGTGACCAGAGCTTCAGAGATACCGCCGGCGACCGCGCCGATACCCGAGGTCTTCTGGGTGGCGATCTGCTGGAAGGCGTTCAGAATGCCGACGACGGTGCCGAACAGTCCCACGAAGGGGGCGGTGGCGCCGATGGTGGCCAGAACGCTGAGGCCTCTCTTGAGCTTGGCGTGAACGATGGCTTCGGCACGCTCCAGGGCGCGCTGCGAGCTCTCGATGGTCTCTTCGGTGGCCAGACCGGAGGACACGCGGAACTCCTGCAGGCCAGCGGTGACGACTTCCGCGAGGTGCGACTTCTTGTTGCGGTCAGCGATCTTGATGGCTTCTTCGAGCTTGCTGTCCTTGAGGGCGCCGGCGACCTTGGGAGCGAACTCGCGGGACTGCTTGCGGGCCGCTGAGAAGTACAGGTAGCGGTCGATCATGACGGCGAGGGACCAGATGGACTCGATGAACAGGATGACGGCCACGGCCTTGGCCAAGTATCCCATGTGGGCCCACAGCTGCATGGGGCTGAAGCCGACGGTCTCCCCGCCTTCCTGGAAGAAGGCCAGGCTGCTGACGGTATGCGAAGCAAAATGTGCGAGCTGAGCGAGAATCACTTGAATCGTTCCTCCTACGGAGTTTGCTTGTGAACTACAGCTGACTTGCGATCGAGGTGCGGCATCTTCAGAAAAACCCCAGTCTTACGGGAACATGCAGGCTGCCGCTCAGGGTAGGGACGCGCCAGCTCCATTGCACTGCTAACCCTCAACTAAATTTTCTGGAGACACATTGGGAATGCGCAGGCGCATTCGGGCCAAAAGCAAGGCCCTTCTTCATGGATGCGAAAAAGGGCCACGGAGTTCTCAACCACCCAAGCTGAAGATGACATTGACGGTGGTTTCTACTTCCACCGGCTCGCCGTTCAGCAGGTAGGGGCGATAGCGCCAGTTGCGAACCGCGTCCGTCGCGGCGCTCTGCAGCATGGCCGGGCCGCTGATCACGCGCAGGTTCTCGATGGTACCGGACTTGGAGATCGTGGCCTGGAGGACCACGGTACCGGAGACGCGAGCCGCCTTGGCAATCGGGGGGTAAATCGGGGTGGTCTTCTGCAGCAACATACCTTGCGCCACACCGCCGGAGATGCTGACCTTCTTGGGAGCCTCGGCCTTGACCTTGGGAGTGGTAGCGGCGCCCTGGAAGAGGCCACCGATCACGCCGCCCGGGGAGCCACCCAGGCCTTCCATGCCGGCCACGCCGAAGTTCTGGGAAGGCGGAGCTTCCTTCTCGGCGACCTGCTTGATGTCTTTAGGAATCTTGGTCGAGGCGACGAGCTGATTGTTCATCAGCTCCGACTGCACGTGGACCACATGCACTGGGGCGGCCGGTGGCGGCGGTGGCGGCGGCGGTGGCGGGGGCGGCGGGGCGACGAGCATGGTTTGCATCATCGCTTTAGGCAGCGCCTCGGGGTAAATCAGCGGAATCAGGATGAGGAGCAAAAGGATCGAGCCGTTGATGCAGAACGTCGCGATCATCCAATACTTGCTTTTGCTCTTGATCTTGCCGCCGGATTCAAATGTGGAATCTTCAAACATGGCCAGCCTCGAATCGAGTGTGGTGTACCTCTAGTTAGACACCGCGGGATGTGAAAGTGTTCCCGTGGTTCCAGTTCGCCATCAGTGAACGTGCTCAACCTATATCAGAAGAAACGTTGAGCTGGCAAAGCCCGCGTGAAAACCGTTTCATCTGCGTGTTTTGGGGTATGCATTCTGCGGGCAGCCGAGGTGCAAAACACGGGGATTGGTACGGAGAAAATCGTATTGCCTGAGTACCTGGAGCGGGAGGGACGGAGCCGGATGCGCCAGGCGGATGCGTACAAAGGTAACGTTTCCAACATGGCCAAGGCAAGACCGAAGTTGAGGCTTCGATCTTGCTCTGGCGGAGGTGCTTAAGTGCGGACGCGCTTGGCGGCGGGAAGGGCGACGCTTTTGCCCTTGCCGGCGCGCCACTCCTGGTAGGCCACCAGCATGGGGGCGGCCACGGCGATGGAGGAGTAGGTGCCGATGAGGATGCCGATGACCAGGGCGAAGGAGAAGCCGCGCAGGACCTGGCCACCGAAGATGAACAGGGAGAGCACGGTGAGGAAGGTGAGGCCGGAGGTCAGGACGGTCCGGCTCAGCGTCTGATTGATGCTGCGGTTCACGACATCGGGCAGGGATTCGCGACGGCTCATGCGCAGGTTCTCGCGAATACGGTCGAAGACCACGATGGTGTCGTTCATGGAGTAGCCGACCAGGGTGAGGATGGCGGCGATCACCGTCAGGCTGATCTCCTGATCGGTGAGGGCGAAGGCGCCCACGGTGATCAGGGTGTCGTGGAAGCAGGCCACCACGGCGGCTACGCCGTAGATCAGCTGGAAGCGGAACCAGAGATATACCAGCATGCCCAGCAGCGAGTAGAGAGTGGCCATAAAGGCCTTGGTCTGGAGCTGGTGGCCGACGGTGGGTCCGACGACGTCGACCTTGACGCCTTTATCGGCGTCGAAGGGGTTGTTGTAATTGGCCTTGAGGCCGTTGACGATCTCCTGGCGGCCGGTATCGAGAGCGTTCTCGTTCTTCTGCTCGGGCAGGCTGATCAGCACTTCATTGCGGCTGGCTTCGCCGCCGAAGGGCTGGATCTTGGCATCGCGGATGCCGGCCTTGTCGATGGCCTGGCGGATGGCGCCGATATCCGGGTGATTCGCGAACTGCACCTGCACCTCGGTGCCGCCGCGGAAGTCGACGCCCAAGGGCACGATGCTGCCGATGGTATGTACGTGCCAGGCCATGGAGAGCACGCCGGCCACGCTGAAGATCAAAGAGAAGCCGAGAAAGTACCACTTCTTCCCGAGCCAGTCGATATTTACGCTGCGAAAGAATTCCACTGAATCTGTTCTCCTAGCTGCTAGCTTCCAGCTTCTAGCCTTTAGCTTGCTCGTGCGGGAAGCAGCCTTCTCGGCTGTCCTGCGGCCATCCAGCGGCTAGAAGCCAGTGGCCAGGAGCTTGTCCCTAGATCGATACCATCTCGCCGGGCTTGATCTTGTTGAGGTGTGCGTCGAAGATGGTGCGCGAGACGAACACCGCCGTGAACAGGTTAGCCAGCAAGCCGAAGGTCAGCGTGGTGGCAAAGCCCTTGATGGGACCGGTTCCGAACATGAACAAGATGGCGGCGGAGACGATGGTCGTGACGTGGGTATCGACGATGGTGATCCAGGCGTGGGCGAAGCCCTGATCCACGGCGGCGGAGGCGGCTTTGCCGGCGCGGATTTCTTCGCGGATGCGCTCGAAGATCAGCACGTTGGAGTCCACGCCCATACCGATGGTGAGGATGACGCCAGCGATACCGGGCAGCGTGAGCGTGGCTCCGACGCCACCCATGAAGCCGAGCAGAATGATCAGGTTGAGGATCAGAGCCAGGTCGGCGTTGATGCCCGCTCCACGGTAATAGACGAGCATGAAGGCCATAACGACCAGCATGCCGACGACGGCGGCGGTGACGCCTTCCTTGATGGAGTCGGCACCCAGTGAGGCGCCCACGGTGCGGGTCTCGATCTCATTGAGCGAGGCGGGCAGAGCGCCGGTGCGGAGCAGCTTGGAGAGGGTGGTGACCTCATCTTCGCTGAAGGTGCCTTCGATCTCGCCGGTGTCGCGGATGGCTCCCTTGATGTTGGCCACTTCACGCACGCGGCCGCCCATGACCACGGCCATGGCGCTGCCGATGTTGTGGCTGGTGTAGTCGTAGAACTTGTCGCCGGCTTCGTTGGTCAGGGTGAAGCGGACGATGCGCTGGCCGGTATTGGGGTCCGTGGCGGGGTCAGCGGAGCGGAACTGGTTGCCGGCCACGACCGCGGCGCGCTGCAGAACATAGACGTTGTCCTGGTCAGAGCTGGCGGTGGGTGACACATTGCCGCGCATGATCACGTCATCCGGGGGCAGGGTGCCGCCCAGGGTTTGCAGGGCAGCCTGCTCGCTCGGATAAGGGCCGCCGACCACGGGGTGGATCTCAAGACGCGCGGTGGACTGAATGATGCTCTTGACGCGATCGAGATCGGAGATGCCGGGCAGTTCGACGAGGATCTGGTTGGCGCCGAGGTTGTACTCCTGGATGACGGGCTCGCTGACGCCCAGGGTGTCTACGCGATCGCGAATGGTCTCAATGGCCTGAGAGACGGTGCGCTTTTCGAGATCGTTCTCGTAGTTCGGCTTCATGGTGAGGGTCCAGGAGCCGTTGGCGCCACTGGACACGTCATACTCGGTGCCGTACTTGGAGTCGAGCGTGGAGCGGACGGTGGAGGAGCTGGCCGGGGTGGTACCTTCCACCGCGATCACCGTGATCTTGCTGGGATCGGGCTTGTAGACGCGGGAGAAGGTGAGATTCGCCTTCTTGAGGTCCTGCTGAACGCTGGCGACGGTGTTGTCGGTTTCAGCGCTGACCGCTTCTTTGACTTCCACGGCGAGGATGAGGTGCGCGCCGCCTTTGAGGTCGAGGCCCAGGTGAATGCGATTGGTCAGGGCGTCTGTGAGCGCCTTTCCGCTGACGCCGCCGGGGATGCCGAAGATGCCGTACAGGCAGATCAGCAGGACGGCGAAGATCAGCGCAACTTTGCCTTTGAGATTCTTCTTCATGGTTGCAAGTCTCTATTCCAAAAAGGGTAAAGCGCGAGGCGCCCAAACAGGATAAAAGCCCGCGACGTGGCGGGCCGATCAGGAAGCGGAGGACTCCTGGGTAGTGACCGAAGCGATGGCGCTCTTGGCGACTTCCATCTTGATGCCATCGGGAGCTACCTTGAGGATGATGGCATCGTCTTTGATGGAAAGAATGACGCCGCGGACGCCGCCCGCGGTGGTGATTTTGTCTCCCGGCTTGATGCTGGAGAGCATCTGCTGCCACTGCTTTTGACGCTTCTGCTGGGGGCGGATCATGACCACGTACAGCACGGGGATCAGCAATAAAGGCAGAAGCATTGTGAGAGGACTTCCGCCGGCAGGCGAAGCCGCAAAGATTGCGAGACTGATTGCCACACTCATCCTTTACCGCCTGCAGCCGTTTAAGCCCGGCATGTCAGGCTGAGACGCACTCAGGCATTTACATGCCCACGTCTCATGAAGATTGGTCTCCGGGAATCGTCCAGATATGGCCGGGGCCGCGCCGGGCCAGGCTCGGACAACAGAGCCTAGCTGCTTTGCGCCTGCGCGCACGGACACTTGCACCCCAAACCGTCTGCTTCCTGTTCGACACGGCAAGCCCGG
This sequence comes from uncultured bacterium, assembly GCA_966443485.1. GTDB lineage: Bacteria > Acidobacteriota > Terriglobia > Terriglobales > Acidobacteriaceae > Telmatobacter. Next base: position 6,055 of record CBJOJD010000121.1, on the reverse strand, counting down.
GACTCCGCAGCCGGAGATCTGCGGCATTTCCTGCAGTTTGTAACCGGACGGATCCCCAAAGAGTGCCTAGCAAGATAAGATACGCGCAGCCACGGGCATGTCAAGGTACGAAAGGGCTGAGAAGGCTGTCGGGCGCGGCATTTCTCGATCCTGCGCGTATCAGATTGCGATGCCCGAGACCTCTTGCCGGAGGGGAAGATGGAAATCTTTTCCCTCCCCTGCTACCAGGAGCAGGCGGGCCGTGCGCCGGAGTAGCTGGACGGGACGGGCTAGTCCGGCCGGGAAGCCTTGGATTCGGTTTCCTCGTCCGCGTCTTCCACCAGAACAGCAGAGCGGAGCGTGACGTCGAAACTGGCGGGGTCTCGTCCGGTGGGATGGAAGGTCACCCGCAGGGGGTCGCGCTGCCATTCGGGCGGAGCACAGGTGCGGTCCGCGGAGGCGAGAGACTCGGTGGACAAGGCGGCCAGCTTCTTTGCCAGCACCGGCTTGCGGACGGCGAGTTGGGCCACCACTGCGTAGAGATTCTTTCCTGCGGTGGAGATACCGCAGTAAGCAGCGTAGTCGCGGAACCAGCTGACCTGGCTGACGCCGGGATCGTAGTCGGGCAGCTTGAGGGGGACGATGTGGCCGGTGCTGCGATCCACCAGCAGCCAAGGGCCGCGCTGCCAGACCCACTGGGGAGGCCGGGGAGGCTTGGCCGAATCACCGGGCAGCATGTCGTTCAGACGAAGGGCGCGGCGCACGACAAAGCTGCGGTCGGTGACGTCGTGGAGATCGCCGGTGGTCCAATCTTTCACGGCGCCGTCGACGAGAAGGGCGCGGATTTTGAGGGTGTCCTCGCCGGGCAGCGCGCCGGCCGGGTCGCCGGCTTTGGAGTAGGGAACCTTTCTGGGGATGCTCAGCAGGACGGTGTGGGATTTGCGGGGCGCGGCCAGAGCGGAAGCGGTGAGGGCAAGGCACACGGCAAAGAAGGCGAAGAAATTCCGTCGTTCGTGCATGACGGTGGCGCTCCTTGGTTGGACATCAGTGAGGAGCCCGGGACAGCGTCCTAGATACTTGCAGGGGCTGAAGCCCGAAACATTTTGTGTGTTGCGTGTCGTAGCGGCCCGGCTAAAGCCGTGCCCTTGTTACAAGGCCCGGTTGGGTTGAGGTCTTCGCCAGCCAGCGAAATCGCGTCGGGTGATCGATGCGATTTTAGCCTAAATTTTTGCGGTCTCCACGGCGCGAGCGACGCGGAACGCGGTGCCTTCGTTGAGGTGCGCGGCGAGAACCTGCATGCCGACAGGCAGCCCGGCGGAGGTGGTTCCGCAGGGAACGGTCACGCCACAGATGCCGGCCAGGCTGGCGGTGACGGTGTAGATGTCGGCCAAGTACATGGCAAGCGGGTCTCCGGTGCGCTCACCCAGCTTGAAGGGGGGCACGGGCGAGGTGGGGGTGACGATGGCATCGACGTCCGCGAAGGCACGCAGGAACTCCTCCGCCAGAAGGCGGCGGACCTGCTGAGCTTTGCCATAGTAGGCGTCGTAGTAGCCGGCGGAGAGGGCGTAGGTCCCAAGCAGGATGCGCCGCTTGACCTCGGCGCCAAAGGCCTCGTCACGAGAGTGGCGATACATGGAGCTGAGGGTGTCGGAGTCCTTGGAGCGATAGCCATAGCGAACGCCGTCGAAGCGGGCAAGGTTGGCGCTGGCTTCGGCGGTGGCCACCAGGTAGTAGGTGGGGATGGCGTACTTGGTGTGCGGCAGGGAGAGGGGCTTGATGCTGCAGCCGGCGGCTTTGAGGGCGTCGATTCCCTTCTCGATGGCGGCGCGAACCTCGGGGTCCAGGCCCTCGGCGAAGTACTCGGCCGGAACGCCGATGCGCAGGCCTTCGACCGGCTTGTCGCTCTCGGCGGCGAAGTCGGGAACCGGGGCCGGAGAGCTGGTGGCGTCCTTGGGATCGTGGCCGGCGATCACTCCCAGGAGGGTGGCGGCATCGCGCACATTGCCGGCGAAGGGGCCAACGCGGTCCAGAGAAGAGGCAAAGGCGATGAGGCCGTAGCGGGAGACACGGCCGTAGGTGGGCAGGACTCCGACCACTCCGCAAAAGCTGGCGGGCTGGCGGATGGAGCCGCCCGTGTCGGTTCCCAGGGTGGCCACGGCCATGTTGGCCGCCACGGCAGCAGCAGAGCCGCCGCTGGAGCCGCCGGGAACGCGATCGGTATCGACTGGGTTCCGCACTGGGCCGTAGGCGGAGTTCTCGTTGGAGGAACCCATGGCGAACTCGTCACAGTTGATCTTGCCCAACAGGACGGCGCCGGCCTGTTCGAGTCTGGTGACGGAGGTTGCGTCGTAGGGAGGATGGTATCCCTCAAGAATTTTGGAGGCCGCAGTGGCTGGAGCGCCCTTCATCACGAGCACATCTTTGATCCCGACGGGGATGCCGGCCAGCGGGGGCAAGGGATCGCCCTTGGAAGCCTGGGCGTCGATGCGCTCGGCCTGGGCCAAGGCGCGCTCCTTGGTGAGGCTGAGATAGACGTTGAGCTGCGGATTGACGGCGGCGATGCGATCAAAGTAGCGAGAGGCCAGATCGGCAGCTTTTACGGTGCCGGAGGCGATGCCGTCGCGCAGTGCAGATAACGTCTGGGGTGTTTCAACGAGCGATTTGGTCGTCTTGATCTCAGTTGCCAAGGTGTATCCCTCTTGGAGGTTCGCTGCGCTCCGACGGGGCGCGATGTGCTGCGTGGTGCCGTGTGCCAGGGGCCGACGAGGAGCCTAGCGTTCGATCACCTTGGGCACCCTGAAGAAGGCGCCGTTGGTGTCAGGAGCCTGCGACATGACGGCGGAGCGGTCCAGGGACGGCTCAATCACGTCGGGGCGCAGCGCGGAGGCCTCGCCGAGACCCGCCAACTCGCTGACCTGAGCTAGTGGAGCGACTCCTGTCGTGTCCAGTTCATTGAGCTCGGCCACGTAGTCGAGGATGGCGTTCAGGTCGCCCACCATGCGCGGGGTCTCCTCGGCGGAGAGCTCCAAGTGGGCCAGCTCCGCGACCCGATTCACTTCGTCAATGGTGACTCTGGCAGTCATTCTTCGCTTCTTCCGATGGTGCTGTCTGAGTTTGCGTGAAAGTTGAGTATAGCCGCTGGGCCGAGAGAAATCGGAATGCAGCGCGCCGTTGCCGACACTGCTGCATTCGATCTAGGTAGCTTCCCTTACAGCGTGACGGCGGCGGGCAGGATGTCTTCGACATCGACCCACTGGGTGGGGTAATTGCCGGTGTAACAAGCTGTACAGTAGCCGGTGCCCGGTTCCGTCGCGCAGCACTCCAGCAGGCCGTCCAGGGAGAGATACGCCAGTGAATCAGCCTCGATGAACTGGCGGATCTGCTCGATGGTCTGATTGGCAGCGATGAGGTCGCGTTTGCTGGGGGTATCGACCCCGTAGAAGCAGGGCGAGATGGTGGGAGGACAGCTAATGCGCAGGTGCACTTCTTTTGCACCCGCGCCGCGGACCATGCGCACGATTTTGCGCGAGGTAGTGCCGCGAATGATGGAGTCATCGATGAGGATGACGCGCTTCCCTTCCAGAAGATTGCGAACCGGGTTCAGCTTGAGCTTGACGCCGAAGTCGCGCACCCGCTGCTCCGGCTCGATGAAGGTGCGGCCGACGTAGTGGTTGCGAATGAGGCCGAAGCGGAACGGCACACCCGCTTCCTCGGCGTAGCCCAGGGCAGCGGTGACGCCGGAGTCGGGCACGGGCACGATCACATCGGCAGGGACGTGCGACTCGCGGGCGAGCTGGCGGCCCATCTGGTCGCGGCTCTCCTGCACCCAGCGGCCGTAGATCCGGCTATCAGGGCGCGCGAAGTAGACGTGCTCAAAGATGCAGCTGGACTGGGGAACGCCGGTGGAGTACTGGCGGCTAGTCACGCCATCCTGGGTGACCATGACGAGTTCGCCGGGCAACACGTCGCGCTCGTACTCGGCGCGCAGCAGGTCAAAGGCGCAGGTCTCGGAGGCGAAGACGATGGTGTCAGGTCCATCGCTGTTGCGGATACGTCCCATGGAGAGCGGACGGAAGCCGCGCGGATCGCGGGCCGCGAAGATGCGGTCGCGGGTCATCATGACGATGGAGAAGGCGCCGTCGACCTGGCTAAGCGAGTCGGCGATGGCGTCGACCAGCGTGCCGGCTCGGGAGTGCGCGATGAGCTGCACGATGATCTCGGAGTCCGAGGTGGTCTGGAAGTACGCGCCCTGGCGCTCCAGCTTGGCGCGGACGGTGCCGAGGTTCACGAGATTGCCGTTGTGGGCAATGGCGATGAGGCCCTTGGTGGAGTCCACGCGGATGGGCTGGGCATTCAAGAGCGCCGAATCGCCGGTGGTGGAGTAACGGGTGTGGCCGATGGCCATGGAGCCGGGCAGCTTCTGCAGCACATCGTCGGTGAAGATCTCGCTGACCAGGCCCATGCCCTTGATGTTGGCCAGCTGCTGGCCGTCGGCGGTGGCGATGCCCGCCGACTCCTGTCCGCGATGCTGCAGGGCATAGAGCGCGAGGTAGACCTGGCGCGCCGCATCGGGATGATGGTAGATGGCCGCGACGCCGCACTCTTCGCGCAGCTTGGGGTCTTCGCCGTGGTCCGCGGCATGAGCCGCCGATCCTGCGGTGGGCCCAGGATGAGAGATCTGCGAGGTGTTGCGAAGTTTCTCAGAGATGTCTGGAGTTCCTGGGATGCCCTGAAACAACCGCTGGGTCATGCCATCACCTCGTTGTGCAGTGCGGCTTCAAGAGCGTTGGCCCAGGAAGAACGCAGCTCGCTGATCGAGGCGGAGATGAAGGTGTCGCCGTAGACGGCGATCTCCAGACGGTCGCCACCGGTGGTGCCGATGCGCGCGACGTTGAAGGAGTACTCCTCGGCCAAGTCCTCAATGTTGCGAACCTGCGAGGGGTCGGCGGTGACGACGACGGTGCTGGCCGGTTCGGCGAAGAGGCCGAAGAGCGGGTGCACCATCAGAGACTGCTCCTGATCGACTTTAGCGCCGACGCCGTTGCGGAAGGTGGCTTCAGCAAGGGCCACGGCGATGCCGCCCTCGGCAAGATCGCGGGCAGAGTGGACCACCTGTCGATCGGCGAGGACGCCGAGAAGGGTATGCAGATCGGCTTCAGCTTCCAGGTCGAGCGGCGGCGGAGTTCCCCAGAGCTGGCCGAGAACGACCTTGGCGTACTCCGAGGATCCGAAGGCGGCAAGCTCGGCGGGCGCTTCCTCCTCGGTCAGAGGAGCTTCTTCAGATACGATGACGGGCTCGGTGCCCATGACGCCGGGGGCAGTGCTGGATGCCGCATCGGTGGGTTCGGCTGGGTACGAGGCGTCCATGTTTGGATCGGGCTCATCGACGCGCGGCACCGGCCACAGCAACAGGATGGCATCGCCACCGCCGTCGAAGTCGGAGGGCACGGCCTCGGTTACGTCGTCGAGGAGGCCCACGATTCCCAGTACGGGTGTTGGGTAGATGCCTTCGCCTTTGGTTTCGTTATAGAGCGAGACGTTTCCGCCGGTGATAGGCGTGCCTAACACCGTGCAGGCGGCGGCGATGCCGTCGATGGCCGAGGAGAGCTGGGCCATGATCTCAGGCTTTTCAGGATTGCCGAAGTTGAGGCAGTTGGTCGCCGCGACGGGCAAGGCTCCGGTGCAGGCCACCTTGCGAGCGGCTTCGGCGACAGCGTGCATGGCGCCCAGCTTGGGATCGAGATAACACCAGCGGCCATTGCCATCGAGAGCCATGGCCAGTCCGCGCTCGCGACCATTGGTGCCGGTGCCCTTGATGCGCATGACGCCGGCTTCGCCGCCGGGTCCCTGCACCGTATTGGTCTGCACCATGGTGTCGTACTGCTCGTGAACCCAGCGCTTGGAGCAGACGTTGGCGCTGGCCAGCAGCTTTTTGAGGTCGGCGGTGTAGTCACGCTGCTGCGTAAGCTGATCGACGGCTTCAGCAGGCGGATCGTAGGGCACAGGCGACTTCCATGTGCCGACCGGCCGGTGATAGAGCGGGGCGTCGTCAGTCAACGACTGATTGGGAATATCG
>CBJOJD010000120.1:0-14030 GCA_966443485.1 uncultured bacterium | reverse complement strand
GGCGGGGCGGTACTTCACGGAGCAGGACACGGCTACTTCACAACCGGTGGCAGTGGTGAACATGGCGTATGCGCGGCTGCACTCGCCGAACCCCAATGATCCCACCGCGATTGTGGGGCAGAGATTCATGAATATGCGGAAGGGAGTGGAGATCAAGGTGATTGGCGTGATCGATGATGAGCGCCAAGCCAAGATTGGCGAGCCCTCTCAGCCGGAGGCGGAGATCTGTCTGCAGCAGCTAACGCCGGACAGCGGGTTCTACCAGCCCTCGACGGTGACGATGGATCTGGCGGTGCGCACCACGCGAGAGCCGGAGTCGATGGTTCCCGCACTTCGCGCGACGCTGGCGCAGACGGATCCAGCGTTGAAGGAGGCCTCGTTCCACACCATGGATGAGGTGGTGGAGGACTCCTTTGGAAGCGAGCGCATGGCTGCGCATTTGCTGGAGATTTTTGGGGGAGCTGCGCTGCTGCTGTCGATCGCCGGGCTTTACGGGTTGCTGGCCTGGGTGGTGGCACAGCGCACGCGAGAGCTTGGCGTGCGGGTGGCGCTGGGTGCATCCCCCGGCAATCTGCTGTGGATGGTGATGCGCCAAGCGGGCGGCATGGTGCTGCTGGGAGTGATCGCGGGCAGCAGCCTGGCGTGGATGTGCTCGCGCTTGCTGCGGAGCTATCTCTATGGCGTGAGCGCGCACGATGGGCCGACGATGGCCGGAGCCGTGGCTTTGCTGTGCGCCAGCAGCCTGCTGGCTGCGTATGTTCCGGCGCGGAGGGCTGCCAAGGTGGATCCGATGGTGGCGCTGCGCGCGGAGTGAGAGAGCCGCGCGTGTGGCGGTCGAAGCTTAGTCAGCGGCCGAGGCGGGGGCCACGGCTTGGACCAGGTCCACAAGCAGCAAGACCACGGCGACCCAGGGAAACCAGGTTCCCCAGCGATCAAAGAGCGTGTTCTCGTGCTGGAGTGGGACATCGACCAGCAGAGATGCGAAGGGGGCGCTGTCACTGCGCACTTCACTCAAGATGCGGCCACGATTGTCGGTAACGGTGAGGAATCCGTCTTTTGCAGTGTGGGCGATGGCGTATCCGTTTTCTACGCCGCGCATGATGGCGATGTGTCCATGCCAGGCGCGGTCGATGTTGAAGTCCCAGGCGGGATCGAGCAGCAGGGCGATGCCAGCGCGGCCGTAGTCGAGCGCGGGGTGGACGAAGTCCATATCTTTGCAGATGGCCACGCCGACTGAGCTGGAGGCCGCAGGGAGCAAGGTGAGGGCGGTGCCCGGGGTCAGCTTCGATTCGAAGGGCGGCAGCATGTGCTGCTTGTCGTAGGTGCTGATCTGGGCGCGGGGCGTAAAGATGCGGGCCTCGTTGTAGGAGCGCGGCGCAACCACGTGGACCAAGCCGAGCACGAGAGTGGCGCCGGTGCGGTCGGCTACGGATTGCAGGATGGAGTCGGCGGCGGGGGCATTGGTGTCGAGGAGCACGCCGGTTTTTTCAGGCATGACGATGATGCGCGCGCCCTGGTCCGCCAAGTGCTCGGCCTGCTGGGCGTAGTCGGGAATGAGGTCTTGAGTGGGCGCTCCAGGGCTGGCCAGTTCCACTCGATCGGTGGCGAGCAGACCCACCTTCATGGACTGGGATGCGGCAGGGGTGTGCAGGCGGACGACGCCGAAGAGGAGCACGGCCGCAACCAAGACGAGGGTAGGAATCAGAACCCGGGCTGCGCGGGCCGGTGATGCGGAACGCAGGGAAAATGCCGCGGCCACGGCCGATGGAAGGAGCAAGAGCAGAAAGGTGATGCCCCAGGGGCCAGTAATGGAGGCCAGCTGAAGTACAGGCAAGAAGCGCAGTTGCGTGTAGGCGAGGCTTCCCGCTGTTCCGTTGGCTGGCGCGAAGCTGCTGAAGTACTCGGCGGCGGTCCAGAGGGCAGGCAGGACGGTGACGGCGGCCAATGCCCTTCCCTTGCGCAGCAGGACGCGAAAGAGGAGAACGCCGGCCGCGAAGAGCAGCGAGGCCAGAGTAAACGGGATGAGCCACGCTGTGATGGGCAGGCGCAGGGCTCCGTGAAGGTAGTGCAGCATGGGAAGGCCACCCAGGAGCATGGAAAGCGCCGCCGCTGCCCCGACGAGGGGCCACGAAGCTGCCTCCGCCGCAAAGAGCAAGATGGGCAGAGGCGCGATCCACACAAGAGGCCATACCGGATTCATGCCGTTTCCGGCGTAGAACAAAGCTGCGGTTGCGATGGTTGCGAGGAGCGCGCCGGGCAGAGAGTGTCTAGGGGCGAAGGCCATTGAGGTATCTCCGAAAGGAACCCAGGTAGAGTTGGCGGAATTGCTTATCACTAAGGCCGATGCGGCCGCCGAGATAGAGCACGATGAGGCCATGCGAGAGAGCGCTGATCTCGAAGGCGATCTCGAGGGAGTTGTCGATGCGAAGCTCACCGGCGTCCATGGCTTCCTGGAGAATGCGCACACTGGGGTTGAAGGTGGGCGAGTTGCCGGCGGCGAAGTCCTGGGGATAGACCCGTGCTCCCGCGCGGGGCTCCAGGAACATTAGGTTGTAGAGGTTGGGGTGCTGCAAAGCGGAGTCGAGGAAGACTTCAGCGAGGCGCAGGAGACGGTGGTCGATGGTGCCGGACAGTCGCAGGCGGTGAACGCGCGAGGCGAGCTCAGCGAAGCCCTGGTTGGCAACGGCGTTGAGCAGGCTGGCGCGGTCGGCGTAGTGGCGGTAGATGGCCATGGGGGTGATGCCCACCTTGTTCGCAACGCGACGCATGGTGACGGCGGCGGCGCCCTCCGCATCCAGCAGCTCGCGTGCGCTGGCTAGAATGCGCGCGCTGGTGTCGTTGCCGGTGGAGCTCGCAGAGGTCTTCATCGTGTATACACTGTATACCGATTTTGTATACGATGTATACAACAATCGAATCGCCCAGCCGGAATGTGCGAGGCGTGTCCGCTCAGGAAAGCATCAGCTGCTGTGGGCCAGGGCCATGCGCACGGCCTGCTCTGCATCGGGAGCGACTTGGAGCAGGGCGCGGTTCTCGGCTTTGAGAAAGCCCGCCTGAACGGCCGAATCCAGGAAGACGAGCAGGCTGTCCCAATAGCCAAGCGTGTTGATGAGGATGCAGGGCTTGACGTGCATGCGCAACTGCGACCAGGTGATGATCTCGAAGAGCTCGTCGAGCGTGCCGTAGCCGCCGGGCAGGATGAAGAAGGCGTCAGCCAGGGCCACCATGCGGGCTTTGCGCTGATGCATGGTGGATACGGCTTCGAGACGAGTCAGGCCGCTGTGGGCGATTTCGCGACCGGCGAGGACTTCGGGGAGGATACCGATGACCTCGGCGCCGCCGGCCAGGGCAGCGTCGGCCACGGCACCCATGAGGCCCACGTTGGCTCCGCCATAGACGAGGCCCAGACCGGCGCCGGCCAGGGCGGAGCCGAGGGCGGTGGCTTCGGCCATGTACTCGGGCGAGGTTCCGGGGGCCGATCCACAATAGACGGCAGCGCGACGAAGGGGGTGTGGAGCAGACATGAGTCCAGCATAGCGGGAGGGTGTTACCGGACGGCGAAATGGGCGGGGCTCAGGATTCGGGGGCGCGAAGAAAGCGCTGAAGGAATGCACGTCTCAGCTTGCAGTGGCCAGAACGGTGGGACGCTGTGTAGAACTGGGATGCTGGGTCTATTCGGAGTTCCTATCAATAACCGACTTTGGAAATATCCCCAATGCGCGGGTCTGGAGCCGCGCGCGACAGCCGGCTGGGAAGCCGGCGCTAGGGTTTGCATCCGCGGCGGGTCGGAAACAGCCATGGGGACTCTGGCATAAGCCAAATACCGCATTTCCGTCTTTGGGCCGGGCAATTACCATTCGAATTGGGATTCGCAAGGAGAGGCGGCAAGCTATGAAGATGCGCCCGGGAACGCAGACGGGATTTTTGTTGTGCGGTACGGAGTGGAGTGATGGCGACGCTCTGGAGGTGCGGTCGCCTTGGGACCAGGGCCTGGTGGGACGAGTTACCATCGCCAGCCGTGCCGATGCGCGCCAGGCGGTGAACCACGCGGTGGCCAGCATGCGGCGCACCCGGGCGCTGCCGCGCTGGAAGCGCAGAGAGATATTGGAAGATGTGACCTCTGCCCTGATCGAGCAGAAGGAACGCTTTGCGCAGCTGATTGTGGCGGAGGCGGGCAAGCCGATCCGTCATGCGCGGGTTGAGGTCGACCGCGCCATTCTCACGTTTAAGACGGCGGCGGAAGAGGTGTTTCATCTGGGCGGAGAGACCATTCCTCTGGATCTGACGGAGGGCAATGAGGGCCGCTGGGGGATGGTGCAGCGCTTCCCTATCGGTCCGGTACTGGCCATTACGCCCTCCAATTTTCCGTTGAATCTGGCGGCGCACAAGGTGGCCCCGGCGATGGCGGCGGGATGCCCTTTGATTTTGAAGCCGGCTCCGCAGACCCCGTTTACGGCACTGGCGCTGGGCGAGATCATTCTGAAGGCGGGCTGGCCGCAGGAGGCACTGGCGGTGTTGCCGCTGTCGAACGCCGACACGGCCTGGCTGGCGGAGAAGGAAGACCGGATCAAGCTGGTGACCTTCACCGGCTCATCCAAGGTGGGATGGGAGCTGAAGGCTCGCTCCGGCCGCAAGCGCGTGCTGCTGGAACTGGGCAGCAATGCGGCCATGGTGTTGCATAATGACTGGCCGGATCTAGACGACGCCGCGTCGCGGACGGCGCACTCCGCGTTTGGATTTGCCGGGCAGTCCTGCATCAGCGTGCAGCGGGTGTTTGTGCAGCGCAGCATCTTCCAGACCTTTCTGTGGAAGGTGGTGGAGCTTGCCAACAAGCTGGTGGTGGGCAATCCGCTGGATGAGGCAACGGATGTGGGTCCGCTGGTGCGTTTGGCTGAGGCGGAGCGCGTGGAGAGCTGGATCAAGGAAGCGGTGGCGGGAGGCGCGAAGCTGGTGGCGGGAGGCGAACGTCGAGGCTCGGTGATAACGCCTGCCATCCTCACCGGAACCAAGTCGGGCATGAAGGTCCGCGATGAAGAGGTTTTTGGCCCGGTGATGCTGATTGAACCCTATGAGGACTTTGAAGAGGCGCTGGCGGCGGTGAACCACTCGCGCTATGGTCTGCAGGCCGGGCTTCTGACGCGCGATGCGGGCCGCATCCTCACCGCATTTCGGGAACTTGAGGTGGGCAGCCTGATTGTGGGCGACACACCTTCATGGCGTCTGGATCCGATGCCGTATGGTGGGGTCAAGGAGTCAGGGCTGGGCCGTGAAGGCGTTCGCTACGCGATCCAGGAGATGACGGAGCCACGCATGCTGGTGATGGCGGGACTGCACTAAAGCGCAGTGATTTTCAAGAATACTGCAGAAGGATGAGCGTCGATGGATTTAGGTCTGAAAGAGAAAGTCATTATCGTCACGGGCGGAGGAGCTGGCATTGGTGCGGGCATCACGCGCGCATGCCTGGGCGAGGGCGCCCGCGTGGCCGTGCTCAGCCGCCGTTCAGAGAATGTTCTGGCGTTCATGGGGGAGATGGAGTCCGCCGGCGCTGAATGCACGCTGATCGAGGCACATCTGGAGGATGCGGATCGCTGCCGCGAGGCCATTGAGGAGATCGAGACCCGCTATGGGCGGATCGATGGCCTGGTGAACAATGCAGGCGTGAATGACGGCGTGGGGCTGGAGTCGGGCAGTGTGGAACGGTTTGTGGAAAGCCTGCAGAAGAACTTGATCCACTACTATGCGCTGGCTCACCATGCGTTGCCGGCGCTGATCCGCAGCAAGGGATCGATTGTGAATATCAGCTCGAAGGTCGCACTCACCGGACAGGGGAATACGTCAGGCTATGCGGCGTCAAAGGGCGCGCAGCTGGCGCTTACGCGGGAATGGGCGGCGGAGCTGTTGCCCTACGGCATTCGCGTGAACGCGGTTCTGCCCGCCGAGGTGATGACCCCACTTTATCGACGCTGGCTCGATACCCTGGGCGATCCCGAAGCCAAGCTGAAGCAGATCACCAGCAAGATCCCGCTGGGACATCGCATGACTCTGGACTCGGAGATCGCCGCAGCTACGGTGTTTCTGCTGTCGCCCACCCAATCGGGACATACCACGGGACAGCAGCTGATCGTGGATGGCGGCTACGTGCACCTGGATCGCGCTCTCACCTAAACGGCGCATCTTTTTGCCTGCTACCATGGCTTTGGTGCGGAGTATGGGAACGCGCCGGAAGCGACTTCTCCTTAGGAATTCAGCCGGCGATGTTTTGCGCGCCTCATTCTGCAGGTGTCACGTCAGGCGACGCAGAGCCGACGAGGGTACGAACTCAGCACGGCTCACCAGCGGGTATCGCATACCTGCTGGTGGCTGTCCTGCTGGCGTTCTCCTCTTATGGATGGCCGCAAGACGGGGCTATGTCATTCAGCGACACAGCCGCGCAGGCCGCAGCGGCGCGTGACCGGCAGGACGTGCCTACCGCGATCCGCCTCTACGACAGGGCCACGCAACTGAAGCCGGACTGGACCGAGGGCTGGTGGTATCTGGGCCTGCTGCAGTACACCACGGATCAGTATGCGGGCGCGATCGTAGCATTCGATCACCTGATGCAACTGGTTCCTACGGCTGTACCGGCTATGGCTTTGCGCGGTCTGTGCGAGTTCGAGACCGGCGCTTACGACGACTCGCTGCGGGATCTGGAGACGTCAGTGGCCCACGGCGCAGCCAATGAGCCGCGGAATGAACAGATCATTCGCTTCCATCTTGCGCAACTGCTGACCCGCGCAAGCCGCTTTCAAGAGGCACTGGATCAGTACAAGCATTTAGCCGAACAAGGCGCGGAAGATGCTGGGGTTTTGCAGGGCATCGGCTTGGCAGGCCTGCGCGTGCCCAAGCTGGTGAAGGAAGTCGCGATGCCAGACCGCGCGCTGTTGCAAGAGGCCGGTGAGGCAGGAGAGATGTCGCTAGGCGGCCACAGCGAGGAGGCAGACCGTCGCTTCAGCGATCTGTTCGAGAGGTATCCGCAAACAGCGGGTCTGCATTACTTCTATGGATTCCTGGTTTTTCCCCATGATCCTCCGCTGGCCGTTGGCGAGTTTCGCAAAGAAGTGGCGGTCGCGCCTGGCAACCAGGAGGCGCAGGCGATGCTGGCATTCACCCTGATGATCGCGGGCCGATATGCCGAGGCGCTGCCTGAGGCACAGAAGGCCTACGCTACGACTCCAGACTCGGAGACAGTACAGCTTGCTTTGGGCCGCTCTCTTGCCGAGACCGGCGATGTAAAGCGCGGAACAGATCTGCTGAATGAGGTGCTCAAGAAGGATCCCGACAGCGTGGAGGCGCATCTTGGCCTGGCTTCCATTTACTCCCGCACGGGGCGGAGAGAGGATGCAGACCGTGAACGCATGGCTTGCCTCAAGCTGGCGAAGTAGGCTCTTGCGCCTTGCCGCGCCCTTCGCTGTGGCGGCCTTGGTTCTGGGCAGAGGTACGGTGCGTCCGGTGCGGGCCAAGGAAGCCAAGGCCGGCAAGGAGCCAGTAAGCTGCGCCACCTGTCACTTGGGAGTTGCGACTCATTACACGCATGCACCCATGCGGCACGCGATTGAGCCGGCAGGTGCGGATCCGGTTTTGAATGCCCATCCCGATCTCGAGGTGCAGATGGGCAGTTACTCCTATCGGGTGGAGACTCGCAACGGACAGAGCACGTATTCGGTCTCTGACGGCGCGGAGACGATAAAGCTGCCCATTCGCTGGATCTTCGGGCAGCACTCGCAGACCTTTGTCCTGGAGAAGGACGGGCACCTCTACGAGAGCCTCGTGACCTACTTTCCCCGCGACAATTCATTGGGCACGACGCCCGGGGATCAGAAGATCACCCCGCACACCCTGGCGGAGGCGATGGGACGCGAACTGCCGATCTGGGAGTCCCGCAGCTGTTTTGAGTGCCACGCCACGGGCGCAACCGAGGGCATGAAGCTCACCCTGGACAAGCTGCGCCCCGGACTGGAGTGCGAGCGCTGCCATGAAGGCGCTCAACAGCATATGGCGGACGCGGTCAAGGACAATTTCAAGACGGTGCCCGCGCATTTGCGGCGCATGGACTCGGAACAGGTATCCACCTTTTGCGGCCAGTGCCATCGCACCTGGGACACGGTGATTCGCAATCATTGGCATGGGCCGGCTTTTGTGCGGTTCCAGCCCTATCGCCTGGCGCTGAGCCGGTGCTTCATCGGGAATGACAAACGGATCAGCTGCGTGGCGTGCCACGATCCGCATGACCAGGTGAGCCACGATCAGGCGTTCTATGACACGAAATGCCTGGCCTGCCACGCTGCAAGCAAGGCCGCAGCCGCGGCAACGCCGGTTCCCAAGCAATGTCCGGTTGCCAAGGCTAACTGCGCCAGCTGCCACATGCCGAAGGTTGAGCTACCCGGGGGACATGCCCAGTTTACCGACCACTACATCCGGGTAGCTCGCGCAGGGGAGCCGTATCCCTACTAGTCCTACGCCTGCATGGATCTAAGTCGAGGCGGCGCGTTGGACTGCCTGCTCAGAGCGATGCGCCGCCGCTGGTACTCAGGATAGGGGTACTGCGGTGCCGCTCCGAAGCAAAGCTGGTCTTCACTCCGAGGCGATTTCATGGGATTCTTGCTCCAAGCTTCTCTAAGATAATCCTGCGAAGTCCTCATTTAGGGAATGTTGGTTTGACACTCCGCAAGCGGTGTGAAAGATTCGACCCATAGCAAAAAATTAGAACCTGGCCGCGCCACGCAGAGAGCCAGGCGTGTCTCATCGTCTTCAGACATATCCCCGGCCTGTTCTTCGCAAATCGGCGGATTCCATTCGAGTCCGCACGGATAGTTGCGCCTAAACACATGCTTTCGATTTCCTGCAAGCTAGTTTGGCCGACTTAGACTTCGGCGCTGATGAGACAGGTCTGATCATCTCGCTCGGTTGTACAACGCAGTAACTGATGCTCGGGGTTTGTTGAATGTTCTGCTCCTCAGGTGCTTCTTCTCTGTTTCTTTGTCTTGGCTCAACTTTGCGTAAAACGATCCGGATCGCCAGAGCGGCAATGCCGGTTGTGGTGGCGTCTACCATCTGCGTGGGTGCTGGCGCACAGACGGCGCACTTCGCCGGTGTGCAGAGCTTGATCTCCACCGGTGGGTTCAGCTCCGCTACCGGTATTGCTGTGGACGCGAACGGCAGCATCTACATTGCGGACGCAGGCAATAACAGGGTGCTCAAAGAGACCTATGCCGGATCGAGCTACAGCGAAACGGTGATTGCCAGTGGGCTCGGCGCTCCGAGCGGCATCGCGGTGGACGCAAGCGGCAATGTCTACGTAGCCGAGAGCGGCAGCAATCAAGTTTCGAAGCTGGCCGCGGGCAGCTATGCGCCGAGCATCGTCGTGAGCGGATTAAGCGCGCCGGCGGGCGTTGCAGTCGACGGGACTGGCGCGGTCTACATCAGCGATTCGGGGAACAACCGTGTGCTGAAAGAGACCTTAGCGGGAGGCAGCTATAGCCAAAGCGTCGTAGTGAGCGGCTTAGCTAATCCGACCGGGGTTGCCGTCGACACAACCGGGACGAACGTCTTCATCACAGACAGCGGCAATGATCGCATTGTGGACGAGACGCTCTCCGCAGGCAGCTACACGCAGAGTGTGGTTGCGAGCGGCTTGGGCGGTGCCTGGGGAGTGGCTGTGGATGCCGCAGGGGCGGTGTACTTCGCCAATGCGGCGACGACGCAGGCATTCAAAGAGACTCCGAGCAATGGCAGCTATGCGCAGAGCGTAGTTCCAAGCAGCAACGTGAGCAATCCTCTGGGCATTGCCGTTGATGGGAACGGCGCTGTCTACCTGCTGCAATCCTCTGCAAGCATCAACACCGTGGTGAAAGAGACGCTACCATCTGCTGCGGCAAATTTGGGTTCGGCCACTCTCAACGCGGACAGTTCGACGAGCACCGACGCTACGCCTGCCACTCTGTTCTTTGGCTTCGATAGCGCAGGAGCGATTGCCACACCCTCGGTGCTCACCCAGGGGGCCTCGGCTCTCGACTTTGAAGATGCCGGAAGCGGGACCTGCACGACCAACGGCAGTCTCCACAGTTACAACGCCGGAGACGTGTGCGGCGTGGATGTGGTGTTCGAGCCGCTGTATCCAGGATTGCGTTCCGGGGCAGTCAACCTGGCGGCCAGCAGTGGCAGCGTGATCGCCACCGGCTATCTGCAGGGCACCGGGGTGGGCCCGCAGATCAACTTCATGCCTGCAGCCACCCGCACGTTCTCGACTGGCGTGCTGGCCGCCTATGGAATGGGTGCGGGGAGTGCGGGGAACTTCTATGTCGGCGAGACGGTGGCAGGTCCCAGCACGGTTGTGGTGAAGGGATTCTGGAGCGGCAACACGTTCGTCACCACTGCCACGGTCGGCAGCGGATTCGTCACTCCGGTCGCGGTGGCAGCCGATGGCGCGGGCAACGTCTATATTGCCGACCAGGGCGCCCAAAAGGTGTACAAAGAGACGCTCGCTGGAGGCCACTACACGCAGAGCGTGGTGGACGACACGTTAGGAGCCGTCTCCGCCATGGCGGTGGATGCCTCCGGCAATGTGTACATCGCGCGCGGCGATAGCGGCGTGGAAATCGAGACCCTCTCCGGCGGCAGCTATAGCCGCAGCGAGATTCTCCACTCCATCAAGGTGGTTGCGATTGCCGTCGACTTTGCAGGCAACATCTTGGTCAGCGATGGAACGACGGTGGGCATACGCAAAGAGACTCCCTCCGGCTCAGGCTATACCGAGTCGACCATGGCCGCCACGCAGAACGTAACCGCCCTCACCGTCGATGGTTTGGGCAACATTTATTTCTATTCCGACCCGTTCCTTGAAAAGGAGACGGTCTTTGGAAGCAGCTACAGGCTAAGTTTCCCATTCAACAATGGGGTCAGCAATCTGCAATCGCTGACTGCCGACCCGGCGGGGAACTTGTACTACACGACTTACAACGCCAGCACCTCGCAAGGCACGCTGGCCAAGCTAGACTCTGCGAACCAGCCGTACCCCTCCTTCAGCGGCACGACCGCGGTTGGCTCGACCAGTAGTGCCCAGGCCGTAATTACGGTTGCGAACGTCGGCAATGCCACGCTGACCCTGCCAATCCTGAGCGGGAACAACCCCAGCGTCGGCCCCGATTTCACGATCGACACCAGCAGCGGATTTGACTGCCCGATCATCGCGCCCAGCGCTTCGACTCCCGGAACGCTGGCGGCTGGCGCGAGTTGCACATTGGCGATCAGCTTCCAACCGACCGTAGAGGGCAGCATCGTGGAGTGGCTCTCCATCACGAGCGACACACTGAATGCGCCCGCGCCTAACTACACGACGCAGGTGATGCAGCTGTCCGGAACGGCCACTGGCGCGACTGGTCTTCTAACCCCCAAGATCAATTGGTTAACTCCGGCTTCCATCGTTTATGGCACGCCGCTCAGCGCGACGCAGTTGAATGCCACGGCTACTGACCCGAACACCGGCGCTACAGTGCCCGGCACCTTCTACTATTCGAGCGCGGCTGGAACCATACTTCCGGCGGGGGCTACGAACAACGTGATCAAGGCAACGTTCGTCCCCACCGATAAGACGACGTATACGACAGCTACAGCGTCGGTGACCCTCGCGGTCGCCAAAGCCACGCCAGTTCTCAACTTCGCGTCCTCGCCGGCAAGCCCGGTATTTGGGGGCCTGACGGCGATCACGGTCAGCTTCACCGATCAGAACGGGCAGGCGCTCAAGGGCATTGCGCCCTCCGGATCGGCTTCGTTCTCCTCCGCGAACTCCCCTCCGCACGAGACTATCGCTGGAACGGTCTTGATTGACGACGGTGTCGCGACCTGGACGACTAGTGCTCTGCTGGGCGGCAACAGCACGATTAGCGTGAGCTACAGCGGAGATGCAAACTACAACTCCATACCCTCGGGGACAACCTCTTATACCGTAAAGCTCGCCAAGGCCACACCGGTCCTGGCTCTCAAGAGCTCAGCGTCGTCGGTGGTCTACGGCAATTCGGTGACCCTTACCGCTGCTCTTACCGGTCCGGGTAGTGGGCCGACCGGCTCGGTGACGTTCATGGCCGGCGGAACTTCGCTCGGTTCGGGAACGATCAGCAACAACGTGGCGACGGTGACGACGAGCAACTTAGCGGCGGGGACCGATACGATCAAGGCGAGCTATGGAGGAGACGCGAACTATAACGCGGCTGCTACCGTCTCCATTTCCCAAACGGTTACCCGTGCAACATCGGCGGGTTCGCTGCTAGCGTCTGCCAACCCGGTGTTTACGTCGAACCCGGTCACCTTCAGTGTCAGCCTGAACTCCGCGGCCACGGGAACAGTGGTCTTCTACGACGGCACGAGCGCGATCGGTACCGTGACGCTCAGTGCGGGCGCTGCCTCTCTGACCACCGGCACCCTAGCCGCCGGCACACACTCGGTGACCGCTACCTACTCCGGGGACGCAAACTTCTCCGGAATGACAACTGCGGCGGTGGAGGAAGTAGTGGAGGACTTTGCTCTCTCCACGCCGAGCAGCGGATCGACGTCAGCCACGGCATCCTCTGGTTCGCAGGCAAAGTTCGTCCTGGCTGTTGGACCAGCGTCTGGCACGACGCCTTCCGCGATCAGCTTCTCGTTGACAGGTCTGCCGAGCGGGGCCAGTGCCAGCTTCAGCCCTGCCTCTCTGCCTGCTGGTTCGGGATTGACCAATGTGACGATTACCGTGACTTTGCCGGCTCAGACCGCGGCCGCTACTCCAGAGAGGATCCCGACGAAGGGCACACCGTGGCCTGCCGCTCTGGCTCTGCTCCTGCTGCCCGCGTTCGGTATGCGCCGGAGCGCACGCAAGTGGTTGCGCATGTCCGTCTTCCTATTGGCTGCGGGCCTAGGTGCAGCAGCCTTGGCCGGGCTCAGCGGATGCGGAGGCGGAAGCAGCAGCGGAAAAGCCGCCTCGCCACAGACCTATAACCTCACCTTCACCGCGACGTCGGGCTCGCTGTCACACTCAACGCCCTTGACGCTAACGGTGGAATAAGATCAGCTCCGCAACACGCTGGCCCCTGGACAAACCTGTCCAGGGGCCGTTTTTTTGCTTCTTGTGGATGGGGCTTTAGTGCACGTAGGGCCAGCCATCGCTCGTCCAGCCAACGAGATTGACGCCCAGGGTTGGCGTGCCGTTGTTGTTGGCGTCGTAGTAGTGATAGACGATCACCGGGCCGTCGCTATCGGTGAGCAGGCTCTGTCCGCCGGGGCCGTCGATGTTGTCATGCGCGCTCAGCAGGATGGTTCCGCCGCCGTTGAGCATGTTGAGTCCGCCCCGATCGTAGTAGGGTCCGGTGATGGAGCTGGCCCGGCCCTCGATGATGTGGTAGTTGCTGTTGACGCCATTGCAGCAAGAGTCAATGGAAGCGAACAGGTAGTAGTAGCCGTTGTAGTAGTAGAGGAACGAACCCTCCAGTCCGTTCGGGCGCTGGGCCAGGTGATAGACGGTGGTGTTGCTGGAGGACTGCTTGCCCGTTGTGGCGTCCAGTTGAATGAGATGAAGGCCATCGAACCATGAGCCGAAGGACATCCACCAGTTGCCGCTCTGATCTTGAATCACGCTGGGATCGATGGCGTTGTATCCACTGGATGAAGTGGAGGAGATGACGATGCCCTGATCGGCCCATGAGGTGCTGTTGGGGGTG
Organism: uncultured bacterium; assembly: GCA_966443485.1. GTDB lineage: Bacteria > Acidobacteriota > Terriglobia > Terriglobales > Acidobacteriaceae > Telmatobacter. Next base: position 306 of record CBJOJD010000120.1, on the reverse strand, counting down.
CTGGCGGTTCCCAGACCGATGGCGGACTTCTCCGAGCCGGAGCTAGAGGCCGAGTAGTACTGGAAGTACTTGCTGTTGTGGTAGACCACATCGGGCGCCCAAAGATCGTTGCTGCTGTTGTAGTTGCTGACCCAGGAGGGGATGGGGGTCAAAGCGCTGCCATCGCTGGTCCAGTTGGTGCGGTCAGTGGAAGTGGCAAGCGTGTTGTGGGTGCCGTAGAGCCAATAGACGCCGCTGCCGTCCTTGAGCAGAAACGGATCATGCACGTAGATGCCGCTTCCGGCGACGCTGCCGGGCTTGACGTAG
>CBJOJD010000119.1:0-14044 GCA_966443485.1 uncultured bacterium | reverse complement strand
TGGCGGTCGCCAGCGTCTTCAGGCGGGCGTTGAGGCGGCTCTTGTAGCGGGAAACAGTGTTCTTGTGAAACACACCCTTCTGTACGCTCTTGTCCAGAGCCGAAACGGTGGAGCGGAACTGCTCCTGCGCCGCCTTCACATCACCCTTGGTGAGGGCCTCGCGCAGGGCACGCAGGCTGGTGCGGACACGGCTGCGGTTGGCGCGGTTAACGGCGGTGCGGGTCTCGGTTTGACGGGCGCGCTTCAGCGACGAAACGTGATTTGCCATTGCGGTTCCTTGATTCTGAAAGAGATGATGCGGACTAGAATGCAGATACAGCCGCATCCCTCGCAATTTCCTAGTCTACGGGAAAGACCGCTGCGGCGCAACCTGACCCGAAACCGCCGGGACATCCCCGGCCCCCGGATCGCGGCCGCTCTGCCCCTGGGGAGCCGCTGGGGTCGGAAAATTCCGGGCTTTCTTCCCCTCCACCCGGTTTGGTCAGGGTTTTCAACTGAAATTGTTGGCGGGCCATTGACGCCGGACTCAGGCAGCGCTACTCTCAGCGCAGATACCCGATTTGGTCGCTTACACCAAGATTCGGTCCCTTCCAGCAGTCCAGCAAACTGGCGCCAGGCCGGTATGCGCTGACGCAAATCCCATCAGGACAATCAATCAAGCTCACCGAGACCTGCACGGGCTCCGCGCAGATGCCACTTCCACTTCCACAGCATCCAATAGTGTGGGACGGAATTGGACCCGCTGTTCAGCCAGTTTTTCGAGCAAAGCACGCTCGTCCGACTGGATGTTTCTTCACCTCAACCGGCACTTTGGAGGCCATCGAAACCATTGAAGATCGCTCTGGAGATCACGCCTAACCTGGAGCCCCTATTTGGGACTCGCGATGAAAACCTGAGATTGATGGAAGACTCTCTGGGCGTGCGGATCGATCTTCGCTCCGACGCCGTGCATGTAGAGGGGCCGGAAGAGGGCGTCGCCCGAGTCCAGCGGATCTTTCAGGACTTCGAGGCGCTGCGACGACAGGGCATCCATCCTCACAATGGCGAACTCAATGGCATGCTGCGCCTGGTCGTCGCCGACGCCAGCGTGACCCTGCGTTCGGTAGCCGACAGTGGCAAGCAGCGCTCCGCGGGCATCAAGCGCACCGTGCAGCCCCGCTCCATCAACCAGCGCAAGTACGTGGAGGCCATCGAGCAGAACGACATGGTCTTCGGCGTTGGTCCGGCCGGTACCGGCAAGACCTACCTGGCGGTCGCCATGGCGGTAGCTGCCATGAATGCCAAGAAGGTCAGCCGCATCGTGCTGGTACGTCCGGCGGTGGAAGCCGGCGAAAGACTGGGCTTCCTGCCCGGCAGCTTGCAGGAGAAGGTCGATCCCTATCTGCGCCCGCTCTACGACGCCCTCTACGACCTGCTCGATCCTGAGAAGGTCGACAAGATGTTGGAGAAGAACATCATCGAAGTTGCGCCCCTGGCCTTCATGCGCGGACGCACCCTCAATGACGCCTTCATCATCATGGATGAGGCCCAGAACACCACCACCGAGCAGATGAAGATGTTCCTGACCCGCCTGGGCAACAACTCCAAGGCGGTGATTACCGGTGACATCACCCAGATCGACCTGCCCAATCCCCGCAAGTCGGGCCTGGTGGACGCCATCAACGTGCTGGAAGGGGTCGATGGGATCCGCTTCTGCCACTTTGAAGACTCCGACGTCGTGCGCCACGCCCTCGTGCAGCGCATTGTGCGCGCTTACGATGCGGCCAAACCACAGCAGCAGGAACTGCCGCTGGGCATGGGCGATGCCATGGAAGTGCAGCCCCACCCCCGCGAGGTGCGTGCCGCACAGGCAGCTCCCAAACCACAATGAATCCCACACTTCACGTAAAATAGCCAAACCGGGGCCGTTCCTTATGGACGGCCCTGGGGAACGATGATCCTCGTTGACCCAGATTTAGCTCCCCACCCCGCGGCCCTCCAGTCCCGCGCGCAGAAACCTGCTTCCGCACAGATCGACCCCACGGAGCGCGTTCCTTCCCTGCGCACGCTGAGCCGCTTTCTGAGCCAGGCCCAGCAGGCGGTGCGTCTGAAGGGGCAGGTCACCGTGCTGCTCACCGGCGACCAACAGATTCGCAAGCTCAACCGGCAGTTTCGTGGCAAAAACAAAGCTACCGATGTGCTTTCCTTCCCGGCGATGCCGGGACTCGGCGGGGAAGATACGGCTGGAGACCTCGCCATCAGCGTGGCCACCGCATCGCGCCAGGCTGGCGAACAGGGACACCCTCTCGCCACCGAGCTCAAGGTTCTGATGCTGCACGGGCTATTGCATTTGGCCGGTTATGATCACGAGACCGACGAGGGGCAGATGGCGCGCCGCGAACGGCTGCTGCGAGCACGGCTTAAACTACCGCAAGGGCTCATCGAGAGGGTGGACCGGGCTTCCGAGGATGCGCCCGCACCCGCCAGAAAAAAGCGCAAGACTGCCAGCCCAGCTCAGCGGACGCGCCCTACGGCCAAAAAGAAGTCTCCCGCCAGGGCAGGGAAGAAAAACCGCCCGCTCAGCGCCAGCAGGACGAAAGGCTCGAAACGGAGTTCCCGACCATGACCCCAATGGCCATCGGCGTGGTGATCCTGATAGCCCTGGTCGAGACCCTGGCGTCCTACATCAGTCGCGTCTATGCGGAGTTCGGCAAGATTCTCTCCCGCGAGGTCCAGGAAAATCTGGATGCATGGGAAGAGCACATCGAGCCGCAGCTCGGCTTGAGCCGCGAACACGCCGCCATCTCCGCTGCCTTGGCCCAGCAGTTGGCTCTCGGCCTGATTGCCTTGGAGTTCGGCTCGGTCCTCTTCGACCGCGCCCCTCACTTCGCCCGCCCCAGTCCTGGAGAAGTGGTGCAGGCGGTACTTGGCGTAGTGCTGGTGGTGGTCTTCTGCAACCAGATCTTGCCTTGGCTGCTGTTTGAGCGGACCCGCGGTCAATGGGTCGCGCGGCTCATCTGGCCCATTCGCCTGCTGCTCTGGTCGATGACCCCCATTTCGTTCCTGATTCGCTTCTTCTCCTCCGTGGCAGCCCTCGCCGAAGAGCCCACCAGTCCCGAGGAAGAAGCTGCCGTGGACGTCGAAGCGTTGCTGGAAGCGGCCGAAGAAGAAGGCATTCTGGAGGAGAACGATCGCGAACTGGTGCGTTCGGCGGTGGAGTTCGGCGATAAGCTGGTTCGCGAAGTGATGACTCCGCGCCCCCGCGTCTTTGCCGTGCGCGACTCCACTACGCTTGAGGAGTTTCTTGTCGAGCTGAAGGAGCACAACTACTCCCGCGTGCCTGTTTACTCCGGCACACTCGACAACATTGCGGGCATCGCGTTTGCCCACGATCTGCTGCAAATCACCGATGTGGAAGCCCGCACCCGCACCGTCGCCACCATCCAACGGCCCGCAGCCTTCGTGCCGGAAACGAAACGCGGCTACGAGCTGTTGCGCGAGATGCAGCGGGAGAAGCAGCACATGCGCATCGTCATCGACGAGTACGGCGGGGTCGCCGGTCTCGTCACCATCGAGGATCTGCTGGAGCAGATCGTGGGTGAAATTCGCGACGAGCACGAGTCGGAAGCCCCGATCGAAGATCCGCAACGCGAAGGCGAGGGTTTGTGGGTCGTGCCGGGCAGCTTCCCCGTGGATCAGCTCGGAGACTTGCTGGGCGAGCCGGTAGAAGTTGATCAGAACTACGAGGCCACCACGGTCGGCGGCCTGGTAAGCGAGATCGAGGGCCGCATTCCCCACGCCGGCGAGGTCATTCTCCTCGAAGAGGCTGGGTTGCGCATGGAGGTGGTAGCCTCCACCGACCGGCGCGTGGAACGGGTCCGCGTCACCTCGCCCGCCGCCGAGCCAAGCCGCAACTCCCGTGCCCAGGACCGCCAAGCTTAGCGGATTCGGGTGGCGCTCAGGGCAGCGGTCCTGCAAATCCGCGATAATGAACATTCAGGAGAAACCTTGCGATCTGGATTTGTCGCCATCCTCGGCCGGCCCAATGCTGGTAAAAGCACGCTGCTCAACGCCCTCACCGGCGAAAAAGTAGCCATCGTCACCGCCAAACCTCAGACCACGCGCAATCGCATCGCCGGCGTGGTGGAGGTGCCCGCCCGCAAAGGCCAGCATCCAGCCGCTCAGATCGTGTTTGTGGACACTCCCGGAGTGCACAAGCCCGGTTCCCATCTGGATCGCCGGATGTTGCAGGAGGTGTACGAGGCGCTGGAGACCCGCGATCTGGTGCTGGTCCTGATCGACGCCTCTCGCCGCGTCAAGCTGGAATCGGAAGGCGCCACCGAGAAGCCCGTCGAAACCGCAGATGCTTCGGCATCACCGGCCCAGACAGGCTCCGCTCAGGATGACACCTCAGAGAACGCGAGCCACGAGTCTGAGTCGGGTGCGCCCGCAGCCGCCGATCTCGGCTCCGGAGATGCCGCTTCGCTCACGGCCAAGACGACCACCGCGAAATCCAACCGTGCCCCCAGTTGGGCAAGCGAAGATGAATTCCTCTTCGGACTGGTTCGCAAGCTCGACTGCCCTGTCTTTCTCGTTCTCACCAAGATCGATCTGGTCCCTAAAGAGCGCCTGCTGCCCTTGATTGAGCAGCTCTCCAGTCAGCACAACTTTGCCCAGGTCATCCCGGTGAGTGCGCGCAAGCGGGATAATCTCGACCTCCTGCTGCGCAAGATCGTTGATGAGCTGCCCACCGGCGAGCGCTACTACCCGCCTGACCAGTACACCGATCAGCCACAGCGCTTCATGGTCGCCGAACTGATTCGCGAACGTATTCTCGTCGAGACCGGCGAGGAGGTTCCCTACGCCTCCGCCGTGGTGATCGAGCGCTTTGAGGAGCCTGAATCCGAGCCGCAACAGCCGCGCAAAAAGGGAGGGCCGGTCAAGTTACCGCTCACCCGCATCGCGGCCGCCATCTACTGCGAGCGCGAAGGGCAGAAGGCCATTCTCATTGGAAAGGGTGGCTCCAAGCTGCGCGACATCGGCACCAGCGCCCGCAAACAGATCGAATCGCTGCTCGGCACGCGCGTCTATCTCGAACTGCATGTGATCGTCCAGCCCGGTTGGCGTGAATCGAGGGCTTTCGTCGAATCGCTCGATTGGCGTAACCAACTGGAGAAGATGGCCGAAGCGCAGGCGGCCGAGGACGACCAGGACGAAGAGTAGCTCGCGTCTGGGTCCTTTAGCAGCAGAGCTTGGCTACTGTATTCGTTCGGCCAGCACTTCGATCTCCCGATGCCGCGTAGTACCAGGCACATCGAGCGAGCCCAGCAGCACCGGCTTGCCCTCGACCAGGGGCGACGCGCCTTCCCATTTCGTCTGACGCACGATTGGATCCTGGGCCCCCACTCCAGACTTCTCTTCCGACACGGCTGTCTGCTCGATCTTCGTGCGCAGCCGCGCGTTCTCCAGAGACACCTCTACTGACATTCCTACGTCGAGATATTGCACCTGAGAGTTCGAGCCTTGCGCCTCCTTCTCTGTCGTGCCAGTCACGATGGGAATGCGGTCGCCCTGCTTCAGGTCGGTGCGGTTTCCGTCGAGAACGATGAGCGACACGTGTTGCTGTTGCCCTGATCTGCCGCCGTCTTTTTCTGTGATGGTGTAGGTGAGGCGATACGCATCGCGGGGACGGTCCATATCGGTGATCAGTTTCTGAGCCTGCTCGATCTCTTCCGCAGTGCCGCGAACGCTGATCACAGCCGACGGACTGGACCCATAGATGCGCATGCCCGGCAGCATGTTCCGCAGGTCGTTGGCCAGATCGCTGAGATCGCTGGGCGCGGTTAGATGATGGATGGTGAAGGTTCGCACGGCCTCTGCACGCCTGCTGTCCGCAGATTTCTCGTTGGATTGTTGTGTCTGCCCGTCGGCCTGCAGCGCGCCGTATGTGAAAGCTAGCACGCCGGCAGCGAGCAAAGACAAAGATCTCCCGCCCAACATTCGCATCCTCATGGTTTCGCCTCACAAGATGACTCATGCGCCGGCGCGGCTGCGGAACCGCCTGCAACCGGCCGTGCATTCTAGGCAGAAAGACGCGAGAGGACTGGGAGCGCTCGAAAAATTAGGCGATGGGGAACGGTGCTTACAGGCAAGCGTCTCGGCGCTGCTCAGGCGCCGCGCACCTGTCCGCGGCCGTGGGTCTTAACCGCATACATGCGCGCGTCCGCCGCTCCAATCACAGCGTGGATGGTGGTCCCGTCGTCGGGTGCCGAGGCCAGTCCAATGCTGGCGCTCACATGGAGCTCCAGGCCCGTCTTCATGCGGAAGGCCGTGGCGGTCAGAGATCCATGCAGCAACTGAGCCTGTTTCAATGCCGTCTTCGCATCGGTGTTCGGCATCAGGATGACGAACTCATCGCCGCCATAGCGGAAACAGGTGTCCTGATTCCGGCTCAGCTCCTGCAGGCGCTGCCCTGCGCGCATCAACAGCTCGCTGCCAATCAGGTGGCCATGCACATCGTTTACTTGCTTGAAGCGATCCAGATCCAAAAAGGCCAGGCTCAGCGGCTGCCGTTTAGCCGAATACAGCGTAAGCTCCCGGCCCAGCGCGTCGTAGAGATGCCGCACGTTGTACAGCCCGGTGGTATCGTCGGTGATCGTGAGCTGCTGGATGCGCGATACGTCATGGGAGTTTTCGATGGCGATCGCTGCGTGATCCGCCAGGATATGCAGAAACGCGATGGTGTAGTCGTTAAGCTGCCCGGAGCGCGGGTTGAGAATCTCGATCACTCCATGCGTGCCTTTGCGGCCGCGCAGAGGAAGAGCGATCACCGAACGCACCTTGCGAATCTGCGCTTCGCTCGATCCGTTCAGGCGCGGATCGCCTGCTGCCTCCGGCACAATCAGCGTCTCGCCGTGCTGTGCCACCCATCCGGCTACGCCCTCGCCCAGTTTCACGCGCAAATCGCGCAGCGCTGCTTCTTCGCCGCCCGCCGCAATCGCGTAGTACAGCTCCTGTGTGCTGTGGTCGAGCATCAGCAGCGTCCACAGATCGGCGTCGATCATCCGTTCCATGTGTTCCAGGATGGTGCGCAGAATCGTATCCAGATCGAAGCTGGATGTCAGGGAGCGGGCCAGTTGATGAAACACCAGCAGATCGTCGAGCGGAATGCGATTTTCGGTCTCTGGGGGCATAAGTGCAGTCAGTACTGATTCGTTCTTTCTGGTATCCGCCATCTGCACGTGTGCGCACGAGCTTCTGGCGCCACCCTCTTCATTCTCAACTCAAACGATTAACTTCTGCTCAAGATATTATCCGCCGATATGCACCATCGCGCGCGAAGGCTTCAGGAAACCTGCCTCCCCGATGTGGTGGCGCGCCTCCTTGCCTTGAACAATACGATGAATGTACTCGCGCAGTTCCCCGTCTTCGGCTCCGCGGCGCATCTCGCCAAAGAGATCGTGCTCCGATTGCGAAAACAGGCACGTGCGAATCTTCCCGTCTGAGGTCAGCCGCACTCGGCTGCACGCTCCGCAAAACGCCTGGGTTACCGGCGCAATGATCCCGATCTCTCCAACTCCATCTGCGAAAGTGTAGCGTCGGGCCGTCTCGCTCGCCTCCCTCCGAGGTAGCTCGACGAGAGGCATGACGTTGTGCATACGCTCCACAATCTCGCGCAATGGGATAACCACCTCGGGGGACCACAAGCGGCCCTCTTCCAGCGGCATGAATTCGATAAACCGCACGATCACGCCCTCTTCGCGAGCAAAGCGGCCAAAGCCCTCGATCTGGTCGTCGTTGAATCCGCGCAACAGCACGCAGTTCACCTTTACCGGACCCAGCCCCGCGTCTTTAGCCGCGCGCAACCCGCGTACGACCTGGCTATAGCTCCCCGGCACGCGCGTGATCCGATCGAACACCGCTGACTCCACGGCATCCATGCTCACCGTGATGCGATTCAGCCCGGCATCTTTCAGCGGCTGTGCCAACGAGTCCAGCAGGTGGCCATTGGTGGTTACCGCCAGATCCAGCGGCTCTCCCTCACTGGTACGCATCTGCGCCAACTCGCGCACCAACTCCAGCAAGCCGTGCCGCAGAAGCGGCTCCCCGCCGGTCAGGCGGACCTTGGTGATGCCCAGATCGACGAATAAGCCGATCATGCGCAGGTAGTCGGCAATAGACAGCTCCGCGTACTGCGCCCCAAACTCGCCGGTCCGGCAGTAAACGCACTTGTAGTTGCAGCGGTCGGTGACCGATACCCGCAAATCGTGAATGACCCGCCCATGGCTGTCGGTTAGCCGTGCGGCAGGTGTTTCGGTCGGGGAAGTGATCACAGGAGCGGCCATCGGCAACTTCAGGCTATATCTTTTCCGGTGATCACGCACAGGTACGTAGACGCAAGAGCGCCCGGATGGGATTCATCCGGGCGCTCAGCCTGTCACAAAAATCTGAACTATGTGGACCCGCGAACAGCTAGTCGATGCGCGGGGTGCCGCGGCGCAGAACCAGGCCGGTCACGCCAAAAACGGCTACGATCCCGCAGGCCAAAGCAAAGTAGTAGGCCATGGGGTGGACCCAGCCCGGGGAGTAGCTCAGGTCCTGTCCGACCCAGAGCAGCAGCACCATGGCGATCACGGCGAACTGGCCGGCAATCACCAGGAAGGTGTGGCCCAGGTCGCGCCGCTTGTCCAGCGCCTCTACCTGGTCAGGGGTCAAATTTCGCTCTTCCGGGGGAAGCAGAGGATTCGCCATTCATCTCTCCTTGCGGGGTGCTCGATGTTTCCTGCAGCCCGCCCATCGCAAGACCAGAAGCATCGCCCCCACACGCTCGATTCGAAACCGCCCTTCGAAAAGCGGTTACCAGCGTCTGGGTGGTGGCTTCTTGGTTTTGCCGTACACCATCGATTCAATCACATACAGGCAGCGTCGCGCCAGAGCTCCACGGTTCAGTCCTGCAGGAAGGCCAGCGATTGCAGGCTGGTAATCTCAAACGGCTTGCGGCAGCGAATATTCGCGCAGCCCAGCTTATCGTCGCGCCGCACCATGTAGGACTGCGCCTTGGCGAATTTGGCCCGGTCGCGTTCATCGGCGTTCCGCGGTAACTGCGCCCGCTTGCGGCGGACCACCCAGGTCACCTTGTACTCCCCCGATTGACCGCACTTGGGGCAGGTGAGGACATGAGTGCGCTGCTCCGTGGTTTCTGTGAAAAAGTCCCGTTCTTCCATAATTCGATGTACTCCAGATCAGAACTCTGTCCCCTCACTTCCCTGGAAACAGAATCTCATCCATACTCGTTCTAGCCTGCGGGAAACGCAAGGGCGGAGCGACAGAAGAGATGAGCAAGCGTAAACCGGAGTTCTCCGCCGCCAAGGCGGTGAAGGCCAATGCCCGCGAACGCGTGGGCCAGCCCAAGCCCGCCCGAGTGCTGGAAGATAAGCCGCGTACCGGCCGGAAAGCCAAGCACAAGCCCAAGCTCCAGGAGATCCTGCAGCAGCCCGACTAACCCCAGGCAGCGAGGCTAAGTCCTTTGTCTTGCCCCTGTCTTACGGGATGTCCCGTGTCTTACATGTAAGACACGGCCATCTGGAGCCGCTCGACCCCTCGAACCCGTTCTTGACCCTGCCTGCCAGCTTCCCGCCTGCTTCTCCGCCTCGGCGTAAATAGCCGAACCCCGCGCCAGATCTGAATTCTGGCAGCGACCTCCGGCGCCGGCGGACAACGGCGAGGCTAAGACTATCTGCTTTTTGGGGCTACTTGGACCGCGTCCGGGAGCCTCCGGACCCCCAATTACCGTCCCGGCCTCCCCGTAAGACATTCGGCAGCTTCGGCCAAGATTTGTCTTACACGCCGCTCTGGCCACCCGCTCAGCTTGTCCACGTCTGGCCAAATCCGCTTCCAGCTCGAATCGCCGCTTTTGCGCAGACTCGATCGCCAAATTCAGCCTCGGCTGCTCCCGGCACCCTTGAGCCCGTGCAGAATCCGCCGAAACACCCCCATCAGCCAGCGCGTGTCCCGGTTCGACAACTGCAGCCGCCGCAGCAAAACGCGCAAATCGTGAGCATTGGCCTCCTCCATGGTCTCCGGCGAGTAGTTCGAGGCCACCATGGCTGCTCCCATCAGCTCCGCCAGGCGCTCCAGCAGGCCAGATTCGACACGCGAATCGCCGTTTTCGCCTCCTTCGCGAGAAACCGTCTCCTTCGCGGCTCCCGTTTGCGGTCTTATCAACCCACGGCAGGCTATCTCATAGAGACAAACCGCTGCGGCCTGCCCCAGATTCATCGAAGGCTGGCGAGAATCGGTGGGGATGTGCACCATCGCGTGGCAATACGAGAGATCTTCGCGTGTGAGGCCGTGCTTCTCCGGCCCAAACACAAGGGCGGCTCTCTCGCCGCGCGCCAATATCTGCTGCAGCAGCGGCTGCAACTCCGGAAGCGCGATCAGTGGCTGATCGGGCTTGCGATAAGTGAGTGTGCCCGTTCCCAACACGAAGCTGCACTCGGTCACGGCCTCCGCCAAGGTTGCAGTCTCGCGCGCATTCAATAACTGTTCGGGCGCCCCCACCGCGGATTTGGCCTCTCGCCAATGGGGTGCATACGGAGCCACTACGCTGAGCTGCGTGAATCCAAAGTTGGCCATCGCTCTGGCGACCGCGCCAATGTTGAGCGGATTGCGCGGCGACACCAGCACGACTTCCACGATCTCAGCTAAGTTCTGCAAACAGTCATTGTAGGATGTGGCACGCTCTCTTCGCCTCCACCTCCCTCTGCTTGCCTATCTCCCTCTCCGGAATAAACAATCAAAGCACTCAAAACAGGTGCGACCCATGATGGCAGTTCACAACAAGATCAAAGTCAGCGCGTTGAAACGGAGCGAGTGGGAAGAATCCGATCGGATCTTTCGCTTCGCCTTTGGCACCTTTCTCGGCTTGCCCGATCCCTACCAGTTTCTCGGGGATCGGCAAATGGTGTTGCCGCGCCTGCGCGCACCGCACGTCAAGGCGCTGGGCGCACGCGACAACGGACGCCTGATTGGCGCCAATCTCATCACCCGCTGGGGCAACTTCGCCTTCTTCGGCCCGCTTGCCGTGTTGCCGGAGTACTGGAACCAGGGCGTCGCTCAGCAGCTACTGCATGCCACCATGAAGGTCATCGATGCATGGGGACTGAAGCGGACCGGCCTGTTCACCTTTCCTCATAGCACCAAGCACATGATCCTCTATCAAAAGTTCGGCTACTGGCCTCAATACCTCACGGCGTTGATGGTGCACGATCCGCTGGCCAACTTCGAAGCCGCTCCCACTCTGCTCTCCGCGCGCAAAGGCAAAGAGCGCGACAAAGCAGTAGCCGCATGCAGCGCCGTGGCAAAGCAGATCAGCAAGGATCTCGATCCTGCTGATGAAATTCGTGCCGTTCTGAAGCAAAGAGTCGGCGAGGTTCTGCTGGTGGAAAAGCGCGGCACTCTGGAAGGTTTCGCCATCTGCATGCACGGTCCCGGAACCGAAGGCGGCCGGGAGATCTGCTATGTGAAGCTCGCCGCCGCGCGGGGCGGAGCTGGAGCTGAAGATCGCTTTCATCGTCTTCTCGCCAGCTGCGAAGCCTTTGCCGTATCCCGTTCCGCGAAGCTTGAGGCTGGCGTGCACCTGACCCGCGTCGGCGCATTTCAGGCGATGCGTGCTCGCGGCTACCAAGTGAAGGTGCAGGGAGTAGCCATGCAGCGCCCGCATGTGGAAGGTCACAATCGCGCCGACTGCTGGTTGATCGACGACTGGCGCTGACACCGCTGTTTACGCTGCTTCCGCGTTGATACACTCGAACCACATATGCACTCTGCGGCACCTGTCATTAACTCAGAACTGGAAGCGCTGTGCGCGCTGGCCCATTGGTGTTCTGCCCGAGGATGGCTGCCCGCGACAGCTGGCAACTTCAGCGTTCGCGATGCGGCCACCGGGCAGCTTCACATCTCGCCCAGCGGAATCGACAAGGGCCACATGCTGCCTGAACAGCTGCTGGTGCTGGACAGCGACGGCCGTCCCCTCGATCCGCATCGCAAGCCCTCGGCGGAAACCGGCCTGCACGTGGTCATCTATCGGCATCGGCCCGAAGCTCATGCCATCGCCCATGTGCACACCATCTGGAACACCTTGCTCTCCGCGCATCTTCTCTCTCAAGCCAAGATTGGTCTCGAAGGCTACGAGTTACTGAAGGCCCTCTCCGGTGTCACGACCCATGCCCACCGCGAAGATGTCCCGATCCTCGCCAACACCCAGGATTACCCCGCGCTGTGCCAGGAGCTGACCGCGGTTCTCAAGGCGAATTCCGCGGCGCACGGTGTGCTTCTAAGCGCGCACGGCCTCTATACTTGGGGCAAGTCGGTCGCTGAGGCGCGCCGCCACTTGGAAGCGCTCGAGTTTTTGTTCGAGGTCGAGGGCCGGCGCATCTTTGCAAGCGCGAGATAGCGTATTTAAAGGGCAACAACGCAACAGCAGGACACAGATTCGATCCCACCAGAAGGAGCACACGATGGCTGTTCTTCGCTTCCCTTCGACAAGCCGCACCATCGAGAACGAAGACGAGATTCGCACCACGCTCGGCTCCATGGGCATCGACTACGAGCGCTGGAGCCTCGACCGCGTGCCTCCCGACAGCTCCGCGGAAGCCGTGCTCTCCGCCTACTCCGATGAGATCGAAGACATGAAGCGCCGCGGCGGCTACGTCACTGCCGATGTGATCGATGTCCATCCCGAGACGCCGAACCTGGAAGCGATGCTGGCCAAGTTCGACAAGGAGCACACCCACTCCGAAGACGAAGTGCGCTTCATCCTGGCTGGCCGCGGCATTTTTTTCCTGGCTTTGGAGCAGGGAGTCGTGAGTGTCGAAGTCGGACCCGGCGACATGTTGCGCGTCCCTTGCGGCACCAGGCATTGGTTCACGCTCTGCGCCGACCGCCGCATTCGCGCCATTCGCTGGTTCCAGGACACCACCGGCTGGACACCTCACTACACGGCTTCTGGCGTGGATCGTGGCTATGAGCCGCTCTGCTTCGGCCCCGCTTACCCCGGCCCGCGCCTTGAGGCGCAGTTCAACCTGGACTAGGCCGTTCTGTAGCGTTCTTCGACAAACCTTCTCAGCACAGTGAAGACTCTGCGGCGGCTCTTCAATCAAATTCCAAACACACGTAACATTGCGGAAATCCAATGCACGCGCCCAAGCTGTATCTGCTCGATATCGAAGGCACTATTGCTCCCCTCACGCTCACCACGGACGTGCTGTTCCCCTATGCGCGCAAGCACTTCGAAGCATTCCTGAAGCAGAACCTGACCGGGATCGACCGTCTGTCGAAAGAGGGCACGAGGCCAGCAGACGATAGCGTGTTGAGCGACCTATGGTTGCTATGGGAAGAGAACTGGTCTGAGAAGGACGCCGAAGCACCGCGCATCGCGCTCGAAACACCGGTATGGATGCTGCAATCTGATTTCGATGCGATGCAGATCACCATGGCCTCGGCGATCTTCGTGCCCCGCGCACTGAAATACATCAGCTGGCTCATGGATCGCGACCGCAAGTCCACCGCGCTGAAGAGCCTGCAAGGCAAGATCTGGAAGGCCGGCTTCGAGAGCGGGGAACTGAAGGGCACGCTCTTCTCCGATGTGCCCGCAGCGCTGCAACGCTGGGCAGCGCAGGCGCGCGTGGCCATCTATTCTTCAGGGTCAGCGGAGGCGCAGCAGTTGCTCTTTCGCCACTCCGTCTTCGGCGATCTCACCGCGCATCTCTCCGGCTACTTTGACACTCGCATCGGGGCCAAGCGCGAGCCCGCCAGCTACCGCGCCATCGCCACGGCAATGCAGATTCCCCCTGCCGAAGTTCTCTTCTTCTCCGACGTGGTCGCCGAGTTGAACGCCGCGCGCGAAGCCGGATGCCAGACCCGTCTGGTGGTGCGTCCCGGCAATCCTGCGGTAAACGATCCCCAGGGCCACCAGCTGATCGACTCCCTCGATGCGGACTGAGCCGTCGAGCTGTCCGGTGTCATCCGCGGTGCTGTCACGGCAGACAAGTTCGTTGGAGCCGCC
>CBJOJD010000118.1:0-14194 GCA_966443485.1 uncultured bacterium | reverse complement strand
CAGGTGCTTCTGGAAAATTCGGCGAACTTCAACAACTCCACCACCGGCTTCGGCTTCTTTCCTGACGACAGTGGCGACTGCCGGGTGGCCGGCACCATGATGGCGGCTCTGCACGGAGACGTGGGCTATGCGGTGAACTGCTATGCCCAACCCTCCTCGAACCAGTGGCACCATCTGGCCGTCATCTACGACAAGTCTCAGACCGGCAACAACGCCATCAGCTTGTACCTGGACGGTACCTTGCAGAAGCCCGTTGCTCAGCCGTATACCGCAACCAACACCAACAGCTTCGACACCAACGCGACCTACTTGTTCGCGCGCGGGGGAATAGGCCAGTTTGCCGCCGGGTCTATCGACGATCTGCGCATTTACAATCAGGCCCTCAGCGCAACCCAGATCCAGCAGATCTATCAGCAGGGCCTGGGGAGCTTGCTCTCCATCAGCGTGCTGCCCGCCAATCTGACCTTGTCAACGGCCAAGAGCCAGCCATATACCGCCACCGGAACCTACAGCAGCGGCTCCAGCAAAGACCTGACCAACTCGGTGGCATGGAGCTCAAGCAATCCGGCGGTCGCTTCAGTCGATGTCTCCGGCCTGGTTACCGCGCTCGCGCCCGGCACAACGGCGCTACAGGCGAACTTGAACGGCGTCAGTGGCTCTACTGCTTTGAGCGTGATCGCCGGCGCCAGCCTGGTCTCGCTTGCCATCACTCCCGCATCGGCCAGCATCGTTGCCGGAGCCACACAGCAGCTCACGGCCACCGGAACCTACAGCGATGGCACTTCCAAGGACTTGACCAGCACGGTGTATTGGAGTTCCGCCGCGACCAGCATCGCCACCGTCAGCGCATCCGGCCTGGTCTCTGCGGTGGCAGTGGGGACAACTTCGGTGCAAGCAATGCTGGCAGGGATCAACGCCACAGCGCAGATCTCCGTGATGTCCAGCTCAGGATTGGCGGGCTGGTGGAAGTTCGATGAAGGCACGGGCAATGCGGCCGCCGACGCATCCGGCTACAGCAATACCGCCACCCTGGTGAACGGCGTGAGTTGGGTGCCGGGGCAGATTGGAGATGCGGTTGCCGCCAACGGTGCCAATCAGTATGTGTCCATTCCCGCCATCAATCTGAGCGGCACGCCGGCAGTGAGCTGGTCGGCCTGGATCAATCGCGTGTATGGCACCGGCACCGGCGCATTGATTGAGAACAGTTCCAACTTCAATTCCTCCACGACGGGCTTTGGATTCTTCCCCGATGATGCCATCGACTGCGGCACAGCCGGCACCATGATGACCGGCGTGCATGGAAACAATGGCTATACCCTGAACTGCTACGCGCAGCCGTCATCGGGAGTGTGGCATCACTTTGCGGCGGTGTACAACAAAGGTCTCGCCGGCGCAGGCGTCGTCTCCCTCTACATCGACGGTGTGCTGCAGAAGCCGGTAAGCCAACCCTATACCGTCACCAACAGCAACAGCTTCGGAAGCAATCCTTCCTATCTTTTCTCGCGGGGCGGCGGGAGCAACTTCTCAGCGGGCAGCATCGATGACCTGCGCCTCTACTCGCAAGCCCTCAGCGCAACCCAGGTACAGCAGCTCTATGCGCAGGGCTTGGGCACGCTCACTTCTCTCACCCTCGCGCCCGCCAATGCCACGCTTTCGCAAGGCGCCAGCCAGCAGTACACCGCTACAGGAACCTACAGCAGCGGTATGACGCGGGACTTGTCCGCCTCCGTGACCTGGAAGTCGAGCGACACAAACGTAGCCACCATCGGCAGCTCCGGCCTGGTCACTGCAGCGGGCGTGGGAACCGCCACTCTCCAGGCGAGCTATACAGGCGTGGTCGGTACCACCGGGCTCACGGTGACGAGCGCGACCTCAGCTCTGCAAAGCATCACCCTAACCCCCGCCAATCTCTCCCTTGCCGTTGCTGCCTCGCTGCAGTTCACGGCGACGGGGATCTACGCCGACGGCAGCAGCAAGGATCTCACTCCGGTCGTAACTTGGACCTCCAGCAGCCCAAGCGTGGCCTCGGGGAGCAGCAGCGGAGTCGTCACCGGCCTGCTGGCCGGCACCACCACCATTCGCGCCGCCTACTCATCCGTGGTTGGACAGAGCGGCCTCACCGTGACCGCGCCGGTAGGCCAGTTCGTGCAGTGGTCCAGCGGAGATGCCGGCGCCACCACCTCCGAGACCACCTACCAGGCCAACAATGCAGCTTCCGGCAATCTCATTCTGGTGTTCGCTCATTGGGATAACCAGGCGGTGAGTGCCACGGTGAAAGACCAGGTCGGCAACAACTACGTGGCGATCTTCCCGCAGACAAACACTGGTCCGTCGGACAGCTTCCAGGTGTGGTACGCGCAGAACATTCGCGGCGGCATCCCTCTCGCGGTGACCCTCACCTTCACTGGAAGGACCAACACCATCTCCGTTGTGGACGTGATCGAGTACGCCGGGCTGAGCACCTCTGCCGCCCTCGATGTCTTCACCTCCGCCATCGGAAATGGCACCACCCAGAGTAGCGGCTACATGCCCGTCACCACCACTGCCAACGAGACCATCATTGGGCTGTTCGGATACTCGGGCTACGCTACGCCCTACGCTGCGGGACCGGGCTACACCTTCCGCGACTACGATGCTTCTACGGTGCTGGAAGACCGGACCGTGGCCTCCACCGGCATCTACAGCGCCACTGCAACCTCCTCTAGCACTGCCTATTGGGCAGCCTTCTGCATCGGCTTCCGCAATCAGCAGCCAGCGCCGCCCACGCTTGTCTTCTCGCCTGCCACCGTGACTGCAGGAGGCGCCGCAGTTGCAACCGTCCAGTTAGCCAACCCGGCTCCCCCTGGCGGAGCATCCGTGTCTCTGGTCAGCAGCCAGCCTCTGGTGGCTCCGGTGCCGGCCAGCGTTACGATTGCGGCAGGCGCCACCACAGCTTCCTTTTCTGTGACCACCTCGGCAGTCGCTTCCGCAACCACGGTCACGGTGTACGCCACCTACGGAGCCACGCGAAGTGCCACCCTCTCGGTGGCGCCCGCGACCGTCGCGCAAGTCACCACCAATCCTGCGCCATGCGGGAACAAGTCATCCCATCTTGGCGGACGCGCAGAGCACTTGGATAGCTGCGCTCTGGACGCCAGCAGGTCTCCCCATGGCCCGGAGCGCGAGCGCGCCAACGCCGCATCTGCAACCCTTCGCCCCGCCATGTAGGCGGTGTGGCGCAGGGCTTCGCACCCGTACATCGAGATTTGTTATGTCCTAATCAGAAGGAGGATCCATTCTTGATCGCGATCCATCCCACCGCATTGATTCACGCCCACGCACTCGTCGAACCTGGTGCCTCCATCGGTGCCAACACACGGGTGTGGGCGTTTGTACACATTCTTCCCGGCGCGGTCATCGGCGAGAGCTGCAACATCTGCGATCACGTCTTCATTGAGAATGGCGTGGTGTTGGGCAGCGGCGTCACCGTGAAATGCGGCGTCCAGCTCTGGGAAGGCGTTCAACTGGAAGACAACGTCTTCATCGGTCCCAACGTCACCTTCACCAATGACGTGTTTCCACGCAGCCGCCAGCGCCCCGCCAGCTTTCTCAAGACTCTGGTGAAGCGGGGAGCCAGCATCGGCGCCAACGCCACCCTCTTGCCCGGCATCGTCATCGGCGAAAACGCCATGGTGGGTGCGGGCTCGGTGGTGACCCGGAATGTGCCTGCCGACACCGTGGTCTTAGGGAACCCCGCGCGTCCCACCCGGTCCTGTTGAACGGCCGCTAATTTCACTTCGCAGCAGAACAACGCCTCATCGACCGCAATCTCCCCAGGGAGTGTAGCGCTATGCGTCCCTCTGTCCAGTCTTCGCTTCTTACCGCTTCTGAAAACGGCAACGGCAGCTGTGGCCAGCTGATTCAGTTTCCTAAAGTGCGCGATGTGCGAGGCAATCTCACCTTTGTGGAAGGGCTTCGCCACATCCCATTTCCGATTCGGCGCGTGTACTACCTCTACGATGTGCCCTCCGGCGAAACGCGTGGCGGCCACGCCCACAAGAATCATCGCGAGTGTCTCATCGCCGCCTCGGGCAGCTTCACCGTCTCGCTGGACGACGGCTTTCATCGCGAGCAGCTGTTGCTGAATCGACCTGACGTAGGGCTCTACAGCCCAGTCATGATCTGGAGAGAGCTGGCAAACTTCTCCTCCGGTGCCATCTGCCTGGTTCTTGCCTCAGAGGAATACGATGAATCCGACTACTACCGCGACTACGACGACTTCCTTACCGCAGCCCACGCCCGTCTCCATCCCCTTTCTTGACGTTCGCTCCAGCTACGTGGAGCTGAAGACGCAGATCGACGCCGCCATCCTGCAGGTGCTCGATGGGGGAACCTACATCCTCGGTCCGGAGGTGGAGGCATTTGAGCGGGAGTTTGCCCAGTATCTGGGCGTCAAGCATTGCGTCGGCCTCAGCAGTGGGCTGGAGGCGCTGCACGTTGCCCTGCGTGCTCTGGGCGTGCAGCAGGGCGACGAAGTCCTGGTGCCGGCCAATACCTACATCGCTACGTGGCTGGCGGTCAGTTATGCCGGAGGAGTGCCGGTACCCGTAGAGCCGGATCTGGACACCTACAACATCGATCCCGCTCGCATCGAGTCGGCTATCACCGGGCGCACGCGCGGCATCATCGCCGTTCACCTCTACGGCCACCCTGCGGAGATGGATGCGATTCGCGAGATCGCGCAGCGACGCGGGCTGTGGATCCTGGAAGATGCAGCACAAGCGCATGGCGCGCGTCACCGGGGCGTCCGCGTAGGTGGCCTAGGCGACATGGGCTGCTGGAGCTTTTATCCGGGCAAGAACCTGGGCGCCTTTGGAGATGGCGGGGCCATCACCACCCATCGCGATGATCTGGCCGACCGCGTACGCCTCTTGCGCAACTACGGATCGCGCACCAAGTACTTCAACGAGACGAAGGGCTTCAACTGCCGCCTGGATACTCTGCATGCCGCCGTGTTGCGCGTGAAGCTTCGCCATCTCGATGAGTGGAACCGGCGCCGTCGCGCCATCGCCGCCATCTATGCCGAGCAGTTGAGCGATACCGAGCTGGTGCTGCCCACCACCCAGGCCTGGGCAGAGCATGCACACCATCTCTACGTGGTTCGCAGCGAGCACCGGAACGCTCTGCAGCAGCACCTGAGCGCGCGCGGTATAGGGACTCTGGTGCACTATCCGGTTCCTCCCCACCGCCAGGCGGCGTACAGCGAGCTCGGATTAGACCGCGGAGCTCTGCCCATCACCGACAGGATTCACGACCAGGTGTTGAGCCTGCCCATGAGCCCGCACCTGGCTCGGGAAGATGCGATGGCAGTGGTCGATGCAGTGCGGGAGTTCTGCCGGTGAAGTCCATCTTCCGTGCCACCGCAGTGCTTAGCGGCAGCTCTGTCCTGAGTATTCTGATCAGCCTGGCGAGCACGAAGGTGCTGGCCACCATTCTCAATCCGCAAGGCTATGGATACTACGGGCTACTGCAGAGCTTTCTAGCGGTGACGAGTTTGATGGCGGGGATGGGCCTGGCCACGGGGACGGTCCGCCTCGGAGCCAGCCCTGCTGCGGCCGGCGACTATGCCTGTCTGGCCCAACTTCGGGCCGGGGCATGGTTGCTGGTTGCAGCTCTGGGACTGCTGTCCACCACCGTCTTCTGCTTCTGCCGCTCCTGGCTAAGTGAATGGGCTCTTGGATCAACTGAACACACGAGCGCGATCGTTCTGATGAGCATCGCGCTTTGGTTTACGGTGGCGGTCAACCTGCAGAATGGACTGCTCAACGCTTTCCATCGCGTGGAAGCGCTGGCCGCCGCGAGCGTTGTCAGCGCTATCGTCACATCTCTTTCCAGCATTGTGTGCGTGCTTCTGTGGCGGCAACAGGGTGTCGCCGCGGCCATCGTGACGGGAGCTGCCGGCACGTGGGTCACCTCGCGCTGGTTCTTGACGCGCCATGTTCCCCGCTTTCGCGCAGCTGTATCGCTCGGCCAGGCTCTGCACGCCGCGCGGCAGCTGCTGGCCTTCGGCGTTCCTTTCACCGCGAGCTCGCTGGTGGGCAGCGGAGTGCAGTTGGCTCTCCCCATCGTGGTGCTGCACCTGCTCAACACCGAGGCGGTGGCGTACTACAAAGCCGCTGCGGCGGTTTCGGTCAGCTACCTGGGCTTCCTGGTCTCTGCGATGGGCCAGGACTACTATCCTCGTCTCTCCGCCGTGCGCGACCAACCGCAGCGCATGGTTGCTCTGATCCAGGAGCAGTATCGGCTGGTGATCCTGCTCTCCGCACCCATGATTCTTGCAACGTTGGCTCTGGTGCCAGTGCTCATTCCTTTGATCTACTCGCGGCGATTCGTACCGGCGATTGAGATCCTGGAGTGGCAACTCATCGGAGATCTCTTCAAATTCTCCAGCTGGACGTTTTCTTTCGCCGTTCTCGCGCGCTGCAATCCTGCCTTTTACTTCTGTATTGAATTGGTCGGCGGTGTATCGACGCTGCTCTTTACCTGGGCAGGGGTTCGCATCTTCGGAATGAGCGGCATCGGGCTGGGCTTTGTGATCACCTACGCTGTCTACTACCTCGCGGCTCGCACTGTGCTTCGCCGCGAGCTGCCCTTTGCGGAGACCGCTGGCAACTTGCGGACCTTAGCAACTGCGGTGTGCGCCGCGCTGGCCATCCGGGTCTTCCCCGCGACTCCTCTTGCGCCCTATCGCACCGTAGCCGCTCTCACGCTTGCTGCGGGCTTCGCTGCGTACAGTGCCCGCGCTCTGTGGAGTAGCTATCTCTCTGTTCACTGGATGCGCCACGCCGCGAGCGAGGCCAAAGTCGGATAGCTCCTGCGTGGGGCGCAGCAAGAGCCTTTTCCTCGCTGTCTAGAATCGGATGCCGCGCCTGCAATCAATCCACGGTCTGTCCCTGGGCTCTCCACATCTCCCGAGTGAAACATGCCTGTTTACGTCTTCGATCCCGTGCAAGACCCGCGATGGCCGGAGTTTCTCGCTGCTCATCCAGATGCCTCCGTCTTCCATACCCCTGCGTGGCTGAATGCGCTGAGAGCGACCTACGGCTATCGCGCCGTAGCCTTCACGCAAACCCCGCCCGGCGAAGCTCTTCGCGATGGTGTGGTCGCCTGTGCGGTGGAAAGCTGGCTTACCGGGCGGCGCCTGGTCTCCGTGCCCTTTGCGGATCACTGTGAGCCCTTAGCGGAAACCGCCGAAGATCGCGCTCGCTTAGTGCAACAGCTGGGCCGCTTCCACGCACAGAGGCGCTGGAAATACATCGAGATGCGGCCCACGACGATGATGACCGAGCGGCCTGCCCATGCGTTTGCCGCCCAACAGTTCTATTGGCACACGCTCGACTTGCAGCCGCCTGCGGAAGCCCTCTTCAAGAGCTTTCACAACACCTCCATTCGCCAGATGGTGCGGCGTGCCGAGCGCGCGAAGCTCCGCGTGGAGAGCGGCACTGGTCCCGGGTTGCTGGATGACTTCTATCGCCTCCTGGTCAGCACGCGCCGCCGGCAGCGCATCCCGCCCCAACCCATTGCGTGGTTTCGCAACCTGCTGCGCTTCTTTGCGGACTCCTCCCGGCTCTGGGTCTGTTACGCGGAGGCCCGTCCCGCCGCAGCCATCTTGACCCTTCGCTTCGGCCAGAACGTTGTTTACAAGCAAAGTTGCTCCGACTGGGAGTTGCGCAACCTGGGCGGAACTCCGCTGCTGCTGTGGCACGCGATCCAGGAAGCCAAGCAGCTCGGCGCAACCACCTTCGACTTTGGCCGCTCGGACCCTGACAACCACGTGCTGATTACTTTCAAGGACAACTGGGCCACCACACGGCATTCGCTTTGCTACATCCGCCTGGCAACCCGCTCCTCGCAGGCCGATCGTCCCGCATCCACAAGGGCGGTGGCTCAGCGCGTGGTTGGATCCTTGCCCGGCCCCCTGCTGATCATGGCGGGCCGCCTCCTTTACCGACACATCGCATGAACCGACGGCATTCCTATGAATAATGTTTTGCAAGATCACTTTCGCGTTCCTGCCGGACTCCTTGGCTGCGCCACAAAAGGTCCGCTCACGGAGCGTCCGGAGTTCTTTGAGATTGGTGGCAACCTCCGCTTGTATGGGCGGCATTCCACCGTTGACCATGCCGGCGGCGCCGCTGCTTATCAGCGAGCTGTGGCGGCGATGCGGTTTAGCCGCGGGCAAGTGGAGTGCCGCTTCGATGCCGGCGAAGTTGTCAGCAATCTTCTCCACGAGCGCTATGAGCCGGAGCCCGAGCCGAACTCCGTGGGTGGGGATGTGGCCCGGGCCATCTACTATGCCGTGCGCCCGCTGCTGGGTGTGAGCGCTCGCAGGCACTTGCAAAGGCGCGCGCTGCGCGGATGGGAGAGCCGAACGTTTCCGCACTGGCCGGTAGATCGCACCGCCGATCTCCTCCGCCAGGAGTTGCTGCGCACTGCGCTGCTCTCGGGCGAGATGGAACCCATTCCGTTCATCTGGTTCTGGCCGGAAGGCAAGCAGGGCTGCGTGCTCATGACGCACGATGTGGAGACCACGGCTGGTTTAGAAGCATGCCACGACTTGATGGACTTGGATCAGAGCTACGGACTGCGCTCCTCATTTCAGTTGATTCCCGGTGGCCGCTATCACGTCTCAACGGACATGTTGACGGCCATGCGGAGCCGCGGTTTCGAGGTCAATCTCCACGACTGGAACCATGACGGCGCACTATTCAAGTCCAGAGCTGTCTTCGAGCAGCGCGCAGGTCGCATCAACGAGTGCGCCTCTCAGTGGCAAGCGGAAGGTTTCCGTGCAGGAAGCCTCTACCGCCATCCAGACTGGCTTGATCTCCTCCACGTGTCCTACGACATGTCCAGCCCCAACACGGCTCAGCTCGATCCACAGCATGGCGGCTGCTGCACCGTCTTTCCTTGGTTTGCAGGCAACGTGCTCGAGATCCCCTTCACCATGACGCAGGACTACACCTTGTTTCACATCCTGGGAGACTATTCCATTGACCTCTGGCGTCGGCAACTGAAGATCATCTTTGACGGATTTGGAATGGCCAGCTGCATCGTCCATCCGGACTACATCCTTGAGCACCGCGCGCGCAGGATTTATCAGGAGCTCTTAGCCGAGCTGCGCGACCTGTCGTTCGAGCGGAATCTCTGGACCCCCATTCCTGGCGAGGTCAATCGCTGGTGGCGCGAGCGCCAGGCCATGCGCTTGGAGCGGGCGGGAGATCGCTGGATTATCGTGGGCCGTGGTTCTGAACAGGCTCGTGTTGCATACGCGAAGCTCGATGGAGACCGCCTCGTCTATTCACTGGAGAACGGCGAGCCTGAATCAACCCAGGCCATCGCTCACGTCCATGAGTCCGATGCGGCCATGACTGCGACCGCATCGAGCAGAGCTTAGCTTCTTTACCCCTTGGACAAATGAGCATGTTACGGGCTGGCCGAATCTCTCCGGTCAGCCCGTTTTTGTCTACAGCGGTACAGCTGAGTTCTTTTTTTGCCCTACTGCACCGTCAACTTGGTGTAGCCCACAATCGTATTCAACTTTGCGTAGATTCGGCAGCTGCCCGCCGCCAGGCCCGTGGCTACACCGCTGCTGTTGACGGTGGCTACCGCGGTATTACCCGAGTGCCACTTTACCGAGGAGGTGATATTGCGCGTTGATCCGTCGCTGTAGGTGCCTGTGGCGGTGAACTGCAGCAGTGCGCCTGGCAGGATAGACGGGGTGGTTGGTGTAACCACGATGGACTGGAGCACGGGGGAGGTGATGTACAGCGTAGTGGCCGCGCTCAAAGAACCATAGACCGCGGTGATCGTCACCGTCCCCGGCACGATCCCGGTGGCTACGCCCGTCGAGGAGATGGTTGCGATACTGGTGTTGCTCGAGCTCCAGGCAACACCGCTGGTGAGAGTCTGCGTAGTGCCATTGCTGTATGTGGCAATGGCCGTGAAGGTGCGCTGACCGCCTGCCGGCAGATAGGCGTTGGTTGGACTCACAGCAATGGACTGAATCGTAGGTTGCAACACTGAGAGCGTGCCGGTTCCGGTGATGGTGCCCGAGGTTGCCGAGATGACAGTGGATCCTGCTGCCAGGCCAATGGCCACTCCGCTGCTGCCAATGGTTGCCGCTGCAGTATTGCTCGAGCTCCATGAAACGGAACTAGTTAGATCCTGGGTACTGCTGTCGCTGTACGTACCGGTCGCCGCAAACTGCTGCGTTCCGTTTACGTAGATGGACGTGCTTGCCGGTGTGACCGCGATCGATTTCAGAGTGGCCGTCGTGGTGCCGCTCCCCAGCTGCAGTGCGCCCCGGTCCCAGGTACCGTTGGAGCCACGCGTGATCCCCAGCATGTCCATGTTGTAGGGCGAGGCCAGCGCTATGCCAGGTTCGGATATAAACGGGTCCGGACTGACCAGTTCAAAGCCCGCTATGCTTGAGGCGCTGAGATTGACAAAGGGAACCGTGGTGCTGCTTACGTTGTAGTCGTGAGGCGCAGGCGTCGCTTGGGTCTGCCAGTTGTCCGCGCTGGTCACACTGCCCGCGTACGAGGCGTTGTAGTCCTCAGAGCAGCTCAGGTAATAGCAGATGGACGCGTAGTTGCCGTACGCACACTTCGCGTTGTACCAGAGGTTGTTCTCGATGATCACCTTGGCGGTTCCGGAGATGGCTCCGGGAACACCCGACACGGGCAGCGTGCTGTACACCGAGTTGGCGCACGACACTCCCGCCGGATTCCAGTTCGCGATCGTGTTGTTCGCAAACAGGATTGTGCCGGTCATGTTCTCAGGGCTGCCATTGCCGTCTCCAAACGCCAGGATGCCGTTGTCCATGGTGTTCAGCCAGTACTGCTGCCCCATCGACAGGTACGCCGCATCGTTGAAGAACAGGTTGCCGTAGACAAACCAGTTGGACATGGCGGGATTGGTGGCGCTCGCGTCGGTGATCAACCCGGTTCCGGAGATGTCTTGATAGACGTTGTAGCGGATCGTCACATTGTTGGCCACCAGCGAATAGGCCTCGTCGTGCTGTCCGTTCTGTCCGGTGTGGTTATAGCTCACCCAGTTGTACTCCCAAGTGAACCCGCTGTTGATGACTCCACCCGCACCCGTATTGTTCATCTGGAACTGAGTGTTGCCGGTGTGATGGTAGTAGCCGTGCCCCACATATACGTTGCTGCTTGGGTAGGACTCATAAAGCGCGTAGTCGCCCCACACGCCGCAGTTGTCCACGCTGCAGCGGTCGGCAGTTGTGTTATTGGGGAACCCATCGCCTGTGCCTTCCATCTCTACGTAGTCGAAGGACACGTTGGTGACTCCGCCCTGGTAGCTGCCCAGCGCCATGCTGGCACCGCTCCCGTTGCTCTTGTTCCAGAACTTGATGCTGTATCCGCTTCGCCAATCCGATCCGCGCGACTGGCCGTTGAAGCTCCAGTAGTCGCTCGTCACCGAGCTCTCGCCAAACACAGCCTGGCCGGCATAGGTGCTCTGCCAGTCCGTAGCGGGCCCATGGCTTGCGGCTGTGGCACCGGTAATCGTGATTACCGCAGTTCCGCTGTCAGCGGTGCTGAATGTGACCCCGCCATAGCTGCCACTCGCGAGCCAGTAGTTGACGCCACGGCTCATGTTTGCCGGATCGATCTGGCCTGCGCCGGTTCCGAAGCCAGAGTAGGCATTAGTCCAATTGGAACCGTTGCCGGCGCCTGTTGCGCCCGCTCGAATGTAGCAGTTGTTGGCGCCATCGCATCCGGCCGCTCGCGCGAGCGATGGAAGAGATATGAGAAGGAGAGGAAGAATGAAAAGCAAAATCCGAAACTTTGCTTTGACCGACACACTTTGAGATGCACCACGCATGGGAAAACTCCATCGCTGGTGCGGAGCCCTGAATAGCTATGACATCCAATTCGAAGACACGGCACCGCCCAGTGTTCGTTAGGAAGTCCGCGGAGAGACTTCTGTGACTGAACACACGTTCGCCGTAGTGCCGGTCCGTAGCGTGCGGCGATCGATAAAACTAGCTTGTCTGTTATTGCGTAAAGGAGCTAAATAGATATGCTCTCGATATTGTCCCAGGGGCCCGAAGCTTCCGGTGCCTTACTCCTCCTTCCGTTATGAGCGCTCAAGCGGCAGCAAGTGACGCGATGCGCACGCAAGCATCCACGCGATGCTCCGCACTGTTCTCCGGCTGATTCGCTCAGAGGTGAAGGAATGCACGCCAATTGCTGCGGGCTTCACTGCACATCGAGCTCCAATCAACTCGAGAGGCTTAACCGCCATGGAAACAACGCGTCGCTTTCGCGCGTCTGCTCGCGGTACGTAGAAAATACTTAAATGTGATGAAAAACCTACCTCTGCGGTGACATCTGGGTAGGTGAGGAGTTATGGCAACCGGCAAATCGCGCCAAAGAGGACGTTTGAACTCAACTCCAGGAAACGTGGGTCACAAACTCATCAATAACACTCTAATAGCCCAGAGCTGAGCTGAAACGATGAGCGCACTTTTCTGTCAACGGAGTTTCCGGATTTGGGAACGTCGCAAGAGCGGCGCTTTCGAAGACCGGGAGGTGAAGAACTGCCCCCCGGGCTCTTCTTGTCGCGGGTCACTCATATGGACACACGATAGACGTGGACCGGTGGGTCAGCAGCCTGATAACATCAATGTAGTAAAAACATCACTGTAAATCGTTGCACTTTTATCTCCAGTTCCTGCAACCCGCGACGGTTCTGCATCTGGCCCTACACCGAGTCGCTGAGGCTAGCAGTTAGACAGCATCGAGTTGATCTTTCCGTATTGCTGATCGCTAGTGCCTCCCTCGGTCTACGCTGTACGCTTGGCACGCTTCCATGGATATAGCTCGTTCGGGATTGGCTCTGCTTCATTCACCATTAGCTCCTTGTTCACTGGATAATGCATGAAATTCCATAAGCCCTACTATCACCAGACGGTTCTTCGCGAATTGGCGTTCAACTTTATCGCCTCTTCGCCCTTTGTGCCGCGCCACCTGCGCACCATGATCTACCGCTTCTGCGGCGCAAACATCCGGACCAATCGCATCTCCGCTAGATGCCATATCGGGGGGAAGAACATCTCCATCGGCGAAGGAGTCTTCGTCAATCGTGGATGTATGTTCGATACGAATGCTCGCATCTCCATCGGCGAGCGCTGCTACATCGGTCCCGAGGTGAGCTTCGTGACATCCACCCACGAGATGGGAACCGAGTTGCAAAGGGCGGGGAAGTGCACAGAGATGCCGATCGAGGTAGGTGCGGGCACATGGATCGGCGCGCGCGCCATGATCCTTCCAGGAGTTCGCATCGGCGCTGGATGTGTGATTGCTGCGGGAGCGGTGGTCACGCGCGACTGCGAGCCCAACTCGCTCTATGCCGGCACACCGGCCACGTTCAAGAAGTCATTGCTCACACAGCGCGGCGAGCAGGCGAGCCGGGAACTGCAAGAGGGAATTGCGAGCTTCGCCTGAATCGGACAAGCGGGAAACCGGGTAACTGATCCCGGGCAGCTTTAGTTTAGTGCGGGCAATAGTTGAAGCCCGGCATCGTGTCTCCCCAGATCTCCACATCCGGTGCGGGAAGAGTGGGGTTGGGTATTTTGTAGAGTACGTCGACGCCGCTTACTCGCCGCCGAATTCCCGGCAAATTGAACGGTATCGAGTCGCTGTTCCCGGCCAGATTAATCTCTTTAGAGAAGTGCAGGGACTGATGATTACTGAAATGCACAGTGATCTCGGCGATGTCGAGCGGCGCGCCGATCGCCCGCAACCGCACCGCACATACCGTTCCCTTGGTTGAATTCGTGGGCACCATCGTGCTGGTCATAGCGGTGCTGGTGCGCTGTTCGCCCAAGCGGATCCAAGCATCCTGCACAGCAATGGCAGTTCCTGTCAGAGCCGCTGCAACGGCAGCGGCCCCGATCACCAGGCGAGTAGACCCTTTGCGGACTTTTGAAGACTGCATAGATACCTTCCCGGGCTTGCCTCGTTCACAGTTCCTAGGAATACTGGCGACGAAGATCGAGCTTCTGACGGATCGCGTCCAACAGCTCCATCACGCGCATTGCGTCCGCTGAGCTTGCGCTCCGCGGCCAGGCTCCTTGCTCGCCGGCTGCAGGATAGAGCATTGCTTCCAGCTCGTCAGCAAAGACATCCAT
>CBJOJD010000117.1:0-14310 GCA_966443485.1 uncultured bacterium | reverse complement strand
CGGTTGCAGTTGTTCCTGACAAACCTCTGACGCACTAGGCTGAACCACCAGCAAACCGCCCTACCCAGCTCCCCACACTGCTTGTCATCCTGAGCGAAGCGCAGCGAAGTCGAAGGACCTGCGGTTGTTCTTGAGACCCCGACGGCCCAGCTGCCAGTCCTTACCGCGCTCCTTGCTTCACAACCTGCTCGGCGAAGTAGTTCCTCACCTTAGCCTCGTCGTGCAGCATCTCCAGGTACGCGTTCTGCAGCAGCTGCCCCTTCCCGTTGCGCAGCGCCTCGCGGATCGACTGCTGCACGCTGGGATCGTTGATCTGCCGCTGTCCTGCGGCTTCCCGCCCCAGCAGCTTGTAGATGGAGTAGCCGATCACCCTCCGCCCCGGCTCCGACGGATCATAGATCGGAATCACTTCCGTCATCTGCCCTGGCTTCAGCTTGGTGATGGCATCGGCTGCGTCCGGACCTAAGTTGCGCAGCTGCGACTCCGGCACAAACCCAATATCGCCGCCGTTCGAAGCGTAGTTGGCGTTCTCTGAAAACTGCGCGGCCAGCGTTCCAAAGTCCTCTCCGCCCTCGATGCGCGTGCGGATGCTCTGAATTTCCTTGCGCGCCTCTGCTTCGTTCGGTGCCTTCCGGGTCTGGATTCCGCCCTGTATGGGCGGTGCGCCGCTCACCACGATCTGCGCCACGTGATCGCGAGGCTCAATCAGGTTGAACTCTGATTTGTGCGAGTTGTAGTAGTCGGTGATCTCTGCGTCGGTGATGTTGATCTTCGACAGGATCTCCTTGTTCAGCAGCTTCGTCTCGGTCAGAGACCGCCGCACATCCCGCTTCAGATCATCCAAGGTCATCCCGCTGGCGTTCAGCTTGCGGTCGAACTCCTCTTGGGTCGAGAGCGCTTTGATCTCCGTCAGCTTGGCGTTTACATCCTCGTCGCTGGCAGTCAGATTCAACTTGGCGGCGCGCTGCTGAATGATCTCGTCATCGATCATTCCGTGCAGCAGATTTAAGCGCACAATGTCGCCCTGCTCCGGAGACGGATCTTGCGGCGCGTCGCCCAGCTTCGCCTTGTAAAGCTTGTCTAAATCGGAGCGCAGAATCTCTTTGCCGTTCACCGTCGCCACTACATCCGGAGAGGGCGGCCGATGGCAGCCTGCGGCCGCAAACAAAGACAAAGCCCCGCACATCAAAACCGAAACCGCGGGCGAAATCCGCTCGCGGATAGAACCTTCGTCTTGCAAAGTCTCTCTCCTCGAAGATCTCAGCAGGTGCAAACGCAATGCCTGGTCTTCGGTACATCAGAATACATGGCCCCGGTCACAGTCAGCTTCGACCTCGTGGACCCATTTATTGTCCGTTGGGTTGCTTCTCCGCGCCAGGCGCAGCCTGCTGCGGCGCTGGCGGAGGCTCTTCTCCTGCCGCCCGCAGTGCGCGGTCGATCACCAGCCAAACCTGCTGCTCCGGTACGGCTCCATCGATCCGCTCGCCGTTTACGAACAACGCCGGCGTCCCATTCACGCCCAGCGTCTCCGCCTCGTGTGCCGAGGACCGGACTGCCGTCTCGTCCTGCTTCGCCAGACACGCGTCCAGCTTGGCAGAGTCCAGCTTGGCCAGCGTCCCTTCCTGCCGCGCAATACGATCCAGCGCCGCAAGACTCTTGCTCAGATCGCGAGTCTCGCCATTTACCTCTTGCCCGTGCGAGTGAAGATAATCAACGTACGTCCAGTACACGTCCGGGTTCTGCTCGGCCAGGCAATTCGCATTCACCGCCGCATGCATCGCCCAGGGATGCAGCTCGGTCAGCGGATCATCCTTGTACACGAAGCGCACCTTGTCCTTGTAGCGCTCCAGCGTCCCCGGAAACAGCTGCTGATGCATGCGCGCGCAGTACGGGCACTCCAGGTCGTCGAAGTTCACCACCGTGACCTTCGCATTGGGATTGCCCCGCACCGGGCGGCCCGTCACGTCGATATGGAACGCCGGATCCTTCGTCAGATCGAATGTCTCCAGCCGCGCCAGCTTGCTGTTATCCGTGGCGATCAGAAAGTCCACGGTCGTCTTCTTCGGACCGCGCGACAGCGTCACCGGCAGCGTGTCATAGCCCGCAATCTGACTCGGCTTCCGCTCGCCAAGGCTCACCGTGTAGTCCTGGGGTACGTTGAACTGCGAACGCACCATCACCTCGATATGGCGGGTGAGGTTGGGATCAGCAGGGGAGGCGGTCTGGGCCTTGCAGCCGGCGGCCAGGCCAAGCGCCAGCAGCCCGGCCATAACATGCATACGATTCAAGATAAAGTCCTCTGTAGAAAGGATACTCCAGCGCCCGTACCAGATAGCAGCACCGCCTGAGCCCTCTATTCAAGAGACGAACCGGCCCGCAAAAGGCAATCTGGACCACTCTCCACGCCTGCATCTCCGCCCCCGGCTGCTAGTAGGAGGGCGGCTGGGTCGGATCCCGGAACACCGTGTTGGCCCGGCGAATATCCCCCACCGATCCAAAGTTTGCCAGCGTGATGCTGTACAGATACTGCGTCTCATCCCGCACCGCCCCCAGCGAGAAGCGCCGGTACCCCAGGCTCACACCGCAGCAATTCCAGTTGTAGACAGCCTGCACCCCGGCGTATTGCACCGTGTTCTGTACAAAATCGTATCCGCCGTTGGCCGCCAGGTTCAGGCCCTCGGCATTGGGCTTGCCGATCTGCAGAAACGGCTCGATCTGCTGGCTCTTCAACAGCGCCGCCGAGCTGCCCTGCTGATCCACGGCATTCAACAAGGAGTGTCCCAAGCCCACCGTGGTCTTGCCCAGGCTGTAGCCCGCGAACAGATTATCTGCGCCCAGCCGTCCCGCCTTCGGATCGTAGTCCAGATCCCATTGCACACGCAGATTGTCGATGGCCTCAAAGCGCACGCGCGATATCACAGGCGAAAGATTTTGTGGCCGCGTGAGGAACGCCACCCCCGTCAGATCCAGTGCCGGCGCAAATACGTTGCGCCGGTTCGCGATCAATGCTCCGCCGAACGTCGGGTCCAGGAAATACTTCTGCGCAATCTGCCAGCTGGCCCACTCTCGGGAACCTTCCTCGCAATGCGCCTCTCCCTGCGCGCAGGGCTTCTGATTGGTGTGCCGCAGGTAGAGCCGCTGTGTCAGCGAGTAACCTACCTCGTTCGTGTCGGTCGCGATGTCCGTCGTGTCGACGCTAGGAACATTTCGTTCCCTCTCTCCGATCCCACCCACAAAGTGATAAGTGATCTCAGGTTCAATCACGTGGCGCAGCTCCCGCCCCCAGCGTCCCAGCTGGAAATCTCTCTCAAGAGCAGGCATGCGCACGTCCAAAGACACCTCGGCGGAGGCACGGTTCAGCGGGTCATGGCTGGCGAAGGGAACACCGTCATTCACGGCAAACAGATCCGGAATCTGGCTGCCCGAGTACATCGTCTCCCGCAGCGCCGCCTCGGGCTCAATCGTCCACCCCGCCATCAGCAGAGGAATAGACACATGCGGGTAAAGATCGATGCGTCCGATGTTGTGCTCGTGAAAGCCTGGTTCCGACCGCCCCAGGTGGCTGGTTGAGAAGCCCAGGCCTGCGTACACCGGCGCCTCTCCCAACGGCCGATCGAGAATATCGAAGCGCACGCTGGGCAGATGCAGAATGCGCGCTTCATTGCCTTCACTGGAGCTGGCGAAGTTCTGCAGGCGCGAGATATCTACCGACGGCACAAACCCGTTGTGCGCGCGTGTAATCGAGATGTCGCTCTTTACCTCCGAGCTCACCGCCTGCCAGTAGTTGTCGTTAAACACCAGCCGGTACACATAGCTGGAGAGATATTCGACGTTGCCGGCGATGCGCGTCTCAGAGGACAGATCCTTTCTGCCCGCCACCAGCGTGTCCACGCCTCCCTGGTCCACCAGCACCGTCTTGCCGCTCAGCGGGCCCGAGGTCAGCACCTGGGGCGTTCCCCGGTCCAGCAAAGCGCTCCAGCGCGCCGTCAGAAAATCCAGCCCATTGCCGCGATAGCGAAAGTCGCCGTTAGGAGCCCAGCCGCGCCGGCTGTAGTACTCCGACCCAATCACCATGTCGGTGCTGCGATTCAACACCAGATAGAGCTGTTCGCCCAGCGTGTAGCCGCGGATCGACGAGTTGCTGAATACCGGAATGAGAAATCCGCTCTCGCGTCCGCCTTCATTGACCGGATGCCGCAAGTAGGGCAGGTAGAACACCGGAATTCCGCGCACCTTGAAGTACGTGTTCCGCGTCGAGGCGTATCCGTCCTTCACCGCGATCGAACGGGATAGCAGCTCCCAGTCCGGCTTGGGCAGCCGGCAGTTGGTCATCGTCCCATCCACCACGCGATAGTCGCCCTCGCCGGTCTGGAGCAAGACTCGAGCTCTAAAGATGAAAGGGTTCGCCGTGGTGTAGACCACCGTGCGTGCCGCTGAACGCACTCCCAGTGTTCCCGCCACATCGTAGAACCGCGCCGTGTGCTGATTCAGGCGCATGTCCCCTCGCGATGCAGTCAGCGATAAGTCGTAAGGGCCGCCGGTCACTTGCAGATGTCCCTCGGCCCGCAGCTCCGTCGTGGTCCGGTTATAGGACACCTTGTCGGCGTGAATCACGTAATCGCGGTAGTCGAACTCCACTGCACCGGTACCCGTCCACGTGTCTTTCGCGAACTCTTGCCGTTGCGCGCTCGCCTTGAACGGCACTCCACCCGGCGGTGCCGGCTCTGGCTGCGCCACAGGAAGTAAGGCCTGATCTGGATCGTCGGGAAGACTGCTGGTGGGCGACGCCGCCTGGGTCCCTGCGGAGGGAGGTGCCGTATTGGTCAACGTCTGTCCGTGCACAATCCCGTGACAGAGAACCATCATCGTGATAAACAAAAAAGTGCGAGGACGCATCCAGGGACCAAGGCCAGCATAGCAAATGCAGGCTCAACTCTAGGACGCACACCACGCAGCTCTGGCAGCAGGACAACCCGGCATCTCCCGCCTCGCACGGATCGCACGCTCCGGGCGCCCCTGCTTTTTTCCGCGAACCCCACCCTCTTGGACGAGTAACTTCTGCCGCGGCCCACGGTCGCGTCGGACCCAGATAGCGGCATCCCGAACTGTTGCGAGCCGCACTTGAAGGGAACTGGAGCCTTGAGCACTGTAGGCCAACCCCAAATCGAACCGTCGTGGAAACAGGAAGTCAATCGCCGCCTGGCCGCGCACAAGAACCGCAAGGCTGCGTCCGCTGAACCCGCGCCCGCCCAGCCCAACAAGAGCCCCAACAGCCGCGCCGCTGAGACTGCCGCCCGCGTCGCCGCGCGCTACGCCAAGGCGCCTACCTATAGCCAGATGCAGGCAGAGGAGGCGCGCCTCGCTGTGCGCGCCGCTGAGATCGCCACCCAGGTGGCCCTCCAGGCCCAGGCCGCCGCGGAAGACGCCTTGGCTGAGCTGCATGCTGCAACCGTGGAGGTCCCCGCCCGCGGCCCCGCCGTCGTCGAGAGCATCGAACGCGCTCGCAAACCGGAGCCGGAAATCGAGCCCGAAGCGGAGTTGGAACTCGAGCCCGTCGTCTTCATCGAGCAGGAGCCGATGGAAGTGCTGACCGTCGAGTCCTCCTCGCTTCCCTTCGAGCCCGTCATCCTCGTAGCGGAACCGGAGCAGATCGAGCCTGCGTTTATCGCCGATCCTGATCTCCAGAAGAATCTCGCCGTACGCTGGGACCCTGACCTTCCCGTCCTCTCCAAGGAACGCAAGGTCGCCCCTCCATCACAAGAGCCCTTCGAATTAGCCGCGGAAGATTGGTGGACACCATCTGAGGTGAGCGCGACCCTGCACCACGAGCCGCTCGAGGTCGCCGACTCGCAACCCGGACACGCCAACCTCATCGAGTTCCCGCGCGAGCTGGTAGCCACCCGCAAGATGCGTCCTCGCCTGGCTGAACCGGAGATGCCCGGATCGGCTGAGGTTCAGCTCAGCATCTTTGAAGTCGATCCCCACGCCGTCGCTACCGAACCCGAGCCAATGGAAGCGGAAGAGACTCCCGCCGCCAGGTACTCCGGTGCGGAATGGTCGGGCATGGAGCTCGACTCCCATCCCGCGGCCCGCGAAACGGTGGCTGCCGATACCGCGCGCGAAAAGGACGGTCCCTATCTCGCTCCGCTCGGCCTGCGCCTGATGGCTGGCGTCGTCGACAGCGCCCTCATCCTCGGGGCGTTCTTCCTGAGCGCGATGGTTGCCGCCTCGCATACCACGCAGCCGCTGCTTCCCAAGACCGTGGAGGTCTTGGCCGTGGTCTCCCTCTTCCTCACCGGCTTGCTCTACCACGCTCTGTTCTTTTCGATGGGTGCCCCTACCCCCGGTATGCGCTACGCCGGCATCGCGCTCTGCACCTTCGAGAACGACGTCCCAAGCCGCGCCCAACTGCGCCGCCGCATGTTGGCGATGCTCGTCTCCCTGCTTCCCCTCGGCCTCGGCATGGTCTGGTCGGTGTTTGATGATGATCATCTGAGCTGGCACGATCGCATCTCGCAAACCTACCTGCGCAAGCGCTAGAGCACCCATCCCTCACACACAAACGGCTCCATCCCCGCCAGGAGATGGAGCCGTGACTCACCGCCCCGCCTATCGCATCCCCCGATTCGTAGCACCCCGAAGCCAGCGTCGATAACATGAGC
The DNA here is from genome assembly GCA_966443485.1 of uncultured bacterium. Taxonomy (GTDB): domain Bacteria; phylum Acidobacteriota; class Terriglobia; order Terriglobales; family Acidobacteriaceae; genus Telmatobacter. The sequence goes on along the minus strand of CBJOJD010000117.1, from coordinate 7,648 downwards.
CCCGCAGGGGCTCCGGACGATAGCCCAGGGCAAAGTTCGCCCACGGCGAACGGCGCCCTGGGAAAACGCCGAATACGAACGATCGCCCCGTAGGGGCGCTGCCAATCTCAATCAACCCCAAGTCGCTGCCTTGAAAGGGCACGAGTCTACTCGCCACAAATCCGTGATCGCACCATTGTGGAAACGAGAGCCGGACAATAGCCACCGAGGGATGTGTTTGAAATTGAAGATGAGCCCCGCCGGGGCGACTGGACGATAGCCCAGGGCAATGTTCGCCCGCAGCGAACGGCGCCCTGGGAAAGGCGCGAATACGAACGAGCGCCCCGTAGGGGCGCTGCCGAAGTGCCCCAGAGCACGCCACTGAACCCCGTCTCTCAGGGATTCTTCTGGCTCTCTTTGTCGCGCTCGGCCTCACGGCCCTGCCGCTCTGAGCCGTCACCGGAGGCCTGCTCCGCCTCCTCCTCGTGCTTCTCAGCTGGCTCGGGGGGAATCTTCATCTCGTAGTGCAAGGGATCCGCAGGTTGATCGGGCATGGAAAAAAGCTCCTTGCCCGCCTTCGATGCCGCTGGCTCGCCCGCGGCTTCTCCCCCGCGAGACAACGCACATCCCGATCTCGCCCGTTTTCGCTACCAGGTCAGCGCCCGCACGGCGCTGACTCCTGCGCCCAGCAATGCCGTCTCATCATCCGGCTTCAGCAGTTCCAGCGAGTAGCTCTGGAGCGGGCTCATCTTCACCATGCTCTCCAGATGCTGCCGCAAGATCGGCAACTCCACAAAGTGCACATTCTTTCCGGTGAAGTAGAACCGCCCTGGACCCGCCAGGTGAATAAAGGAGGATGTTGCCGCCGCCAGCGCGCGATGCCACAGATCCACGAAGTCCCGGCAGCGCTGGTCTCCCTGCTTGGCTGCGGCAAACACCTCTTCCGGTTCCTTGTCCAGGAAGCGCAGCCGCATGGCCCGATAGCCCATGATGCCTTCTAGATGCCCCACGCCGCCGCATCCGCAGAAGCGCTCCTTCGGGTCCAGCGTGACCGTGATGTGTCCGCCTTCCCACACGCCCTCTACATAGGGCCAGCGTCCGTAGCCAATGCCGTTGCCGATCGTCCACACGCGCGTCAACCGGTTCAGATGCCCCCGGGTCGCCGCTACTCCCGCCGCGATTGCATCTGCGTCGTTCGCAAGATGGACCGGCGCATTGATGCCGCGCCCAATCAGCACCTTCGACAACTCCTCCGCCAGATGCATGCCCTTCAGCTGTGTCAGGTTGGGGCTGTCTTCGACGACGCCGTGGCGGATCAACCCGGGCACCGCGATGCCGATCGCATCCACCCGCTTGCCGCCCTCTGCCGCCAGCGCCGAGACATGCGACGCCAGCAGCTCGACCAGCTCCCCGTTCGGCAGGGTGATCAGCGCGTCCATCTCTTCGGGGTCGGCGGGATATCGCACCGGCTGCCCGACGAGCTGATGTTCCTCCAGCCGTCCGGCCACAATATGTTCGGTCATTACCACGCCGATTGCGACTGCCATTGCGCCCTCCCGCTTGCCGCCGGCTGATCTGGCGCAGCCGGACTTGTTCCTGCTCGGTCTGCTTAACTCGCCTGATAGCGATGAAGCCGGCCCAGCCCGTTGAACGCCGCTACCTTGTAGCACTCGGCTAGCGTCGGATAGTTGAAGACCGTGTCCACAAAATAATCCACTGTGCCTTCCAGCGTCATCACCGCCTGGCCAATGTGCACCAGCTCGCTCGCGCCTTCGCCGATAATGTGAACTCCCAGCACCTTGCGCGTGTCGCGATGGAAAATCAGCTTCAATCGCCCCGTCGTGTCCCCGCGGATCTGGCCCCGCGCCGTCTCGCGATAATAGGCCATTCCCACTTCGTACGGCACATCCTCATCCGTCAGCTGCTCCTCGGTCTTGCCGATAAAGCTGATCTCCGGAATCGTATAGATGCCATAGGGATAGAAACTCGGATTCGAGCTCGTCGCCTGATCGTTGAACGCCCGATGCGCCGCAATGCGCCCCTGCTCCATCGATACCGAAGCCAGCGCCGGGAATCCCACTACGTCGCCCGCCGCATAGATGTGATCGACCTTCGTGCAGTAGTGTTCATCCACTGGAATGCGCCCGCGCGAGTCGGCTTGCAGACCCGCAGCCTCCAGGTTCAGATCCTCGATCGCGCCCTGCCGTCCAACCGCGTATAGCAACGCGTCTCCTGAGATGCGCTTCTTGCTCTCCAGATTGGCCACCACCGTGCCATCGGGCAGCTCTTCCACGCTCTGCACCTCTTCGCCCAGGCGAAGAGTCACGCGGCTGTCGCGCAGATGATAGCTGAGCGCTTCCACGATCTCCTGGTCCGCGAACTCCAGCAGCTTGGCGCGCTTCTCGATGATCGTCACCCGCACGCCCAGGATCGCGAACATGCAGGCGTACTCCACGCCGATCACGCCACCGCCCACCACGATCAATGAGCGCGGCAACGTGGGCAGATCCAGAATCTGGTCGCTGTTCACGATGGTGCGGCCGTTGATCGGCACCTTCGGCGTCGATGCCGGCTTGGTGCCCACCGCAATAATCGTGTGATCCGACTCCAGCGTGGTATCGCCCTGCGGACCCTCTACGCGGATATGGTACGGATCCAGAAAATGCGCAATCCCATGCACCACGTCAATGCCGTTGCGCGAAAGCTGCGCCTCGGTCACGTCCACCTCGGTCTTGATCACCGCCTGCACCCGGAACGCCAGGTCGGCCATGGTGATCTTCTCCTTGACCCGGTAGTTCATTCCATACACCGAGCGGTAGTTGTAGCCCGAGAGATGCAGCACCGCCTCGCGCATGGTCTTCGATGGAATCGTTCCCGTGTTGATGCACACGCCCCCCACCACGGAGCGCGCCTCTACCACCGCAACCCGCTTCTTCATCTTGGAGGCAGCAACGGCGGCCCGCTGCCCTGAGGGTCCGGAGCCGATGACGGTCAGATCGTACTTGACGGCGCTCATGCCTGTCTCTCTCCCAAAGTCTTCGATGCGTGGGGATTGGAATGGAATCGGGCTGGGCAGCAGGGGAGTCCCATATCCCGGAGCCTAACACAGCCGGTGGGGTCGGAAAATCACAGGATCGTGTGGTTTAGCTCTATCGCCACGAATCGAAAACCAAATCTCGAACCCTGCGCCGACTCCCTTCCGCCCAGCAAATAAGCTCTCTGCAGTGAGTCCGCTATGCTCGCCACGCGCCGCAATCAGCCCTCCCTGCAAGCCGGGTACAAAGCAATTGAAAAGCCCACTCCAGCGTGTGCTGAAGTGGGCTTTGTGGGTTGGGTTGCCGTCGGTTTACGAGTTGGCGGTGCGGAAAGACTGTTGGTAGGCCGGCTGAGCCTTGCCGCTCAGCTTGCCGCCACGCTGGTTCTCGTCGTCCAGGCGGAACTGGCGGATCATGCCGTCCAGATCGCTGGCCAGAGCTGCCAGGTTCTTCAATGCTTCCACCGCCTCTTCGGCGCCGTGCGAGTTCTCCACCGCCAGCTGCGAAATCTGGCCGGCCGAGTCCGCAATCTCGCTCGAAGCAGTGGTCTGCTGCGTGGCCGCCGTCGCAATCAGGTGGATCTGATGCTCCACTTCCTTCGACGACTCGATGATCGCTTCCAGGCTCTTGCGCGCGCGGTCCGTCTCGCCCATACCGGTCTCGACCGCCGTGCGGCTGTCTTCCATCACCTGCAGCGTGGTGCGGGTCTCATCCTGGATGCTGCGAATCGTGCCCGCAATCTCTTCCGTCGCGCTCTTGGTGCGCTCCGCCAGGCGGCGAACCTCACCGGCTACCACCGCGAATCCACGTCCGTGCTCGCCGGCGCGGGCCGCTTCAATCGCTGCGTTCAGGGCCAGCAGGTTGGTCTGCTCGCTGATCTCTTGAATCACGTTGACGACCTTGCCGATCTCTTCCGAACGGTGGGCCAGAGAGCTCATCTTCTCTGAAACCGTGCTGGTGGCGGCGGCAATCTTCTGCATGGTCTCCGCTGCCGTCTGCATCACGGCGCCGCCCTGATCTGCGGTTACAGCGGATACACGGCTGGAGTTCGCAGCGCTCTCTGCGTTGTGGCTGATCTCGCCGATGGTCGCGGTCATCTCCTGCGCGGCTGCGGCAATCTGGTTGGTGCGGCTGGTCTGCGTGTTGGCGTTGCCGGCAGTCTCCACCGCGCGGGCGCTCATCTGCGTAGTCGCCGCGGAGAGCGTCTCCGCACCCTGCGAAACCGAGCGCAGCACGCTGTTCATTGACTTGGCGCAGGTGTTCAGCGCTTCGCCCAGGCGTCCAATCTCGTCCGTGCCGTTGACCTCCACCTTGGCGGTCAGGTCCTTACCGGCAAGCTGCTCCAGAGCCGCCGTCACCACCGTGACGCGAGGCGCAATCGCCTTGGTCAACGTGGCGCCGATCACTCCGCACAGGGCGATGATGAACAGGGTCACCGAGGTGCTGATCCACATCGCGTGCGAGCTGGCCGAGCTGGCCTCATGGCTCTCCGACGTGCCCATCTTCACCGAATACTGCAGAACATTGTTGGCTGCCAGAATGGCGCCGTCAAAAGCCTTGATGGTGGCGTCAGAGGCCAGCACATCCAGCGCGTCGCCCGGCTTGTTCGCCGCCAATGCAGCGCTGCCCTTGTCGCTGGCGTCGCGATACTGCGCGAACGAGGTCTGGAACTTCTGGTAGAGCTCCCGCTCTTCGCTGCTGCTGATCAGCGGCTCATAGGCCTTCTCAGCCGCACTCAGGGCTTCCAGGGTCTTCTGCCGCTGCGCCGAACGGTCAGAGGTACAAGCCGGCGTCTGGCAAAGCAGCAGGTCCAGATCCACGCGGCGCAGAACGTTTACTGCAGAGCGCGCTTCCGACAACTGGACCACCGCAGGCATCGAGTCGTTGCTCACATGCGAGCTGTTAGAGGAGATCGCCTGGAAGGTAAAAAACGTGTACCCTCCCAGAATTACGCAGAGCGCGCACACCGAGCCGAAGGCCAATGTGAATTTGCGCGAAATAGGGATGTTTCGGATCGACGACATAGCGGAAATTCCTTTCGGGGTCCCTTCGGCGGCTGCTCAAGCGCAGTCGCACCGGCGATGGGGCTTCAAACAATGACGTCATCGGCCTACTTCCATGAAACTTGAAGAAAACCCCTCTCTCTTCACGACAGCAAAGCCGTTGTTTGTTTCGCGTCGTGACGTCCGCCCCCCTCCGCATGAATCCAATCCCTTGCAAACACAGAACCGACGTGAACATGAGCCCGCGCTAATGACTCGAGTCATCGCGCCGCGGTGTCCATCGCACCGCGGTGTCCATCGCCCTCCGCTCCAGCTTAGAGATCCTTTGACATCACGATGCAGTGGCACGCGCGTCCGTCGGCAATCGGATGCGGGTAGACAAACGGCTCCGTCCCCGTCTCCACAAATCCCAGTTTGCGATACAGCGGCGGCAGCTCCGGCCGCAGGCTCAGCACGGTGATGTCGAGAGCCTTACAACCACAACGCCGCAGATGGTCCTCCGCCGCTCCCATCATGCGCCTGCCCAGCCCTGACCGCTGGCGCGTCGGAGCCACGGCCAGCATGCCTGCATAGCCGCGATCTCCCCGTGTCTCCACGTAAATCGAAGCCACCGCGCCATCGACATCCTCGGCCAGCAGAATGGTCCCTTTCTCCATCGCCGCGGCCAGGCGCTCTGGGTCGGTGCGTGGGCCCTGTAAAAACGTCTCTACCGAGAACGCGGCGTTGATCATGGCCATCAAGCGCGGGCGGTCCTCAGGACCTGCGATCCGGATGCGAAGCTGGCTCGCCTGGTCACTCACTGCTGATTCAAAGGGGTCGGAAAGTTGATCCATGTCGAGAATGACTCACGCGTGCGCCGGCCACTCGGGCTCCGGCCGTTCCTTGCTCCAGATCACAAAATCCAGCGTCGGCGGCGTTCCTCCCACGGCCCGCAAACGGGTTGCGCGCTGCGCTCGATGTCCCTGCGTGTGCAACGCGATCTGCATCAGGATTTCAAACACCAGGATCTTTTGCCCCGGCAGGGCGGCTGCCTCGAGGGCGCAGTCCAGATCGTCCGCCGTGGCCCCCGCCAGCCACTCCGCCTCTTCTTGCTGCGTCTGCTCAAACCGGCCAGCCACTTCCGCCAGCGTGTCGGGCACTCTCCCTTCTGCCTCCCGCTGGAAAGGCTTGCCCGTCACCAGCCTGATCCAGTAGCGATTCGAGAACAGCATGTGATGCAGGCGCTTGCGCAGTTCCTCGTCGTTGGCCGCGGCCGGATTGGCGTGAATCGCCCGCAACATGGCTGCGTCCGCCCACCACTTGTGCCGGACCAGGTCTTCCAGAATGGCGTTCATGGCTGTCACTCTATCAAACAGCCATGAGCCCCAGGCCCTGCCGCCGGCGCAGTCCGTCACTCTTTGAGAATGCCCCGATTCCGCAGAATGCCCATGATGTCCTGGTGGGCCAGATAGACCAAAATCCGGCAGCCTCCCGGGCCCGCATCGACCAGAAACGTCGATACTACCTCCACCGGATCCTGGCTTCCGTCCGCTCGGGCAAAGGTCATCCGCCAGGTCGTCTGCGCCACCACATGGCGGTCGTCGAGTGGGGTTTGCTGTAGCCCGATCAGCTCCGTCGTCCGGCAACCCAGGCCATCGAAGAACTGCTTGCGTTTGGGCAGCACCCGCGCAAAATCCTCCCCCCGCACGCATTGGGCGCCATCCGGCCCCGCTGCCAGAAAGCTGTCGCCAAACTGGGTGAGCAGCTCGGGTATGTTCCCCACGTCGCTATTGTGTTCGTAGGCGTGGAAAAACTCCTCGACTGCGGCCTCTGTCGATTGCATGCATCCTCCTTGGTGCCAGGGCCCTCCCGTTCGCTACGCGCCCGTCCTTGAGACACATAGAGATCTTCGGAGCTCGCTGGCACTTTAGTATTATATCAGGATTGTCAGCAAAAGTCAAGCAGAATCAATGGCTTGCACCTGGTACCTCGCAGCCGGTCATCCTGCTCCGCCGCTCCCAAGCTGATCTTGGCCCCGGATCTTCCTTGCGAGGGACCCGCAGCCCGACCCCCGCGCCTCCACTGCGGGATGCCAAAAACTTGTCAAGAGCAAATAGTTCTAAGTTACTGATTCCAAACGGTCGCAATTTGCCGATCAATTACCCCAAATGTGCCATCATGGATACAGTGAGCCGCTCTGCGAGGAAACCGGCAGGCTTGAGCGAGCACGATTCACTCGTGCCATCAACGCTCACGCCCTAGCCCGCGGCTTTAGCCGCCGAGAGAACCGATTCGGCTTCCCTCAAAAACGCCTGTGAAACTGTGAAGCGCCCGTAACTCCAATCCAGACAACAGATCTTCACCTCCAAACCGCACGGGTTTCGTGCTCCTGTGAAACTGCGAAGCTGTGCTGCCCGCCCCCTGCTCCGCGCTCCATTGACGCGCCCCCTGCATCGCCGTACGCTCATATCTATGGAATTCAAGGTCAGTGAACTGGAAAAGGAGCCGATTGACTTCGATCTCCAGTTCCCGGTAGGAGTCATCGATTTCGGCGAAGAGGCTGACCAGGCCGGTCCCCTCACCGCCGAAGGCCGCGCCGAAGTCCTGCACGAACACCGCGGTCCCAAAGAGATCGTCTCCGACATTCGCATC
>CBJOJD010000116.1:0-14363 GCA_966443485.1 uncultured bacterium | reverse complement strand
TCGCAATTACGCGCTATGGCAAAGACTCTTCCTGCTGGGCATCTTCTCTCGCCGACTCGAGTCGCTGCAGCGCGGAGAATTGAATCGCAGCTTCGCCGAACTGGTCGACGAGTTTGCCGCCGCTCTTGGCACAGGATCGTTGCGTGTCGCCATGGACGCGATCCAGCCGGATCTCGGGCTTCAGCTCTCGCTCCTCGTGCGGCTGCTCGAAATGCGCGCGAAAAAGGCAAGCCGCCGCGCGCCGCGCTTCTCCGAGGTGCTGGAAGCCTTCATCCAAGGCATCGGTCTGCGCGAAGGTACAGGCCTCGAAAAGCACATTGCGCTCTATCAAAAGGGATTCAGCGGGGTTCTCGAACCCTTCTTGAAGCAACATCCCCATCTGTTGGAAAACTTCCTCCTCAACCAGATCTTCCGGTACAAGTTTCCGGTGGGCGACGTGGACCCTGATAGCGGCCATCTCGCCATTCAGAAGATGTACGAGGAACTCGTCGTCCAGTATGCGGTCATCAAAGGGCTGCTCATAGGCGTCGCCGCCCATAAGGGTGAGAGCTTCTCAGTGGACGATGTTGTCAAAGTGATTCAGACCGCGTCCCGGCACTTCGAGCATGCCCCTAAGTTCCTCGAAGACGCCCGCGCACTCCTGAGCGAGAAAAAGATGAACGACGCGCGTGGCCTCACCATGCTGGTGCGAAACTAGGACGTCACGCGCCTGCGGCGCAATTGGGAATCGCGAGCGCATGGGTCTGCGCCGGTACCTGTCAATCCCGTCGCTCCCTCAATGCTTGAGTGAGATCGCCGCTACCTCCGCCGGTCGTCTGCCGTCTGTGCCTGTGCTTTGTTCCAGCAGATGAAGTCCCTGCACCAGGTTGATGTTGTCGGGAACGGCGGCGAAGCCTCCCCGCACCTCGCTGGTCTCCTTGGCAATGGTCTTCAACAACAGGGCGCGCCCGCTCAAGTGGACTGCCAGACGATTGGTCTTCCATTCCTTCGGGCTCACCTGGGTGCGCTCCATGCGGAACCAGCCCCCCTTATTTACTCGGCCCAGCACTCCGAAGCCAAAGTCTACATTGCTTTCCAAATGACCCTCGATGCGCGTCAGGCGTTTGAAGCGCTGGTCAATCCATAGCTCTCCACTCATAGCCCGAAAGACCCGCGCCTCGGTGGAATGTGCAGAATAGTTGGGATTGGGACGGAAGAGCACGTGGCGCAATCCGTTCTCCTGCCCCGCATCCTGGAGCAAGAACGCGTCCGCCAGCGGGGCTAGAATTCGCGCAATCCGCTTTTCGTCCTCAGCGTAGGATTGCCGGCGGCTGGCCCGCTCCTGCGGAGAATTCAGCAGATGCTCCAGCTTTTGCTGCTCAACCTGTTTGTCCTGTGCGCAGAGAGGCTGCCCGTTGTTGAGCACCACTCGCGCGACCGGACCATCGGTGGTCTCGACTTGCTCGGAGAGCTGGCTTCCGCCTTGCATGTGCTGCAGAATCCAGTAACGCCAAAAGCCATGCTGATCGTGGTCGTGCAGCTCGTTGTACACCGTCTCGCGCACTAACGTCTGAACCGGTTCAGGTGCTGCACTTCCTTGGGCACTGCAGGCGGCAGACGCGGCATACCCTAAGCTCAGCAAAGTCACCGCCACGCGCATCCTGAGATCCTCCCGGTGGAACGTAGGTGCACCGCTAAGCCATGATTGCCAGGAATCTTTGAACACGATGTGAGCCTGCCGCGAAAAGCCGGAGAAACTCGGGAAACTGTCGGCAATGGCCACGTTCAACCGCCCTGCGTACTCTGCTTGACCCATCCCGCCATCTCCCCGGACCAGACTCCGGACCAGCCTCGCCAAAACGGTCCGTTCAGGTAGATGCAGGCAAAGCCGCGCATGTTGATCCGCAGTTCAAGATGGTGGGATCGTGCTTGGTACACTGGGGCCATGATGGATGAGCAAGAGTTTCGCCGCAAGGCGGAAAACGCCATGGACACCCTCAAGCGTCACCTGATCGAGCGCGAGGAAGAACAAGATGCTGGATTCGAGATCGAAGAGCAGAACGGCGTTCTGAATGTGGTCTTTGAAGAGCCCGCGGGCAAGTTCGTCATCACGCCCAATACGCCGGTCCGCCAGATCTGGATCTCCGCCCTCTCCACCAGTTACAAGCTGGATTGGAGCCCTGAAGAGGAGACCTTTGTGCTTCCCCGTACCGCCGAGCCCCTGGTCCCGCTGGTGGATCGTTTGATCCTGCAGCATCTCGAAGGCTGAATCCCAAGCAACCCGGCGACATAACCAGGCAACACCGTCCGCTAGAGTGCGAACTTGATCTCGATCTCCTCGGTCGTTTCATAGTCGCCGGGTGCAAACTTCCACTTCATTACTGCATCTTTAGCGGCGGCTGCCAGGGCGTTCTCGCCCATGATCGTGCTGGCGGATTTCACGCTGCCGTCTTTCGCCACCACGACGTTTAAGAGCACCGTCCCGGTAATCTTCATGCGCTTGGCAATCTCCGGATAGACCGGCTTCACGCGCGCAATCACTTCGCGTTCTCCTTCAGCGTGCACTCCAAGCGGAACCAACACCACAGCACTCAGAACAACAATGGACAGGAAGATACGGCTCAGCCTGCTAGAAGAAAACAAATGATGGCGCACAAAAACTCCTGATTCGTTAAGTGGAAGATGAGTAAGAATTCCGGCAAGCCCGGATACTGATCTCATCGGCGCCATCTCCTCTGCCGAAGTTAAATTGCGAAGAAATCCCGCAGCACTTCACTGCAAAGCAAAAGGCGCGCGCCACTGGGGCACGCGCCTTCTGTCCGTATGGTCGAAATCTACTGGATGGCGTAGACCTTGGCCAGCACCTTGTCGATCAAGTTCTGCGGCAGCGGAGCGTAGGAGAGAGTGGTGACTTCGCTCTCGCCGGACTTCAGAATCCAGCTCAGCATGTCCTTCAGCACCTTGCCCTTGGCCGCGTCCGCCGACTTCACCGGGATCAGCAGGTAGGTGAAGCTGGAGATCGGATAAGCTTCCGCGCCAGGAGCATTGGTGATCGATACGCGGAAGTCGGCCGGCATCTGCTTCACGCTGGCGGCAGCCGCCGTCACACCCTCGATCGAAGCCTTCACCCAGTTGCCCGAGGCATTCTTCACTTCGCCGAAGGAGATGTGGTTCTGCAGAGCATAGATCAGCTCCACGTAGCCCACCGCGCCAGGAAGCTGACGCACCAGTCCGGCCACGCCTTCGTTCCCCTTGCCGCCTACGCCGGTTGGCCAGCTGGGCGAAGTGCCCTTGCCGGGGCCGTCGTTCCATTCCTTGCTGACCTTGCTCAGGTAGTCGGTGAAGATGAAGCTGGTGCCGCTGCCATCGGAGCGGTGAACCACAATGATCTTCAGGTCGGGCAGCTTCACGCCGGCGTTGTCAGCCGCAATGCGCGGATCGCTCCAGTTGGTGATCTTGTTGGCGTAAATGTCGGCCAGAACCGGGCCGCTGAACTTCAGGTCGTGCACGCCCGGAATGTTGAAGATCGGCACCACCGCGCCCAGCACCGTGGGAATGTGCACCAGCTTGATCGGAGAGGAGGCCAGCGCCTGATCGGTCATCGGCATGTCCGAAGCGCCGAAGTCGACCACGCCCTTGGTGACCTGGGTGATGCCGCCGCCGGAACCGATGGGCTGATAGTTCACCTCAACGCCCGGGTGTGCCGTGCTGTACTCCCCAAACCACTTCGAGTAGATCGGATTCGGGAAGGTCGCTCCCGCTCCAGTAATCTTCTGTGCCTGAGCCGTGCCCAGGGCCAACGCCAATAATCCAACGGCAACAATCGTTCTCTTCACGTATCTCACTCCCATGCAGGTTGACTGCCGCTTTCGATTCTCTCTGCCCAATGTTAAGAGGAGTTGAAAACGGCTGCCAAACTGGGTGAATCGCCCGCGAAAACTAGGGCTGAGACGGTGAACGCCACTTTTCCGCTAAGGCTTTATCCGCCAGAGCCTTAATGTACACGCCTCCCACCACCGACCGGGCCTGGAATCCAACCTGCTTGCCGGTCTTGGTGTCATACCAGTCCGTGAGAGGTACCCGGCTTGGACCCTCGTTGATCCAGTCGCCAATCGGCTTCAGCAGCGCAGTCCAATCCTGGGGACGGTCGGCCAGCGTCGCGGTCCAGATCTGCCAGTCCAGCTTGGTGTAATCGGCACGGTTATCCAGCGGCAGACCGAACCGGTTCAGATGCAGCAGATAAAACGCGATCTCCGTCTGCCGCACCTTGGCCGGAAACAGGTTCAAAGCCAGCACCTGATCCCACACCAGGTTGTACTTCTGGCTCCACGTGCCTGCTTTGTCAAAGGCCAGCTTGTAGTGATCGCCGTCCAGCGCCATCGTCTGCCACTGCCCGGCCATCTGATGCGCAGCCTGTTCGTACTGCTTGGCCAGATCCGTCTTTCCCACTCCTCGCGCCATCTCCGCAAACGCTGCCAGGCCTTCAATGGCCTTGATGGAGAGGTTCGCGTTGTGTGCCAGATGACCGGCAAAGTCGTCCGTAGAGAGCTGGTTAGCTGGGTCCAGTCCCTTTTCGCGCAGATACTCCGCCCACTTCTCGAACTGCGGCCAGTACTGCCGGGCAAAGTCCCAGTTGCCCAACTCCCGCTCCATGGCGGCTACGATGATCAGCAGATTGCCGCTCTCCTCCACCGGCATTTGATCGTCTTCCGTCCGCTCGCCTCCGCCATACACCTGGCCATTCGCCAGTGGGTAGGTCCCCAGATCATGGGGCGCAAACGGCCACTTCCAGCGGGGCAGCGCGGCATACTCCAGCACGGGCTTGAGCTGTGCCTGCAGCAACGTTGGATTGAAGAAGAGAAAGAACGGCGCGGATGGATACAGCACGTCCACGGTCGAGATGCAGCCGTTGGAGAAGTTTTCCTTGGGGAAGAGCAGGGGAGTGCCGTCCATATCGGCCGCAAATCCGTGTGCCGCCAAGGTCTGCCGATAAGAAAGGGTCGCAAGCTGCGCGTATTCCGGTCCGCCCACCTTCTCGAGGTCCGCGGAAAGATCCGCATCAAAGCGGTTCGAGCGCTCCTCCAGAGCCGGATAGTCGTGCTCGGCGGCTTGCAGCATCGCTTCCACGGTCTCTCCGTTGCGCTGCCAGTAAGGCCGCAGCTTGCGGTTGAGGTACTCGATGGCAAACTCTTCCGTGTAGGCCAACAGCAGATGACGGCTGACCGGAGCACTCACTTTGCCCAGCGTCAGCTCGGCCGCAACGTGGGCTGCATCGTCGCGCGGCGCCAGCGGCATATTCATGTCATCGCTGCTCGGCAAGCTGCCGGACGCGATGAATTGCTCTGTAGCCTGAGAAGAAGCAGCCAGGCTCGCGCCCTCGCCATCCGGAACAGCCAGATGGAAGTAGCCCCAGTCGATGCGCAGATCGTCGCCCGCACGGTTCAGGACGCGCTGATCGCGTGACCCCAGATTCAGCACGTTCAGGTTCCCGGCCCGCGAGCGTCCCCAAGTCACGGACTGATCGTCGGAGTTCACGGCGATGCTCGGAGATACATCGACCAAAACCGCAACATCGTGCGGCGTTGCGGCGCTGGCCGTCAGCGTCAGGTACGTCACCGGACGCGACAGAACATCCAGATCGTGGGGCAGCGCCGGGGTCAGGAAAGCCGCGGTCAGCTTTACTCCATCTGCTTCGAACTCATAGATCGTGTGGGTTGCTGTGACTCGCAGCGAGGTCTGCTGCATAGCCGGAATTTCGCGTGGATCCTCACCCATGAATCGAAATGGCTTGCCATCGATCCGTACGATCCCTTGCAAAGGCTGGCGATGACCCGTCCAGTGGGTGGTCTCTTTATCGGTAAGGTGATCTGCAGCCGACCACACGCTGAAGTAAGGATCGTGGGCAATCAGCGGTACAGCCGGCGGCCGCTGCTGCTGTGCTGAAGCGATAAAGGCAGGAACGACAAGCAAGGAACACACATAGCCAAACAAACGCTCGATTGGAATCTTCACCGGGACCTCATCAGCGGCGGTATCACAGCAGTTTTATCCGGGATTTACCCAGGAGACTGCCATTGTAAGATCCCTCCCCCGGCTTCCGAACTAGTCCATCTAGACTGTGGCCGTCCCCGCCAGTGGCAGGGTAAAAAGGAAAGTAGCGCCCGATCCCAGGTCGCTCTCTGCGCGAACCCGCCCGCCATGCGCCTGCACAATGTGCGCCACGATGGCCAGCCCCAGTCCGGTGCCGCCCGATTCGCGGGAACGGGCCTTATCCACTCGGTAGAAGCGCTCGAAGATCCGCTCCAGGTGCTCTGAGGCAATGCCCGGCCCGAAGTCCTGCACAAAGAACTCCACCTCGGTCTCCAGCAGCCTGGCCCCTACTCTGACCCTGCGGCCCGCCCCGCCGTATTTCATGGCGTTTTCAATCAGATTGCCGAATACCTGGTTCATGGCATCGGGATCAGCCATCACCTGCGCATCGGGAGCGCCACTGGACTCCAACTCGATCCCCGAGTCCATGACCAGTCCACCCAACGACTCGATTGCGTCCTGCACCAGCGCACAGGCGCGAATCCGCTGCGGAGAGAGCTTGTAGTCCGGGCTCTCAACCCCCGCCAGCGCCAGCAGATCTTCGGTCAGGCGATTCATGCGGCGCGCATTCTTCTGGATCACGCCAAGGAACTCGCGCGTGGTCTCGGGCGAGGGAACAGGCTCTTCCAGCAGCGTATCCACATAGCCCTGAATGGATGTGAGTGGCGTGCGCAGCTCGTGACTGACATTCGCGATGAAATCGCGGCGCGAGCGCTCCGCCGCTTCAATGCGCGTCACATCGTGCAAGACGGCCAATGCGCCGCCCGAGGGCAGCGGTGCCGCGTTGATCTCGAACACCCGGCCCGGTGCCAAAGAACTGGCCCGTCCGTTGCGCGCCTCGCCCTTCTCCAGCGCGCACTTTACGCAGGCCAGCAGATCGGGATCGCGCATGGAGTGAGTCAGAGGCCGCCCTACCTTCACCTGCGTCCCCGCGATGCGCTGCATCACCGTGTTGGACCATCGCACGTGGCCCTCCGCGGTCACCGCCACCACCGCCTCCTGCATGGAATCCAGCATGGCGGCAAGCTCTTGCCTGCGGCTCTCCAGTTCGGTGAAGTTGCGCCCCAGCCGCTCTGCCGTCTGGTTGAGGGCCGCTTCCATTCCGGAGAGCTCATCGTTGCTGATGCGCGAAAGGCGCGCCGTCAGATCGCCCTCCGCAATTTGTCGCGCGAAGGCCACAATGCGTTGCAGACGCTCTGCCACTCGCATCGCCACCCAGGCCGCCAGAGGCAGCGCAACCGCCAGCGCGATCACGCCCGACCAGGTCGCCACTCGCAGCAGGCGATGCGGAGTCGCGCCCGCCGCGTGTTCCACCATCCGGCGCAGCACAAACTCCATCACCAGGGTGTGAAACACCAGGAGCAGCAGAAACAAACCCAGCAGCTTGGTGAATACTTTTCGTGTCAAGTAGCTTCGCTCCCCGCGAGTACGCGTCCTCTGCGTGGCCCAGATCGAGAGTGGCCGGCTGGTGTGCGGAAGGCAATGCCAATCTCAGGCTACTCAACGCCTTTAGGCATCTCGAAGCGGTATCCGGCACCCCGCACGGTCTTCAAATAACGCGGGTTCTCGGGATCCACCTCGATCTTCTCACGGATGCGGCGCACATAAACGTCCACCGAGCGCGGCGTCACAAAGCGGGCATCCCCCCACACCGCGTCCAGCAAGTGATCGCGGCTGTACACACGCCCGGGATGGCGCGCCAGATAGTCCAGCAGGCGAAACTCCGTGGCCGTCGTGGTGGTCAGCTCGCCGCGCACCGTCAACTGCATGGCATTGGCGTCGATCACCACATCTTCAAAGCGAATGATGGAGGGCGACGTGGGGCGCTCAAAGCGCCGCAGCACCGCCTTCACCCGCGCCACCAGCTCACGCGTGGCAAACGGCTTGGTGATGTAGTCGTCCGCGCCCAATTCCAATCCCAGCACGCGATCGTTCTCTCCCGCGCGCGCAGTCAAAAAGATAATCGGCACGGTCGAAAGCGCGTGATTGCTGCGCAACCGGCGGCATACATCCAGCCCATCGCCGCCCGGCACCATAATGTCCAGCAGAAACAGCGCCGGAGGCTGCCGCTCCGCATCGGGAATCAGATTGGTGGGATTCAAATACGGCCGTACCGCAAATCCTGCGGCCTCGAGATGATGCTGCACCAGCCGGGAAATGTCGGCGTCGTCTTCCAGCACAAAAACGGATTGGCTCAACCGGTCTGCCCTCACCGGCGGCCGTTGGGTTTGAAAAGTTACAGTGGCCGCACGGAATCGTGAACAGATTACTGCATTGAGGCAAATAAATTGCAAACGTACGGTAAATTTGGCCTTTGCCTATCCATCGCCTGCGCTCTGACTCGCCCTAAGCCAGCGGTGCACCGCCACCGCACACACCTTCCATTGCCGCGGGCTCTGCCTGCGGAAAATAGCGCCTCTGAAACAGGAGAGCAAGATTCACCAGACCCATCATCACCGGCACCTCCACCAGGGGACCGATCACCGCTGCGAAGGCTGCTCCAGAGTTGATCCCGAAGACCGCGACAGCCACCGCGATGGCCAGTTCAAAGTTGTTGGAGGCCGCCGTGAACGAGAGCGTGGTCGTCTTGGAATAGTCAGCTCCCAGTCTGCGGCCCATGTAAAACGACACCAGAAACATCGCAATGAAGTAGATCAGCAGCGGGATCGCGATCCTGGCTACATCGAGCGGCAGCTTCACGATGTAGCTGCCCTTCAGTGAGAACATCACCACAATCGTGAACAGCAGGGCGATCAAGGTGATGGGAGCAACGCGGGGCACGAACTCCCGGTCGTACCAGATTCGTCCCTTCATTCGATTCAGCGCCGTGCGTGTCACAAACCCAGCTAGGAACGGAATGCCCAAATAAATGAACACGCTGCGCGCAATCTCTGCCATCGAGATATGAACCACGAAACCGCGCAGTCCCATCCACTGCGGCAGGACTGTCATAAAGAGCCACGAGTAGAGCGGATAGAACAACACCTGGAATAAGGAATTGAATGCCACCAGGCCGGCGGCGTACTGGGTATCCCCTTCCGCCAGTTGATTCCAAACAATCACCATGGCAATGCAGCGCGCGAGGCCGATCATAATCAGCCCCGCCATGTACTCCGGATAATTGCGCAAGAACGCAACCGCGAGCCCGAACATCAGCACCGGACCAATGATCCAGTTTTGCGCCAGCGACAGCGCCAAGATTTTCCTATTCCGGAAGACCTCGTGCAACTCCTCGTACCGCACGCGGGTAAATGGCGGGTACATCATCAAGATCAGCCCGGCGGCGATGGGAATGGATGTGGTGCCAACGCTGAAGCGGTTTAGAAACGGCACCACACCCGGAGCCGCCCAACCCAGCCCTACGCCCAACGCCATAGCCCCAAAGATCCATGCGGTGAGATAGCGATCCAAAAACGACAGGCGGCTCTTCTTCATCATTCTTCCCGTCTACCCTTGTCCAATGCGCTCGAGTTCGCCCTTGATGGCTGGGCTGTTCAGGTCTTCCTCAGGAATAGCGAGCAGCAGCCCAATGCGGCGGTCCAGCACTTCGAATGCGGTGCGGAATGCCGCTGCCACTTCTTCTGCGCTTCCCTTGGCTGCCGCTGGATCAGGTAATCCCCAGTGCGCTGTAACGGGATGCCCCGGCCAATACGGACACGCCTCGTTGGCGGCGTTATCGCAAACCGTGAAGATGAAGTCCAGCCGCGGCGCTCCCGGCGCGGCAAACTCGTCCCACGATTTGCTGCGCAGGCCCGCCGTCGCCATTCCCGCAGATGCGAGCTGCCGCAGTGCCTCCGGCCGCGGTCGGCCGGTGGGATGACTACCGGCGCTATAGGCCGTGAACCTGCCCCGACCTCGAGCGTTCAAGATGGCTTCTGCCAAAATGGAGCGCGCGGAGTTCCCCGTGCACAAGAACAGAACGTTGTAGTGGTCGGCCATCCCTAGTTGTCCGTTCTCTTCGCATCGCCGGTGGAGCAGCAACCCGGGGCGCAGCATCCGCTCTTCGGCTTGGTCGCGCGAATGAAGGCACTGGCAAACTTGCCCTCGATCTGCGGTGCCAGCGCGTCCGCATCGACGCCGGCTTCGGTCAGAAACGTCCGCGCATCCTCAATCCGGTAAACGCGGGTGGGCTCCGCACTTACCTCGGTAAAGCCCGTATTGGCCAGCTTCGCAAGGTACTCGCGTTCTTCCAGTGCCCCCGCGATGCACCCCACCCACAGCAGCATGCTTTGGCGCACCTCGTCGGGAACGTGGCCACGCACCACCACATCGGACACCGCGAATCTGCCTCCCGGCTTCAACACCCGGAAAGCCTCCCGCAGCACCCGATCCTTGTCCGCGGAGAGATTGATCACGCAGTTTGAAATCACCACGTCCACCGCGTTGTCGGCCAGGGGGATGTTCTCGATCTCCCCCTTCAGGAATTCCGCGTTGGTCACGCCTGCCTTGCGCTGGTTCTCGCGCGCCAGGGCCAGCATCTCGTCCGTCATATCCAATCCGTAAGCCTTGCCCAGCGGGCCCACCCGCTTGGCAGAGAGCAGCACATCGATGCCTCCGCCGGAGCCCAGATCGAGCACCACCTCGCCCGGGTGTAGATCGATCAGCGCGGTCGGGTTACCGCACCCCAGGGACGCCAGCACCGCCTTCTCCGGCAGCGCTCCCGTCTCTGTCTGGCTATAAAGCTCGGTCGTGATGGGGTCGCAACAGCGCAGGCCCGGGTCACAACACGCCTGCAGGCTGCCGGACTCCGCAACCGCCTTGGCCGCGCTGCCATACTTCTGCTGTACCTGCGTCTTTACGTCTGCCGGAGTGGACATCGATTCACCTCGTATACGTCTAGGCAAATATATGGGGACGAGAATATATCTGTCAATACGTATATGATGAGAGATGTGAAACGAAAGCAGCCATCGCCCGATCTTCCCCGGCTCTTTGCTGCCTTGGCCGACCCCACCCGCCTGCGCCTGCTGAACCTGGTGCAGGGCCGCGAAGTGTGCGTGTGCTATCTCGTCGACGTCCTGGGACAAAGCCAGCCCAAGATCTCCCGCCACCTCGCCTACCTGCGGCACGCCGATCTCGTCGAGGCCCGCCGCGAAGGCAAGTGGATGCACTACCGTTTGAGGACGCCTTCGGGCACCGACAGTTCCATGATCCTGGAAGCCACGCTGCGCGCCCTCGGCAACGATCCGGAAATGCGGGCCGATCTGGAGAAACTGGCCACCGCTTGTTGCTCCGGACCCGGCCTGGTCTCGCTCTCCGCTGCTACTGCCGCCCTCACATCTTGAATGGCTTGATGCGGCCAATTAGACCGCTGCGCTCGGAAGGGAACTCAAGATCGCGCTCACATGCCGCTGCTGGCCAGCTCGACGGCATTCTTTCGCCGCTCGCGTTCCGCGTGTTTCTTGCGCACCTCATTCGACGCCAGCCAGATCAGCGAAAGAAAGGTACACACCAGCAGCGCCACTGCCGGAACTCCATGCAGCTGGTCCAGCCCCTCGGAGTTGTAGTCTCCGTAGAGCATGGTCAGTCCGGCAAAGACAAACACGATGTGCGCGCAGAACACCCGCAGCGACGCCTTGCCCAGCGTCAGAAACGGTTCCACTGCGATCACCTTCAACACGAATCGTCGTGCCCAATACGCGAACACTGTGAAGGCAACCAGGTTCAGCACGCGCAGTGGTCCGATCTGCCACTTGTCCAGATTCACGCCCAGCGCCTGCGCGGTGAGGTGAGGGCCCAGCCACCCAAACCGCACTCCAATGAAGAACACGCAAACCGCCGCCGCGACTCCCGCCAGCCATCCTGGAATCTTGTTCAAAGGCACGGTTGCGATAGCGGACTTCGCGCCCAGCCACAGGCCCACGGTCCACACCGCCTGCCAGGCAAACAAATTGAACGCCCCGGTCTCCTGCAGCGGAATTTGCAGGTGGGTCACGTGAACGATCCAGTTGTGAACTACATCGCGCAAACCAAACTGCGCCAGCAGCCACACAATCGAACTCGCCGCCAGAATCCATTTCCATCCCAGTTTCATCGCCATCGACAACACCACAGGCGTGAAGAACAGGAACGTTACGTACATGGGAAGAATGTCCAACAGCGGCGGACAGTACAGCAGCAGCACCGACCCCACCACCGCCACCACCGGATGCGCCAGATAGAAGTTCAGCAGGTTGGTCAGTGCGGCCTTGTGCGTGTGGATAGCGATCTGCGCCACGACGGTGAAGGCGATGCCCAACATCACCAGGTGGTAGGCATAGATCTTCAGCGAGCGCTTCCACAGCTTGGCGCGAACATTGGACGGATTCTGCACCCAGTCTCGTATGTAGAGACGTCCCACCAAAAGTGCGGAGATGAAGACAAAACCTTCTGCCGAGGAAATGAATCCCAGCGGCTGGTTCACAAAGTCGCTGAACCGCGTGGGCAGATGCGTGACCGTCATCCACACCAGGAACAGGCCGCGCAGCGCGTCCAGCTCCGGACGTCGCTCCAGCTTGGGAAGATGCACGTGTTTTGAGATCTGGATCGACATCCCGCGCGGACTGGGGCCCTCGTCCAGTTAGATGGCTGGAGCGTCCATCGGTGTACGTTCGCGGGGAAGTTTTCTCTACGTCCGCACCGCCGCTACCGGGAGGCAGCAGCACAGGACAGTTCTGGGAAGGGTCTGAGAGGCAGCCTGCGGCGCATCCCTCAATGCGCCGCCTCCCCTCGAGACGCTAACAGGGATACGCGCCCGTGATATAGCCTTCCAGCGCGTGAATGGCTTGCTCCTGGCCGGAGATCACCCACTTCACCAGGTCGCCAATCGAGACGACTCCCAGCACCTGGTCGTTCTTCAGCACCGGCAAATGCCGGAAGCGATGATCCGTCATCATCGCCATGCACTCGTCCACCGTGTGGTCGGGGCTGACAAAGACCACCGGACTGGTCATCATCTCGTGTACTTTCGTCTCTTTGGACGGGTTGCCGTGCAACACGCCCTTTCGCGCGTAGTCGCGCTCTGAGAGGATGCCGACCAGCCGATTCCCGCACATGACGAGCAGCGCGCCCACGTCGTAGTTGGCCATCTTCTCGAGAGCCTCGTAGACGGTTTGATCGGGTTCAATGGAGAGGATGCTGCCCTGTCCCTTGCTCTTCAGCAGCATGCCGATGGTGTCGCAGATTCTCATGCTTAGTCTCCTCGCCGGGCCAGCATCCCTGGGCCCTCGCCGATTGCGCGCGTGAGTAGATCGACGATTGGTTGTCTGCCAGCCCGCAAAAATGCGTCACCTGTAGGCTGGCGGGTCGTACCGCTGGCCGGCTCCAAATTGTTGCCAATCCGGCAGGCTGTGAATATACCCCATCCCGAAGACGATAGGGAAGGGGAAAGCCGGGAAGCCAGGGGAGGGAACGGCGGATTGAGCCTGAGGAAAACTGGGGCAGAGCAAGGTCGAGGGATTCGATGCTGCCCTCCTAGTCCCTGTCCTTCACTCGAAATCGCATGTTCTTGAAATCGAAGCTGTAGCTGCGCGCCTGACCCAGTACATCCACGCCCAGAAAGCCGTACACGTCATCCACCGCGGCCGAACCCAGAGGTTGCGTCAGCACCTGCACATAATGCGCCAGCAGAATCTCTCCCCCGAAATCCAGCGGGATCGTCTCCGCTACAAACGCCGGCTGTGGCGGATAATTCAACGCCCCGGGAATCGTGAACAGCTCCATCTTCTGCTTCGTGAATGAAGACAGATGCTCATCGTAGTAGCGGGAGGTCAGATAGCTCTGTTGTCCTGAAGCATCCAGAACATACATGCGCTCAGTGCCTTCCGGACCCAGCGCCACCAGCATCTGATCGCCATCCAGATAGAAGCGCGCGCCCGCAGGCTTTGCTGCATCTGCCTTGTCCGTCGCTGCGGAATCCGCGGTGAGCGAATGCGGAGTCACCGCAACCGTCGCATCTTCCGTAATCGTCAGGCTATCCAGCGCCGCCACTGCCGGATATCCCAGTACCCCCTGCACCTGGTACTGCGACGTTGGAAACGCGTAGTCGGTATCCTCGTACACAAACGCCGTCATGTTGTGAAACGTCAGTCTGCCCGCTAACGTGATGCGCGGAATCACGGTGGCATGCACCTGCATGGCGCGCCCGGTGAGCGAATGAATCGTCACCGCCTGCTCGGAGACTTTGAGTCCCACCTCCCGCGCCGTGGAGCGTGCAATCAGATTGAAAGGAGCAGTTGGGTCCAGCATCCAGCTATGCGGCCGCGCATCCACAAACACTGGCACGTCCGTGAGCCCCAGCGGATCGGTGCTCGCCT
>CBJOJD010000115.1:0-14435 GCA_966443485.1 uncultured bacterium | reverse complement strand
GCTTTGGGCTGTTGCGAGCTATGCTTCGTAGGCGCGAGCGCAGCGACGATTGCAGGCTGCGAAATGCATGTACCTCATGATGTTGAGGCAGAGCTTGTGGCGGAGATGGGAACGACTGCGGAGACCGTGGTTGCCTTCGCGCTGCTGCGGAACCGTTAAGGAACGCAAGCGTTACACTAGATTTTGGATTTTGCCATGTCAACGCGCCCCTGCTGGGTAGAAATTCACACCCCCTCCCTCGAACACAACTTTCGATTGCTGCAGAAACTGGCCGGCCCGGAGACGGAGTGCCTGGCCATCGTGAAGGCGGATGCGTATGGCCATTCCCTGGCCTTATGTGCTCCGGCGGCGGTGCGCGCCGGTGCGCGATGGATTGGCGTGACCAGCGTAGAAGAAGGTGTAGCTGCACGCGCAGTTTGCCCGGATGTGAGGATCCTGGTGATTGGGGGCGTATTCCCTGGCCAGGGTGAAGCAGTGGTGAAGCACCAACTCACGCCAGTTATGTGGGACGACACCCAGTTCGAGGAGTTGCAGGCTGCGCTGGGATCGACTGGGCCCGGCTCGCTGCCTGTCCATCTGGAGATGGATACGGGCATGAGTCGACAAGGTGTGGCGCTGGACGACTTAACTGCGGTGCTTGCTCGTTTTCGTGGGGACTCGCCGTTTCGGCTGCAAGCGATGATGACCCATCTGTACGCCTCAGATGAAGCCGGAAGCGAGCGATCAGAAGCACAGCTTGCAAGGCTTGCCGACGCTGTGCGAATCCTACGATCCGAACTGCCCGAAGATCGGCAGCCGGAGTTTTTGAGTGTGGGTGCAACGGCAGCCTTGCTGGGAGAAGATGCCGAAAGGATTCGCGCGCTGGCGAAGAGTGCTCATCTCAAGCCCATGATGCGGACCGGACTGGCGCTGTACGGGGTCACGCCGCGCTTCAATCCATCGTTTGGAGAGGGCGCCGAGCCGCAGAGCTATGCAACTGCGTCGTCTGAGTTGGCTGCAGTGCTCACCTGGAAGACTCGCGTGGTGAGTGTGCGCACGGTTCCCGCGGGAACGGAGATTGGGTATAACGGCACCTTTGTGGCCGGAGAGCCCATGCGCCTCGCCTTGCTTGCGGTGGGTTATGCCGATGGGCTGGAGCGGAAGCTCGGCAACCGTTTCAGCCTGCTGGTGCGCGGCCAGCGCGCGCCGCTGGTGGGAAGGGTAAGCATGGACCAGGCCGTCATCGACGTAACGGAGATAGCGGGCGTGAAGGCGGGAGATGAGGTAGTGCTGATCGGCGAGCAGGGGGACGAACGGATCTCCGCTTACGATCATGCTGCAGCGGCCGGCACAATTCCGTGGGAGATCTTCACTCGAATCGCAAGTCGCGTGCCCCGAATCGCGTGCTAAGCGACTCTAGATGCCGATGGCAGGGATCGGCGGTGCTGTGAACTTTGCTTAGCCGAGAGAGCAGCGCGAAAATGGTAAATCGCGCTGCTCCGCGGTTGGCTTGCGAGGATCAGTAAACATCTTTGTGATAGCGATCCTCATGCTTGAGGTTGTCGAGGTATTCACCTGCCGCTTCAGCGGAAAGGCCGCCTTGCTTTTCAATGATGGTGTGCAGAGCACCGTGCACATCTTTGGCCATCCGCGAAGCATCACCGCAGACATAGACGCTGGCGCCGTCCTGCAGCCATTCCCATAGCGCGGGCGCGTTTTCCATCATCTTGTCCTGGACGTAAATTTTGCTTTGCTGATCGCGCGAGAAGGCCGTATCGAAGCGCGTGAGGTGGCCGTCGCTGTGCATGGCGTGGAGCTCGTCGCGATACAGAAAGTCAGTGGATGCGCTGCGCTCGCCGAAGAAGAGCCAGTTGCGTCCCTTGTGGCCGAGGACGCGGCGCTCGTGTAAGAAGCCGCGGAATGGCGCGATGCCGGTGCCGGGGCCGATCATGATCATCGGGGCATCGGGATTCTTGGGCAGCTTGAACTTCTTGTTGGGCTGAATGTAGATGGGAAGCCGGTCTGAGACAGAAACCCGGTCCGCAAAGAGCGTGGAGCACACACCGCCGCGATCGCGATTGTGCGAGCGGAATCGGACCACAGCAACGGTGGTGTGGATCTGTCCAGCATGAGCAAGCGGGCTGGACGAGATGGAGTACAGGCGGGGCGTCAGCTTAGGCAGCATGGCGACCAAATCTGCGGGATCGTCGATGACGCCAGGGAATTCAATGAGCAGATCGACCACACCGCGATCATAGACGTAGGCTTCCAATTCGGGTTGCTGCTCAGGTGCGAGTAGCTCCAGCAGCTTGGTGCACTGGCCGCGCTTTGCATACTCGCTCACGATCTTGCGATTGAGCCGTGTGATTTGCACATGATGCGTCAGCGTATCATGAAGCGTGGTCGCGCCGGCCTTGCCGCAGTTGACGATCTCATTGCCGTTGCAGCGCAGAAGTTGCAGGATTTCAGCGACTAGATTGGAGTCGTTCTTGGGAATAACCCCGCAGGCATCGCCAGCTTCATAGGAGAGACCAGTGCCTTCAATGGAGAAGGCAAGGTGCAGAGTGGTCTTGCTCGAGGTGTCGTGAGTGAGGTTGCGCTTTTCAACGATGGGTGCGAGCAGCGGCTCTTCGCGTGTATATGACTTGGTGTTGCTCTTCTTCTCCGGCTTCTCCGGTGTAGGCCGCTCTGTCGACACGGAAGCTTCGATGGCGGGTTTAGGGGTTGGGGTGGGCGCCGGTTTTCTGGATGAACCCGAGGCCAGTTCGCCGAGACGAGCAATGACGCCTTCTTTCCATTGCGCGAAGGGCTCGTTCACATCGACATCGCAATCAACTCGATTGGCGATGCGGTTGGCGCCCAGGGAGGCGAGCTTTGTATCGAGATCGCTGCCGAACTTGCAGAAGTGCTCGTAATGGCGGTCGCCCAGAGCCAGCACGGAGTAGTGGAGCTTCTCCATCTTCGGGAAGTGCTCCAAGCAGAGTTGCTCGTAGAAGGGCTGCACTCCGTCGGGAGCTTCCCCGTCTCCGTAGGTGCTGGCCAGGATGAGAGCGTAGGTCTCCGCCGCCAAGGCTGCTGGCGTGTAGCCGACAAGGGTGGAGACTGCGGGTGCGTGGCCTGCCGCTTTCAGCTCCTTGGCAAGCTTGCGAGCTAGGCCTTCCGCGGTTCCGGATTGCGAGGCATATAGAACCGCAATGCGCAGTGAGGCTTTGGCTTCGGTCGCGGCTGCCGCGGGAGCGGCGGAGAAGATGCCGGCTAGCAGCCCATTGAGCCAAGCGCGCTGCTCGGGCGTGAACGGAGCATTCTCGGGAATGAAGGGTATGGTTGCGCTCATGGTTACACCCGGTCCTTTGCGGTAAGAAATGACTGGAGCTCTTCGATGCTGTGGCGGCGGCTGAAATCAAGGAATGACTCTTCGGGGAGCCGGTGTTCCATGTAGGAAGCGAAGAGCTGATCCATAACAGGCGGCAAGTCGCTGTAGGCGATGGCTGGAATCAGCTCGCGAGCCAACCCGCGATCCTGATCGGAGCCGCCACCGATCACCACCTGATAGCCCTCGGCACCGTTAACCTTCGTCCCCAGAAGGCCGATGTCGCCGATGTAGTGCTGCGCGCAGGAGTGAGGGCAGCCGGTTACATGAAGATTGACTGGCTGCATGATCTTGAACTGCGCATCGAGACGGGTGGCAAGTTCGACGGCGTGGGTCTTGGTATCGGCAGCGGCATAGCGACATCCTTTGTTGCCCGTGCAGGCCACGGTTCCCTGCAGCACCGTGCCAGCGGTATAGTCGAGACCGGCGGCGCGAATGGCGGCTAGGGCCTGATCGAGGTGTTCGGCAGCGATGTTAGGAATCAGGAGGTTCTGCCACACCGTGAGACGCAGCTCTCCGGTGCCGAAGCGGGAGGCAACATCGGCGAGGGCTCGCATCTGCTGTACCGGCAGCCGGCCGACTGGAACCGAGACGCCGACGTAGTGCAGACCCTTCTGGCTCTGCGCATGGACGCCAATGTGACCGGCGCGGTTGATGGGGTGGCGGGGTTCGCACTGATCTTCGGCCACGCGAAGGAGCGGGAAATTGAGAAGCTTCTCGGTTTCTGAGACGAACTTCTCCACGCCCCAGCTGTCAACCAGGTACTTGAGCCGCGCTTTCTTGCGGTCGGTGCGATCGCCATTCCTAATAAACACCCGCATCATGGCAACTGCCAGTGGCACGGTCTGTTCCGGACGAAGCAGCAATCCGCAATCTGAAGCGAACTGCTTGTGGCCAGTGATGCCGCACAGCAGCACGCGGAAGTAGATGCCGGCGGGGACTTCGCGGCCTTCGCCGACGCGCACCGCGATGAAACCGATATCGTTTGTGTCGGCCACCACGCTGATGGATCCGCCGTTATCGAAGGCAACGTTGAACTTTCGCGGCAGCTCGTACAAGTCGCGCGAATTCAGGATGTAGTTGTGCAGCGCGTCAGCCAGCGGAGCCACATCGTAAAGCTCAAGGGAATCGAGTCCCGTGGTGGGGGACGCGGTGATGTTGCGGACGTTGTCTGCGCCAGATCCACGAGAGCTGAGCCCGAGAGAGCGCACCTTGTTCAGCACGTTCACGATGTTCTTGGGAGCGAACTCACGAATCTGAAGATTGGCGCGGGTGGTAATGTCGGCGCGGCCGGATCCCCAGTCTTCTGCCATCTCAGCGAGACCGCGCAGCTGCTCGGCACGCAGAATTCCGCCCGGAATCCGCAGGCGCAGCATGAAGGAATCCTGTGTCGGCGCGACGTAGAACAATCCATGGAATTTGAAGCGGAACAGATCGTCGGCTGCGGGCGCGCGATTTTCATCCGCGTGCGCCAGCAGCTTGTCCCAGATGTCGAGTGGATTTTCTGCCAGCTTCCATTGCTCTTCGCGACAGAGATCAGAGACGGGGGTGCCGTGGACGGCTTGTTCCGTGCTCCCTTCTGAACGAGTGGGCAGCGCGCCCGCGGGCGAGGATGGTCCAGATGGATTGCGTTGCATTGCACCCGCGAAGAAGCCCAGCAGGTATTCCTTCTGCTCCGGAGTAAATGCGGCGGGTGTGGGAGATACGAGTAATTCCATGCCGAGAGAGCCTTTCCCTGCGCCCGTGCCTCAACGATCGAAGACGGCGCGATGCCGGTGCCATTGTGCACATTCAACGCGAACAACGCGCGAATGCGAGACTTGATGGCTCAGTCGAGGAGCGCAAACAACTAGACTTTGTGGGATTGGCCACCGGCACAGCCTGGTGCGGGGCAAAAGGTAGGGCGACGACAACCGAGTCACGCCCGTAGGAGTATGCTAACGCAGATCCGATAGGGTCACAAGGGCAATCGGTCCCATCTTTATTCTGTCTTTATGCGCGTCTCAACTGACGCCGAGTTCGCTCTTCTTGCCGGAGTCAGCCAGCCGGCTCTTCCGGAGATCGTCATTGAGAACAATGGCTTCCGCGATTTCCCGCATGGATTTGCGGCGTTGGCGGCTCTCACGCTGCATGGCCTTGTAGGCGGCCTCTTCGTCGAGCCCGAACTCCCGCTGCAGAATGCCTTTAGCTCTCTCGATGTGCTTGCGCGATTCCAGCCGATCAGAAAGCTGGAGATTCTCTGTCTCCAGGCGCGCGCGCTCGAGCTCTGCACCCACGAGATAGCCGACCGCTGAGAGCAGGCGCAACTCGGTCTCGGTGTGGTGGTAAGGCTTGCGGTGCTGCAAGTTGATGACGCCGACGAGCTTGCCGCGACAGAGAATGGGCACGGAGAGAAATGCTTCAAAGGTGTCTTCAGGTAGATTGCGAAAGCGCTTGAACCGGGGATCCTGCAATGCCTTCTCAGGAATGGCCACCGGTTCGCGATGCCAACCTACCCAGCCGGTGATGCCTTGGCCGAGCCAGATGCCCAGGTGATCCACCACATCGAGGTGCGGATTTTTGGAGGCACGCAAGACGAGCTGATTGTCTTCAAGCACATACACAAAACAGGAATCGCAGTTGATTAGAGAGCAGGCGAAGTCAACGATGCGATTGAGCACGGTGTGCAGAGGATCAGACGCCGCCATGCGGCTGCCGATCTCGTGAAGAAAGTCCAGCCCCGCGATGGAAGGCGCGGCGTTGCCTGGCTCAGCCGCGCCGCTCAGCAGCGGACTAATGGGGCGGGACGCGGTACCGTTCACGTGTAGAGCAGCGGCGGAGCGTTTAGCTTCCAGCAGCTCGGCGGAACGCTCTGAGAGCTCTTTGATGAGGAAGCCCATCTTGGACTGGGTGGGCTCATAGTCCGGAGTCAAGTTGTACATCGACAGCCCTTCGGTGGTGCTGGGGCCGATCGATCCGATCACGGTGGAGCGGAAGCCTTCGTAAAGCGCCTCGGTGTAGCCCATGCGTTCCGCAATGAGGAACAAATGCGCCACTTGGCCGGCATTCATGAAGAGGACCACGTCGACATGGCCGTGTGCGAGGGCAAGCACGGCCTCGCGCAGCGGCTGTACATCCTCAGGCAGTGCCCACTGATAGACCAGCAAGCGCGTGACCGAGATGCTCTTCTCTGCCAAGGCGGTGAGCAGTTCGGGATTCGAAGTGCCGTACTCCTGGACGGCGATGTTCATGCCGGTGAGGTCTGAGCCGAACTTAGCCTCCATCGCGGTCATGAGCGAACGCCAGGTGAACGGATCTGGCGAGATGACGGAGATAGGAACGTTCAACTCACGGAGCGCGCTCGAGGACTTAGGGCCGCGGGCTGCAATCTTTACCTTGCGCAGCGCGGCAAGGAAGTCCTCTCGATCCATATGCTCTGAGACGGTTTTGATCAGCGAGCGCACGCCAACCCCGGTGGTGAAGACGACCAGGTCAAAGGCGCCGCGCATCAAGTTTTCCGCAAATTCCAGCACCGGCTGGTCAGAGTCAAGCGAGATCTCGCGCATCGCGGGAGCGCTCAATGGCTCTCCGCCATAGGTGCGAATCAACTTAGCGACCTCTGCGGAACGGCGCGCTTCCAGGCTGAGCACCCTTAGACCACCGAAGTTCGCGCCTGCCATCATCTGCTCCTGGATCGATCGAATAGGGAGTGGGGAAGCCTTTGCCCTCGCCGTTGGAGGAGTGTTGTTGAAGCAGCAGGCACTCTTCGCAACAACGAAATTGTGGCTATCTTAGCACTCGATTCGTGAGGATTGTATGAGGCTGGCGTGAAGGGGCGGAACGGCATGCGACTGTGCATGCAATGCACAATGCACAAAGCATCCACAAGAGTTGCCTAGTTGTATCACGTCTCCGATAAGGACCAGATAAAGATTGCTCATGTTCCAAAACATTACGGAAGGCGCGAAATATCTACGCGAATCCTCTTGCACGCGATTCGATTTGTCGCTATGCTCAAACGCAATCACTCCCGCGAGGGAAGCGCTTTTGACGCGCTGCCTCGCTTCTCTCTCACCGGCTGTGCTTGCCGGAAGCTTCACTGAATGAGGAGTGGGAGTAACCCTCGCAGGCTCCGCGAAGAGCCAGGCTCAGCCGCCAATCCATGTTTTCGAGTGACTCGGAGATCCGCACTGTATCTTCGGCTGTCATGACTCTTCCCTCTTCGCACTGCGCTCACGCGCCTATGGAGCCCTACGTTGGATCTGCCTTTGCTCAATCGGGTACAGGAAGGCGACCTCGCCTTCCACCTCTCGACCTCGGCCACCTTCGCCGATGAGACGGTGACGTCGTTGTGCGGAGTGAGCGATCCTACAGCGCTGCCGCCGCTTCCCGGACCGGGCGAGCAATATCGGTTCCACTTCGACATGACCAAGTGCATTGGCTGCAAGTGCTGCGTAGTGGCCTGCAACGAGCAGAACGGCAATCCAGCGGACATCTTGTGGCGGCGCGTGGGCGAGATTGAAGGCGGCGTTTACCCGCACACGCAGCGGCACTATCTTTCCATGGGCTGCAACCATTGCCTGGAGCCCACTTGCATGAAGGGCTGCCCAGTAGATGCGTATTCCAAAGACGGTCTCACCGGAATCGTGCGGCACAGCGCGGACATCTGCATCGGATGCCAGTACTGCACCTGGAACTGCTCCTATGGTGTGCCGCAGTACAACCCTGAGCGCGGCGTGGTAGGCAAGTGCGATATGTGCTACGGACGGCTGACCCAGGGACAGTCTCCTGCCTGTGTGTCTGCGTGCCCCGAGGGCGCAATCCGCATTGAGACGGTCAAGGTGACCGATTGGCGCGAGAACTACCGTGCCGAAGCCAACTCTCCTGGCATGCCGTCAGCCGATGACAGTCTGTCAACCACGCGCATTACCCAGCCAACGCGTATGCCGCGCGATGTACGCAAGGTTGACCTGGATCATCTTCGCCTGGAAGATCCGCACTGGCCGCTGATCATCATGACGGTTTTGACGCAGCTCTCTGTGGGCGGCTTCACTTCCATTTGGCTGATGCAGGCATTCGGAGTGGGAAGACATGGCGGCGCCGCATTGGTGGCGCTTTCAGTTGCGATGCTTGCCCTGGCGGCTTCGACGTTGCATTTAGGACGGCCCATCCATGCCGTCCGTGCACTCAAGATGTGGCGCAGATCGTGGCTAAGCCGCGAGGTGTTGCTGTTTTCGCTCTTTGCCGGCGCAGCGACCGCGTATTCCGCTGCGCTGTGGATGGGCTTACGTGGAGCGCCGGTGCTGGGCGCGTTCACCGTACTCTTTGGAGTTGCCGGCGTTGGCGCCAGCGCACGGCTCTACCTGGCGCCAGGACGGCCGGCGTGGAATTCGCCGTTCACAATCGCAGAGTTCTTCGCCACTGCGGCTTTGCTGGGCTCGGCAGGAGCCAACGTGCTGAGTCACGGCGCCTCTGTGGCGCAGTCCATGACGATGGCGACGGGCGCAGCGGTCATGATCTCCACGGGCGTGAAGCTAGCGTGGCTGGCGGGATCGGGAACCCACGAATTGCGAGGCGCGTGGCGACTGCTGTTCACGGTGCTGGCGAAGCATCTTACCTGCCGTCTGCTGCTATTGGGAGCAGGGCTGTCGCTGCTGCCCATGGCGCGCAACGTCTGGGGCGCAATCACGGTATCGATTCTGCTGATCGCCGGAGAATTGTTTGGGCGCTATCTCTTCTTCGTCAGTGTCGTCCCGTCAAATATGGCCGCCGAGTACCTCTACGTGGAGGCGGCATGAGCTTACTGCAATGGCTGGCACGCAAGAGCGGACTCGACATCCTATCGTCGCAATACAGCTATGGTGAGGATCCGGTGCTGGGGTATACCTCATCGCGTAAGCATGCGGAGCGATGGGTCAACAGCACATGCGGCTACTGCTCGGTGGGATGCGGTATGCAGCTGGGAGTGCGTGGCGACAAGGTTGTGAGCGTGCGGGGCAATCCATGGCACCCCGTAAGTCAAGGAAAGCTCTGCCCCAAGGGTCTTGCTGAACACTACGCGATCGATTCAGAGAGCCGCGCCAAGTTCCCGCTGCTGCGCAAGAATGGCAAGCTCACGCGGGTGAGCTGGAACGAGGCCCTGGACACGATGGTGGAGAAGTTTCGCGCTGTCCAGCAGAAGTATGGGCCGGAGTCTCTGGGAGTGATCAGCACTGGTCAGCTTGTTACCGAGGAGTTCTACACGCTGGGCAAGCTGGTGCAGCTGGGCTTTGGCACGCGCAACTACGACGGCAATACAACACTCTGCATGGCCACTGCCGTTGCGGGTTACAAGCGCTCGTTCGGGAGCGATGGACCTCCGGGGGCTTATGAGGATCTAGAGCACGCAGACGTGATCCTGCTGATCGGGGCGAATCTTGCGGAGAACCATCCCATCTTGTGTGCGCGGCTCGAAGCCAATGCGAAGAAGACGCTGATTGTCGCCGACCCACGCGTGACCAAGACGGCCATGATGGCGGATGT
This sequence comes from uncultured bacterium, assembly GCA_966443485.1. GTDB lineage: Bacteria > Acidobacteriota > Terriglobia > Terriglobales > Acidobacteriaceae > Telmatobacter. The sequence goes on along the minus strand of CBJOJD010000115.1, from coordinate 4,585 downwards.
TTATCTGCCGGTGAAGCCGCGGTCAGATCTGGCTCTGATAAACGCGATCTTGCGCATCATCATCGACGAGGAGCTTTACGACGAACGCTACGTTGCGCAGCACACCACGGGCTTTGAGGAGCTTCGCACATCTCTCGAGCCCTACACGCTGGAGTATGCCAGCGAGCTCACCGGGCTGCCTCCTGAGCAGATTCGGCGAGTGGCGATGCTTTACGCCAAAGCCAAAGCGGCGTTCATTGGCTGGACGATGGGTGTGAATCACAGCACCAAGGGCACAGAGACCGTAAACGCCATCAACAACCTGGCCCTGATCACCCGGAATATTGGCAGGACGGGAGCTTCTCCATTCTCTATCACCGGCCAATGCAATGCGGTGGGGACGCGGGAGTCGGGCTTCACCTCCAGCTTACCGGGATATCGCAAGTTTGAGTCGGAGCAGGACCGCGAAGAGATCGCAGAGCTGTGGGGTGTGCCTGTGGAGCGCATACCGGCAAAGCGCGGTCTCGCATATCCTGACATCGTCGAGGCGTGCGTTGCCGGAAAGATTCGCGCACTGTGGATTCTCGGGACCAATCCGCTGGTGTCCTTTCCCAACATTGATGTGCTCAAACAAGGGCTGGAGAACCTCGATTTTCTGGTGGTGCAAGACGGTTTCCATCCCACACCGACAACGGAGTTGGCGGACCTCGTTCTGCCCGCGGCCATCTGGGGAGAGAAGGAAGGCACCTACACCAACTCTGAACGGCGCGTGAGCAAGGTGAATGCCGCCGTTGCTCCGCCGGGAGAGGCCCGCAGCGACTTCGACATTTTCCTTGCCGTTGCCGATCGCCTTGGATGCAAGGAGGAGTTGTATCCAGGATGGAGCACGCCGGCCGACGCCTTCAACGAGTGGCGCCGGATCTCGGCCGGACGGCTCTGCGATTACTCGGGAATGGATTACGAAGCCATCGAAAGCTTAGGCGGTATTCAGTGGCCCTATCCAGCGGGCTCGACAGAATCTGCAGATGCAGCGCGCCGCCTCTATGGGGATGGTGTGTTTCAGACCGAAGATGGCCGTGCCAAGTTACTGCCGACGCAGTGGACGCCTTTTCCTGAGCAGCCGACCAGTGAGTTCCCTTTTGTGCTGAATACGGGACGCACGGTGGAGCATTGGCATACACGCACCAAAACCGGAGGCATCTCCATCTTGCAGCGCATGTCGCCCCGTGCGTGGCTGGAGATGAACCCGATCGACGCCGACCGTTTGAAGCTCAAGCCCCACGATCGAGTCGAAGTCGTATCCGCCCGGGGACGTGTGAGCAAGGTGGAGCTGCGCATCACGGAAATCGTGGCTCCCGGCCAGGTCTTTCTGCCGTTCCATTTCGCGGAAACAAATGCGAACCAGATTACCCAGAGCGCCTTCGATCCGATCTCGCGTGAACCGAATTACAAGCAATGCGCGGTGCGGGTCGAGAAGTCAGCCAGTACGCCTTCATAAGCAGCATCCGCACGCAAACGCCACATTCAGATTACGGAGCCAGGCAGGATGAACCCGTCTATCAGCGAGATCCCTCTCTACGAACGCATCGGCGGAGCCCCGGCCGTGCAAGCCGCAGTCGATCGTTTTTACGAACGTGTGCTGGCGGACCCGCTGCTGCAAGGCTTTTTCACAGGCGTTCCTCTGCCGCGCCTGAAGGCGCATCAATTCGCATTTTTATCTCAGGCGCTAGGTGGACCCAAACAGTACAGCGGCACATCCATGCGCAAGGCGCATCGACACATGGCGATCGAGCAAAGACATTTCGATGCCGTCGCGGTACATCTGGTGGGCACCTTGCGAGAGCTTTCGGTGCCGGAGGATGTGGTGGAAGAGGTCGCACGCGCGGTTACACCGCTGCAATCGCAAGTGGTCAACACTTCTTCGCCCGTGAGTTAGCACCCGGTTGGGCTGATCTACGCAATTTTTGGGAGGTTTATCGGTGAACAAAAAATCCTTCTTATCGAGCGGGCATTTGCCCACCCTGTTTTCTGCCTTTCTCTACTTCGACGTCAGTTTCATGGTGTGGGTACTGTTCGGCCCCATGACACCGTTCGTCGCCGAGCAGATGCATCTGTCTGCGACGCAAAAGGGATTGCTCACGGCAATTCCGCTGCTGGGAGGGTCGTTCTTCCGTCCGATTCTCGGGCTGATCGCCGACCGGATCGGGGGACGGCGAACCGGCATCATCGGCCTGGTCCTTACGTTGGTTCCCCTCGTGCTGGCGTGGCATAGCGCGACGGAGCTGTGGCAGCTCTACTGTGTAGGCTTCCTGCTGGGCATTGCGGGAGCGAGCTTTGCCGTCGCGCTTCCTTTGGCGGGTCGCTGGTACCCTGCGGAGCACCAGGGGCTGGCGATGGGAATTGCCGGCGCAGGAAATTCAGGCACGCTGATTGCAACATTATTTGGTCCGCGTCTGGCGCAGCATTACGGTTGGCATTTCGTGTTTGGATTGGCGGCGCTCCCGGTGCTGCTGGTTCTGGTGGCGTTCACGATGCTGGCAAAGAACAGCCCATCGAAGTCAGCGCCTAAGCCGTGGAGCAAGTATGCGGCGCTGCTTGGACAACTGGATACCTGGAAGTTGTGTTTCCTCTACAGCCTGACATTCGGCGGGTTCGTGGGCTTAGCCAGCTTCCTGGCGGTCTTCTTCCATGACCAATATCACCTCACAAAGGTGCAAGCCGGCGATATCACCACTATCGTGGTGCTTTCGGGAAGTTTTCTGCGGCCGGTCGGCGGTTGGCTTGGCGATAAGCTGGGCGGGTATCGCTTGTTGCTGGCGCTCTTTGCCGGCGTTGCGCTGTGCATGATCATGGTGAGCACGTTGCCGGCGTTGACGCTCGCGGTTGTGCTGCTGTTTCTGGCGATGGGCATGCTTGGAATGGGCAATGGCGCTGTCTTCCAAATCGCGCCGCAACGCTTTCCGGCTGACATCGAGCTCATCACTGGCATCGTGGGCGCGGCTGGCGGGTTGGGCGGATTCTTCTTGCCGTCTGCACTGGGCGCCATCAAAGACGTGACGGGCAGCTACGGGACGGGCCTGCTGTGCTTCGCCCTGCTGATCGTACTCAGCGTGCTGTTGCTGCTGGAGTTTGGCGTGCAGTGGAAGGCCAGCTGGCCTGAGGCTGCATTGCGCCGCACCATGATCTTCAGCTACCGCGGTTCGCGCGCAGCTGTGGTCAGCGGCAACCCGGCATTGGATGCGGATGCAATCGGGGACTAACGGAAACGCGAGGGTGGGCGCAGTTCAGCACCATCCTCGCTTCTCACCTGCTTCAATTCATCTCACCGGCCTGCAATCATCTTCATCTGATTCATCAGACCAACGTACTGTGCAACGGCGGTCTTGCTCTGCAGAGCATTCCACACGTTCAAGCTCTCGCGAGCGGATTCCGATGCCGGCTGCTGCATAGCGAGAGCTTGCTGCGTCAGGCTCAGCTGAGCCCAGGCCTTGAACAGTGATGCCATACGGACATCATTGTTGGGCATCTCGCCGCTGAAGGCTTGTGCGCGCCGCAGCGCTTCCTGCGCCAGGGCGAGAGCTTCATTCTTGCTTCCCTGCTCAATCTGTAATCGCGTGATGCCTTCGGTGAGGGCCAGGTATTCACTCATCAAGGCTGGATTTGGCGCGTCGAGGAACGGCATGATGCCTGCCAATGCTTTGTCGTAGCTGGCGCGTGCCTCGTCTTTTCGTCCTAGCGACTCTTCGCGACGGCCAATGAATTCCAGGATCAGAGCTGCACGAGAAGCTGGCTCGGCCGATTTCGGATTCGCTTTCACGCTGACATCTAAAAGGGGATAGGCCTCCTGCAATACCGCCAGGGATTCGGATTCGGCTCCGGGAGCAGGGTCGATCATCCCCAGCCTTCCCAGGCTCATGCCGAGATCCTGCCGCGCGGTTGCATCATTGGGATCTGCCTTGGCGATCTCGCGCGCCAGCGCAACGCACTTTTTAGCGTAGAGGCGTGCCTCTTCAGGCCTGTTGAGGTTGGGCGACCAGGGAATACCCAGGATTACGGCGTAGTTGCCGTAAGCGATCATGAGATTGCGGCGAATCAAGTTGCTGTGCGGCCGCAGCTGCAAAAGACGCTCACGCACGGCGATCGATTCCTGATAGAACTGCGCTGCAGTGGCCAACTCACCTTTCGATCGATAAGCGGCAGCCACAGCAGCGGACATGGAGCCCAAGTCCTGGGCATACTCATTGTCTTCAGGGTACTTGGCCACGAGCCCTCGCATCAGAGCAACTCCGTGGATCGCGTGATCCATAGCCTTCTGGGAGTCCACAGCCGTGAGTAGCTTGGCAAGCTCTTGTTCCAGGAAGGCCTCCTGACTCAGACAGGTTTGAACGCAGCCTTTGGTAGCGGCCAGCTGTCGCGCAATGGGCAACAGCTCCAGATCATAAGCAATGGCTTGATTTTCACGGCGGGAGTGCCCCATGAAATTCGCCAGGGTGCTGCGAATCTCGATGTAGCGCAGCATGTAGATCAGCTGGTTTGGATGGCGATGGTAGGCTGGCATCAGGATCTGCTCGCCCTCTCGCAGACTGCGTTCGGCCGCGGAAAAGTC
>CBJOJD010000114.1:0-14610 GCA_966443485.1 uncultured bacterium | reverse complement strand
TGCGGTAGCTCAGGGTGAACTCGTAGCCGCCGCCGACGACGCCTCAATGACCGCATCGCCGCTGGTCGGAAAGCCGGCGCCCGACTTCACTCTCGAAGATCTCAATGGCAAGAAAGTGTCGCTTTCGAGCTACAAGGGTAAGGCGGTCATGATCAACTTCTGGGCAACATGGTGCGGGCCCTGCAAGATCGAGACCCCCTGGCTGGTCGAACTTCGCAACCAGTACGCTGCCCAGGGCTTTGAGATCCTGGGTATCTCGACGGATGACATCGACCGTGGAGACCAGGCCAAATTCGCCGAAGACAAGCAGGAGATTGCCCGCTTCGTACAGCGCATGAAGATGCCCTATCCCGTTCTGATCGAAGGGGATAAGCTCAGCCATCCCTACGGCGGACTAGACGCGATGCCCACCTCGTTTTTCGTGAACCGCGAGGGTATCGTTATCGCTGCGCAGATGGGCATCACGTCAAAGGACGAGATGGAGGGGCAGATCAAGAAGGCACTGGGACTTAAGTAGGAAAGCGGGGAGCTAGTCGCCGGCTTCAGCCGCTGCCATCACCGGGACACGGCGAAGCAGGGGAGTGAGCGATAGGGTCAGCACCAGGACCACCGGAATGGCCACCAGCAACCATGCCAGCAGTGCTTGTCCGGCCATCAATCCGAAGTCGGTCAGCAACTTAGCCGAGGAGTGCGTGACCAGGTGCCAGGGTGACTGGCTGAGCATGTTTAGGTTACTGGCAGCGCGCGCGGCAGGCGTGAGCTTACTGCCCAATCGCATAAACGGCACAATTAGAGCCACTTGGAACGGCATGGCCAGATAGTTGGCCGCCTGGATCACCGGCTGGTTTAGCCGAAACGTGAGGGCTACCAACGCGCAGAGTGCGGTGGGTATACCGAGCAGGGGCAGGCAGCCAATCACAAACCCTAGGGCCAGCGTCAGCGCCAGCTGGCGGGGAGTCATCCCCTGGCGCAGCCACTGCGCCGCCCGAGCCTTGAGGGTTCCGAAGTTGTTGCTGAGCCCATGCATCAACCACAAGTTAACCCAGGTGCAGCGCACGGTAAGCAACATAGGATGAAACTTTCGTGTAATGGAACCAAATTGGGAATCGGTTCAGTCGATTCGGCCGAAGAGTAGCCCGCGATCTCGCAAGGCGGCGAGCACTTGCTCCACCTTCCAATCCAGGGACTCGGTGCCCTCCACGATAAGATCGGCGTGTTTGGCCGAGGGCCGCACGAAGCTCAAGCTGGAGGGCCGAACCGTGGCCTCGTACTGGCGCGTGACCGATTCCGTACTGCGGCCTCGCTCGACTGTGTCTCGACGCAGACGCCGGTCAAAGCAGATCGCATCGGGGGTCTCGACATACACCTTCAGCTGATAGAGCGGCAGCAGATCCTCATACACGAAAGCAAACAGCCCCTCGACCACGAGACATGTGCCGGGGCGGATGGTTTCACTTTGCCCGGGAATGCGGGTGTAGCTCGCGAAGTCGTAGAGCGGGCGCTCGATCGATTCTCCTCGCGCCAGCGCAGCTACGTGAGCTGCGAGAAGTGAGCTCTCGATCAGTGCTGGATCATCGAAGTTCTGGGCGGCACGCTCAGACGGTGACAAATGGGAGAGGTCGCGATAGTAGTTGTCGAGCGGAAAATGAACTCCGTTCAGCGTACGCGCCAGTTCGACCGCGAGCGTGGTCTTGCCCGAGCCTGAGCATCCCGCGATGCCGAGCACGACCGGCGGGAAGGGCAGCCTTCCCGGGTTGGAGAACTCGGGTCTCAATCGAGTTCGTCCAAACCGGCTTCGATCTGAGGTATCAGACGGCTCAGCAGTGAGGCGAGTCGATGCTCGACCTTACGGCCGGCTTCGAATACCTCCTCGTGACTCAGCTGTGTTGCACTTAATCCGGCAGCAAGATTCGTAACGCAGGAGATGCCCAGAACCTCAATTCCCATGTGCCGCGCTACGATCGTCTCCGGAACCGTCGACATGCCCACTAAGGTTGCGCCTAACGTACGGAACGCGTGAATTTCAGCCGGAGTCTCAAAGCTGGGGCCGGGCGTGGCTAAATAGACGCCCTCCTCCAGCAAGAGATCTTCCTCTGCCGCAGCCTTGCGCGCCAAATCGCGCAGCTTTCTGGAGTAGGCCTCGGTCATATCGAAGAAGCGCAGTCCGGCGCCTGGAATGCAGGCGAAGCGCGGTTCATTTGGACCGGTCAGCGGATTCCATCCCATGAAGTTGATGTGGTCCGCCAACGCCACGAGCTGGCCGATTTCGTAGCCTTGCTTGATGCCTCCAGCAGCATTGGTCAGTACAGCCGCTCGGATTCCGAGCGCGCCTAAGACACGCATGGGAAAGGTGACCTGTGCGGGCGTGTATCCCTCGTAGTAGTGGACGCGGCCCTGCATCACGATGACCGGAACCTTGTTGAGATGTCCGGCGACAATTTGCCCGGAGTGACCTTCAACCGTAGAGTGCGGGAAGCCGGGAATGTCTTGATACGCCACGCGGATGGGATCAAGTACCGCATCTGCCACGGCGCCCAGCCCGGAGCCAAGCACGATGCCAATCCGAGGCTTCAGTCCCGCCAGCCGATGGCGCAAGTAATCGGCTGCCGCAGAAACCTGCTCAAAGTAAGTAGAGCTCATTGTCACTACTCTACTCGGTGCAGGCGAACAGCTCCAGCACTGTTCCTCAGATGGAGCTGTGAATCAACGCTGTGCAGCAGAACCGCGTTGCAGCTCTACTGAGACCCACCTGACCACTCGGGAAACACCGCCTCAGCCTCGCGCGAACGGAAATCATCGGTGTCGCGGGCGGGCCTGCCGGTGCACTCTGCGGGCACGTTGGTCATCTGCTTTGCGAATACCTTATAGCTGATGGTACCGGGACGCAAGGTGGACCAGTAGCTCTTAGGCGAAAGCAGAGGCTCGTGCAAATTGACGATCTGATTCGACATGATCTTGATGCCACAGAGCAGGTTGTTCTCTGGCTGCAAGATGGTCTTGGAAGGATCATGTTCCGCAAGAGTTTTGTCTTGATCCCAGTCGAAGTCACAGCCGTAGCGTAGAGAGTCTTCGTATGTCAGCTGGAGCAATCCCTCGCTGCGCACCATGCGGTGCGTGACTCTGTCCACCACGGCCACTTCAGGCTCGGTGTGTCGCACATTGGTGGTGGGTTCAAGGCCTGCTTCTGCTCCAGCGAGTGCCTGGAAAAGGTACGCCCAGAAGGCACGCTTGTCGGCAATGCTCATGGAGCTGAAGCGAGGGCAAAAGTGACGCACTGCGCGTCCTGCGGCTGGAGTCAAGAGCTCGGGAGGAATCGACTTCTCGATCAGCAGATCCCATTCGGGCCGCCAATTGCGTTCACTGCCAAGTTCAGCCTTCTTCAGAGCAATGGGCGTGGGCGGCGCGGGTTTCACATCACTTGCCAACAAGCCATTGGCAGTCACTGGTTCCATGCTTTGCGTTGCGGCAAACGTCTGTTTACTGGACTGAGCGGAGGAAAGTGTTGCCACAAACATCGCAATCGTTAGTAACCATGCGGGTTTTGGCATTCTTCGCATACAAACACTCTCAGATGCTCTGCCGTTTGCGAAGAGTTGTGCCGCAGCACGGTTTTAAAGAACTTTGGTGCTATTTTCAGATGACCAGGCAACCCCGGACTCAAGTTCTGAGCAGAAGCAGCGGTTTGTATTGCGGTGAGTTGGCAGACGAGGAATTTTCGAAGAGCTCCGTTCAGAACCTGAGCGCAAGACTCTTTCGATAAGAGCAAGAGCGGGCGCTTAACAGGCCTGAAGGCCTTTACTGCGGAAGACATCGATGGCGGACTGCACCTGTGTTGCGGAGGGCGAGCTGAGTTCCTTCAATGCGTAGTCCAGACCCAACTCTGCCCACTTGGCTTTCCCCAGCTGGTGGAACGGGAGTACATCGACCCTTTCGATGTTGCCCAGATCGCGCGCAAAGTCGGCGAGCCCATCGATCTCTTCGGGCACGTCCGTGATGCCCGGTACGAGAACATAGCGAAGCCATACCTTGCGATTCGCTTGAGCCAGTCTGCGCGCAAACTGTAGCGTTGGCTCGAGTGGCTTGCCGGTGAGACGGAGATAGGTGTTCGGATTCCAGCATTTGATGTCGAGAAGGACTAGATCGATTTCGGCCATCAGGTCGTCATCTACGTGGTCGCCAAGAAAACCTGACGTGTCAACCGCCGTATGAATGCCATTCGCTTTGACAACCCGTAACAGAGCCTTGAGGAACGCTGCTTGAACCAGAGGCTCTCCTCCTGTGACCGTGATACCCCCTTTGCGGAGCAGCGGCAGATAGCGCCTTGCCTCCTCCCAGATTTCTTCAACGGACATCTGTCGTCCGGAGCGAAGGTTCCAAGTGTCCGGATTGTGGCAGTACTGGCAGCGGAGAAGGCAGCCCGAAAGGAAGAGGACGAGCCTCCACCCCGGCCCGTCCTGGCCCGCCGAGGTCTCGAAGGAGTGGATCCATCCTTTCGGGTGATCCCGATGCTGATCGAGAATCGGAAACGCAGTCATAGCCAGCCTTCACAATGCCTTGTGAAACGTCCGCTGGATTACCTCGAGCTGTTGCTCGCGCGTGAGCTTAACGAAGTTCACGGCGTATCCGGATACACGAATGGTGAGCTGAGGATACTTCTCAGGGTGATCCATCGCGTCGCGCAGCGTTTCGTGATTGAGCACGTTGATGTTCATGTGATATCCGCGCTCATCGAAGTACGTATCGAGACCGGCAACCAGGTTGTCGATACGATCAGCGTCGGTCCTGCCCAGTGCGTCAGGGATCATGGAGGAAGTGAGAGAGATACCGTCCAGCGATTCCTCGTAGGGCAACTTGGCAATCGATAAAGCAGATGCCATCAGACCATGTTTGTCGCGACCGTGCATCGGGTTGGCGCCGGGAGCGAAGGCTTCGCCTTTGCGGCGTCCATCAGGCGTGTTGCCCGTGTATTTGCCATAGACCACGTTCGAGGTGATGGTCAGAACCGATTGAGTGTGAATTGCATTTCGATAGGTGGGCTGTTTGCGTACCTTCTGCATGAAGGTCCTCACCACCCATACCGCGATCTGGTCGACGCGATCATCATTGTTTCCAAATTTGGGGAACTCGCCCTCGGTAATGAAGTCAACCGCGACTCCTAGCTCGTTGCAAACCGGCGTTACCTTTGCGTACTTGATGGCGGAGAGACTGTCGGCCACTACCGACAGACCTGCTATGCCGCATCCTAAGGTGCGCACCACGTCGCGGTCGTGCAGCGCCATCTCCATCCGTTCGTACGCATATTTGTCGTGAGAATAATGGATGAGGTTGAGAGCTTCAACGTAGACCCTCGCCAGCCACTCCAGCATTCCCTCAAACGCCGGCATCAGCTTTTCGTAGTCCAGAACCTCATCGACAAAAGAAGGAGAGAGGGGACCGACCTGCTTTCCGGAAAGTTCATCGCGACCACCGTTGATGGCATAAAGCAGCGCTTTGGCCAGGTTGACGCGGGCCCCGAAGAACTGCATCTGTTTGCCGACTGTCATGGCCGAGACGCAGCAGGCGATCGCCACGTCATCACCATAGTAGGTCCGGAGAAGGTCATCGTTTTCGTACTGCAGCGAGGAGGTGTCGAGCGAGACCTTGGCGCAGAATCTGCGAAAATTCTCCGGCAATGCGGACGACCACAACACGGTGAGGTTGGGCTCGGGAGCCGGACCCATGTTGTACAGAGTTTGCAGGAACCGGTAGCTGGTTTTGGTCACCATGGGTCGCCCATCTGCACCAATTCCGCCGACGGACTCCGTAACCCAAGTGGGGTCGCCAGAAAAGATGGCATCGTATTCGCGGGTGCGCAGGAAACGTACGATGCGCAACTTGATGACAAACTGATCGATCAGCTCTTGTGCTGCGGCTTCGGTCAGGAATCCGCGCTCAAGATCGCGCTGAATGTAAATGTCGAGAAAGGTCGATACTCGCCCCAGAGACATGGCCGCGCCGTTCTGCTCTTTGATGGAAGCGAGATAGGCGAAATACGTCCACTGTACGGCCTCGCGTGCGCTCGAGGCAGGATTGCTGATGTCAAATCCGTAGGCGTGCGCCATGATCTTCAAGTCTTTGAGTGCAGAGATCTGGTCGGCGAGTTCTTCGCGCAGCCGTGCCGTCTCTTCCGAGAAGCCTCGATCATCGAGCTCGGCTTTCTCCTCGCTCTTGCGTTGCATAAGGCGGTCGACTCCGTAAAGAGCGACGCGCCGATAATCGCCGATGATGCGTCCTCTGCCGTAGGCGTCAGGCAGGCCGGTGATCACGTGCGAACTGCGCGCACGGCGAATCTCTGCCGTATACAGCTGGAAGACAGCTTCGTTGTGGGTCTTACGGTACTCAGAAAAGATCTTCTCGATCAGCGGATCCATTTGGATACCCTGCTCTTCAAAACTCTGCTGGAGCATGCGCAGGCCGCCGAAAGGCATGATGGCTCGCTTGAGCGGAGCATCGGTCTGCAGTCCGACGATCACCTCATTTTCCCGATCGATGTAACCGGGCCGATGGGCGGTGATGGAAGAGGGCGTGTCGGCAGAGACAGCTAATACGCCTCCTCGTTGCCGTTCCTCTTCCAGCAGTTCACGTACCCGATTCCATACTGCCCTGGTCCTGGGCGTCGGGCCGGCAAGGAAGGCGGCGTCTCCAAGGTAAGGAGTGTAGTTCGTCTGAATGAAGTTGCGAGTGTCCACAGCCGATTGCCAGGGGCCAGGATGAAAACCCTCCCAAGCCGAAAAGGAGGTTGCGACGCTTTCGGGTTCATGAACTGCTGCGGGCATGACGTTTAGCTCCTCTCGAGGCCAATCGCTATTTTGCGAACGGTAGGCTCTCGAACTGGCACCGTGTGACCCACTCGAAGTCGGTGAGCAACTTGCGGCTGCGCAACTCGTCCGAGAAGGGATGCCAGTGACGGTGGGCCATGGAGGCCACCATCTCTTACAGGCTGCACCCAGGTATTGCGCGGGCGATGTGATCAAAGTCTCTCCACTTGGGAAAATGTCCTGCTATGCGGTACCAAAAAGGTCCGGCGATTTGAAGAAAAAAGAGCGGCGCTAGTGACCATGGTCACGGATGCTTTTCTGACGCAGTGCCAGACTCAATATGTGCTTATCGATACAAAAGCCGCGATAACCGCAGACAAGCAGAGGAACCGCACGGCCTTGTTCTGAATTCCAGGAGCCAGGCCGGCAAGGAGATTGGCGCTATGACAAAGCTCGAGGGAGTACTAGGACGCAAACTGGCGGAAGAACGCCGCGTCACCAACGCTGCTCAGCTGGACGCACTGGTTGAACGGGTCAAGGCCGCGCAACGTGTTTTCGCAACGTATAGCCAGCGGCAAGTCGATCACATCTTCCGCAGTGCAGCGCTGGCCGCGAGTAACGCGCGTATCCCTCTTGCGGAACTCGCTGTCGAAGAGACCGGCATGGGAGTGATCGAGGACAAGGTCATCAAGAATCACTTCGCGTCGGAGTACATCTACAACAAGTACAAAGATGAAAAGACCTGCGGAATCGTAAGTGAGGACCAAGAAGGTGGGACCATCACCATTGCCGAGCCGATGGGGATCATCTGCGGCATCATTCCGACCACGAATCCAACCTCTACTGCCATCTTCAAAACCCTGTGTGCGCTGAAGACCCGCAATGGAATCATCATCAGCCCTCATCCTCGGGCGAAGAAGTGCACCTGTATCGCGGCGCGACTTGTGCTTGAGGCTGCCATCGATGCGGGCGCGCCGGCAGACATCATCGGATGGATTGATGAGCCTACGGTAGAGCTAAGCAATCAGTTGATGCGGCATCCTGAGATCAAGCTGATCCTTGCAACCGGTGGTCCGGGCATGGTTCGGGCAGCCTATTCCTCGGGAACGCCTGCCATTGGAGTGGGGGCGGGCAACACGCCGGTTGTTATCGACGAAACAGCTGACATCAAGCGGGCAGTCGCCTCCATCTTGATGTCGAAGACCTTCGACAACGGGGTGATCTGCGCTTCGGAGCAGGCGGTGATTGCAGTTGAGCAGGTTTACGCCGCGGTTCGGGATCGCTTCCAAAGCCACGGCGGTTACATCCTCCAGGGCGAAGAAGTGGAAGCTGTCCGTCGCATCATCTTGCAGAATGGCTCGGTGAACGCGAAGATTGTTGGGCAGGCGGCCTCCACCATTGCGCGGCTGGCCGGAATCGAAGTACCCGCCTCGACCAAAGTGCTTATCGGCGAGGTAAAGGATACGTCGGAGGCCGAACCCTTCGCACACGAAAAGCTCTCGACCATCCTTGCACTGTATCGAGCTCCTGACTTCAAAGCAGCAGTGGAGCGGGCGGCAGAGCTGGTTTCGCTGGGCGGAATCGGACATACTTCGGTGCTCTACACCGATCAGGACCGCAACAAGGAACGGATCAACTACTTTGGCGAGCAGATGAAGACGGCTCGCGTCCTTATAAACACACCTTCATCGCACGGCGGCATAGGCGATCTGTACAACTTCAGCCTGTCTCCGAGTCTTACGCTAGGTTGCGGAAGCTGGGGCGGCAACTCGATCTCTGAGAACGTTGGCCCGAAGCACCTGCTGAACAAGAAGATCGTCGCCAAGCGCGCCGAGAATATGCTGTGGCATCGTCTGCCCGGCCAGATCTACTTCCGCCGTGGATGCATTCCTGAGGCGCTAAAGGAGATTTCCTCCAGAAAGCGCGCGCTGATCGTGACCGACGACTTTCTGTTCCGCAACGGGCACGCTGACGAACTGATCGAGCAGCTGAAGCGGCTGGGGCTGGAGGTAGAGACGTTCTATCAGGTGCAGGCGGACCCAAACCTTACCACTGTGCGTAAGTGCGTCGAGGTGATGAACGTATTTCAGCCAGATGTCATCGTGGCCTTTGGCGGCGGCTCGCCCATGGACGCTGCCAAGATTGCCTGGGTGATGTATGAGCACCCCAAGGTGGAGTTCGAGGATCTAGCGCTGCGCTTTATGGATATTCGCAAGCGCATCTACAAGTTCCCCAAGATGGGGGGCAAGGCTACGCTCATTGCGATCCCTACAACGTCAGGAACCGGCTCGGAGGTTACGCCGTTCGCCGTGGTGACCGATGATGCGACCGGCAAGAAGTATCCGATCGCGGACTATGAACTTACGCCTCAGATCGCCATCATCGATCCCAACTTGGTGATGAATCTTCCGAAGAGCTTGACCGCTGCCGGTGGTATCGACGCTGTCACTCACGCGCTGGAGGCCTATGTGTCCATTATGGCAAATGAATTCACAGACGGTCAGGCCCTGCAAGCCTTGAAGTTGCTCAAGGAATATTTGCCCTCCGCGTACAGGAACGGCGCGAACGATCCGGTGGCGCGTGAGAAGGTTCATTACGCAGCAACGCTCGCTGGCATCGCATTTGCGAACGCGTTTCTAGGCGCCTGCCATTCGCTGGCACATAAGCTGGGCGCAGCTTTCCACCTCCCGCACGGAGTTGCCAATGCGCTGCTGATCGGTAATGTGATCCGGTATAACGCCAACGATAATCCGACCAAGCAAGCCGCGTTCTCCCAGTACGATCGTCCCAAAGCGAAGTGCCGGTACGCGGAAATTGCCCGCTATCTCGGCCTGGGAGGAGAGAGCAAAGAAGAGCAAGTAGAGAACCTGATCGCGTGGATACAGGAGCTTAAGTGCGAGTTGGAAATCCCGGCAAGCATCCGTGAAGCTGGTGTGAACGAAGCAGAGTTCCTATCTTCCGTAAGTTCTATTGCGGTGGACGCTTTCGATGACCAGTGCACCGGAGCGAATCCGCGCTACCCACTCATCAGCGAATTCAAGGCCATCTTGGTCGACAGCTATTACGGGCGGCCCTTTGAGGAACTGGCAGAGAGAGAGGAACTGAGGACTCCGACGGTCGCGCCCGTGACCAACGCCCTCGCGGAAGGAGTTCTGGAGTCAGTGGCTCGAGCGTAGTCATATCAATTTGGCGGAGCGGGTAACTTCCGCTCCGCTCTTTCATGTTGCCCGCCATATGGATCGTCACGGTCGTGCATCATCTCTGATGACGGAACGAGATGTTCGCGTCTCGATGGCTGCCGGCAGTCAGGAGTTTCCCATCTACAGACTGCCCTGGAGACGACGTGCGAGCTGCGAAGACAAGGCGGCTAGTGATGAGTAGAGATCTTCATTGTGAACCACGACGGACGTTGGAACGTGAAGGTTTACCGGGGCAAAGTTCCAAATGGCGAGGATACCCCCACGCACCATCTCATCCGCGACGGACTGCGCAGGCCCTGCGGGCGTGGTGATGATCCCCAGCCGAATGCCTCTGGATTGAACCAGACTGGCCATGCCTGAAAACGGAAGAACAGGCTTGTTCGACACGGTGATTCCGATCTTATTTGGATCATTATCGAACGCAGCCACGATCTTCAGGCCGAAGCCGGTGAAGGATTCATAGCCGAGCAGCGCTGTTCCTAGATGTCCGACGCCCACCAGGACGGCCTCGTTGACTCGATTCCAACCCAGGCAGCTCTCAATGGCGCCGATCAACTCGTGGATAGCGTAGCCGGTCTTTGGCTTGCCCACGATTCCCGTGTGTTGCAGGTCTTTCCGGACCTGGACGGGGACGCAACTGAGTGCCTCTCCGATCACGCTGCAGGAGATCCTGGTCGCTCCCGTCCGGGCAATGGTGACCAGCAGATGATGATATTGTGCGAGGCGGCGGAGTGTAGCCTGGGGGACCCGGTCGGGTGGCCGCGATTGACCGGACCTAACCGATATTGCCATATCGATAACCACAGAACCAGCGTAGGAACTTCCGCGCTGGACTTCTGTGATTGTTATCACCTGGTGGCAGCCAAAGCGGCCATGATTCTGCCGCTCGGTCGGAGAACCTGGGAGTGACTGGGCACTGAAGGATCATGGGCGACCATCGAGATAGGTGGAGATGATGTGAGCGTCTTGCTCCGATACTCCCATCTCCGGCATAGCGGTCCCTGGGCGGTACTGCTGCGGGTGCATGATCCAACGTTCCAGGTTCTCTGGCGTGTTCGGCAAAGAGCCTGCCAGATAGGATCGCTGGGAGAGGGAATTGAGAGACGGACCAACCTTCCCCACGGCTCCAGGAACATGAGGAATGACATGGCAGGTTGTGCATCCGTACTGGATCATCAGCGCGGGGGCGTTCGTGTGGGCAACCGCGGCCTGCTTTCCTGGGGCCACACTCGTTCTGCTGCAGCCGCAAGTAGACAGAAGCGCCATAGTCACGACGGTCAAGGTGGTCCGGAGTGTCATAGCTCCTGCTCCTTCTCGAGTACCGCCCCGAGGGAGCCGAGACGGACTCTTCGCTCGGATTCTGACAGCCAACGCGCGACCAGAGCCAGGGCGATGACAATGAAGACCAAGCCGGATGGAACCCACATGATGACCCCTCCCAGTTGCTGATCCTGCAATGGAGTTAGGCCCCATCGATTGGTGGTCATAGCGTATGCGGGATACCACAGGACTGTGGAGAAGGTGAGCAGGGCTCCCAGTGCGCTGCAATGCACGGCGGTGCCAAACACGTAGAGTGTCGCCGCGCCGAATCGCATGGCTGAGCGCCCCATCCCGTAAAGCGCGGACCAGAACAAAACCGCAGTGGCTAGAAAGCAGATGTGCTGCGCAGCGTGGATCCAGTCAGATCGAAGAGTCGCCTGATAGAGAGAAGGAATATGCCAAAGCCACAGTGCTGCGGCCTCAAGGATCCACGCGTGAAGCGGCGTAGTAAAGAAGCGTACCGGAGCGGAGCGCTCGACGCGGTGAACCCAACCGCCGATCGCGGAGCGATGACGGGGTGCAAAGGACCAAAGACATGTGGCTCCGGGATGAGCGGCAGAGATGAGAGGAGCGGAGACGAGAATCAGGATTTCATGTTGCAGCATGTGAGCGGAGAAGAGCTGCTCGCCCAGTTCATGCAGAGGCGACGTGAGCGCTAGTGCAAGCGTCGTCCAGCCACCTGCAAAGCTTGCGTACCTCCACTTCAGCTGCTGAAAGCTGCCGCGTCGGATCGCTCCGACGACGTACATAAGAAGGAACGCAAGCAGAGGCGCAACGATCGACGGCTCCCAACTCCATGGCTCGGATGCAAACGGCGGAGTGCTCGTGGCGATGAGTGGCTGAACACCGATGGGGAGAAAGGGAGTCATTTTAGTCGCAGGGATGTAAGGTGATCAAAGCCAGCGTGCCCGCGACGATGAGCAGGACCGCCAACACAGAAAGCAGCATTGAAAGCTTGGCCATGAAGGCGCGCCTTCCATCCACGGGAATCGCATCATTGGCAGTGCTGTATCGACGGTAAAGCGTGAATGCAATCAGGAACGCGGCAAGACTGAGAACGAAATCGATAGCAGATACAAGATACGAATATCCCTTTCGGTTGGTGTCGCAGGTCCAGTGGGCAACGGTGAAACCAACGATCGTATTCACTCCCATTGCCAATGGGCAAAGCAGAAGGCTGATCCATAGAAGTGAATCGTTACGCTTCTCTTCAGGACCGGGCGAGGTCTGCACAAGGG
This sequence comes from uncultured bacterium, assembly GCA_966443485.1. Lineage (GTDB taxonomy): Bacteria > Acidobacteriota > Terriglobia > Terriglobales > Acidobacteriaceae > Telmatobacter. The sequence continues at coordinate 2,055 of CBJOJD010000114.1, read as the reverse complement.
GGTCACGCATGCAGCCACCTCGGCGCCCAGTAGATCACAAGATAAATCGGTATCCAGAAGCCCACGACGAACCACCAGTAGGCGGCATTTTCCTCCGCATCCTGGAACCGTTTGCCTTCGACCATTGAGGTGAAGAACAGAACGGTCAGCACAATCGTGTCAACCAGATCGGTGACCAGGTGAAGTACATGAAGGCCCATTAGAGTCCACACTGCGGATCCGTAGGCGTCGATGGACCAATCGGTGTTCAGATGCCAGAGCTCAAAATAGCGCACCACAACATTGGCGATTCCGAACAGACTTAGCAGAACTAAGCCGATTCGCACGGCGCGCAGGTCACCCTTCCGAGCACGGCGACGGTACCACTCGTTGGGCCACGCGCTGATGAGAAAGATAGCCAAATTCAACGTTCCCCAGAACAGGTCAGGAGGGTTGCGGTGCGGCGGCCACTCCACTGAACGCGAATGCAGATAAAAATAGGAGGCAATCATGAGCACAAATACGGTGCCCTCGATCGCCATCATGCCCATAATGCCCCACCAGGTCACACTGTGCGAGCCGAAGCCGACGGTGGGAAGCTTCGAGACATCCAGAACCGCACGGTCTACTCGATCCGCCATATCTCCCTCGCGCGCCGCCGCTCTACGGGTTGGCGATTAGGCCAGAACCAGCCGATCATGGTGATGGTCACCGGAATCGCTCCGAAGGTGATTCCCCAGGGCGTAAAGATGCTTCCGATGAATGCCAGGCTTGTCGCAACCGCTGCCAGGAACGGCCAGATGGAGGGAGCAGGGAACTCGTCGCGGCCGTCCGGCTCCGCATCCAGAGTGCGTGTAGTCAGGAAGGACCGGGCATCCTGATCCAATCCAACTACGATCGGCTGGTTTGGCGCCGCATCCCACAGAGCTTCGCGCCCATTTACCGTCGGCAGGTGCAGGAAGTTATAAGAGGGCGGCGGAGACGTCGTTGCCCATTCAAGGGTGCCGGCCTTCCATGGGTTCGGTCCTGCGAGTGCGCCGGTGCGTGCAGACCTGAACATGTTCCAGAGCAGGATGCAAACGGAGACAAATAGCAGCACATAGCCGAGAGACTCAATCTGATTGAGTCGTGTCCAGCCCATATTGGACGGATAGGTGTAGACGCGGCGAGGCATGCCGCGCAATCCAACCAGGTGCATGGGGAAGAAGGTTACATTGAAGCCGATGAAGAAGAGCCAAAAACTGATCTGGCCGAGCTTTTCACTCATCATTCTGCCGGTCACTTTGGGGAACCAGTAGGAGATCGCTCCGAAGAGCGGAAAGACCGCGCCTCCAATCAGCACGTAATGAAAGTGGGCCACCACAAAGTAAGTGTCGTGAACCTGCAGATCCACAGGGACCGAGGCCACAAAGATCCCCGTCATTCCACCCATTACAAAGACGAAGAAGAATCCGATGGCCCACCACATAGGGGTGCGAAGCACGATCTTGCCGGTGGCCATGGTGGCGATCCAACAGAAGATCTGCGCACCGGTGGGAATGGCGATCATCATGCTGGCCGCGGTGAAATAGCTTTCCGCGATCTGCGGAATGCCTGTAGCAAACATGTGATGCACCCACAAGCCAAACGCCATGAAGCCGGTGGCGACAAGTGAGAGGACCAGTACGAGGTAGCCGAAGATGTGCCTGCGGCTGAAAGTGGTAATGATGGTGGATACGATTGCCGTGCCCGGAATGAAGATGAGATACACCTCAGGGTGACCAAACCACCAGAACAGGTGCTGGTACAGTAGAACGTCGCCTCCGACAGCGGGATTGAAGAACTGTGTACTACAGGTGCGGTCGAGTAGAAGCATGGTGCTCGAGAGCACCACCCCAGGCAGCGCAAAGATCACCATGAACGCCACCACGACCTGTCCCCAGACAAAGATGGGGATGCGGTTCAGGGACATTCCCGGGGCACGCAGGCGAAAGACCGTTACGATCGTCTCCACCGCGACGGCAAGGGCTGAAACCTCGGTAAAAGTGATGAGCTGAGCCCAAAAGTCCGGACGCTTGCCCGGCCCGTAGTCCGGAC
>CBJOJD010000113.1:0-14700 GCA_966443485.1 uncultured bacterium | reverse complement strand
TCCTGGTTAGGGAAGAATCGATGCGCGAGGGGTTGAGTCACGAACGCGACCGGAGGAGAGGCCGTTGTTTCCTGATCGCTCAAGCCACGGCCTTCGATGATGGGAACTCCGAGGGCATCGAGAAAGTGGGCGCTGACGCGATCCCAGGTGGATCCGCATCGATCCCCGGGGCGAGGCGCAGGATGCCCTTGCTGGATGACGCACTCACCCCAGTTGTTGCCCTCGAGCGGGTTGTACATGGAGAGGCCCACGTTCACCACCCCGGGCAGCGAAGAGAAGCGGCTCTCGATCTCTCGATTGAGAGCGGTGATGCGGTCACTGGTATAACCGGCGCCAGCCGGGTCGAGGTGCGCCACATAGCGGTGCGCAGTCGTGACCCCGAAATCCTGGTGTTCCAGCCGCACCAGCGACTTGGAGGTGAGGATGGCGCCTGCGAGCAGCACTACGGAGAGCGCCGCTTGTATCACCACCAGAATCTTCTGGGGGAGGGTTGAGCGATCTTTGGTGGTGCGGTTGGAGCCACGCAGCACCTCGGCGGGCTGAGCACGTGAGGACAACCACGCCGGGGCAAGCCCGAACAGAATCCCGGTGACCAAGGCGATCAGGAAGGCAAAGCCAAGCACGGGAAGGGAGGGGCTGGGATCGATGGGCAGGTTCCGCGCATCGGGGAATGCCGATGCCAGGATGATGCGCGAGGCCGCGTAGGCCACGGCGAGTCCCACCACGCCGCCGATGCAGCTGAGGATGACGCTCTCCGTGATCATCTGGCGGACCAGCCGGATGCGTGCCGCTCCCATGGCCATGCGCACCGCCACGTCGCTGCGCCGGGCCGTGCCGCGCGCTAAAAGCAGATTGGCGATATTGGCACAAGCAATGAGGAGCACGACTGAGGACAGGACCATCAGCAGCTTCAGCCCTTTGCCTGTTTCCTGCTGCAGGTTCTGAATCCCTCCTCCTGCCGGAACGATGACCACGTGCTGCTTAGGAATGATGGAAGTGCCGCCATTCTCGGTGTACTCCCTATGAGCGGACAGCCACTGCCGCAGAGCCGCCGAAAGCTTTTGCTGCAGCACTTCAATGTTGGTTCCAGCACGCACCCTGCCCAGCGGGTACAGCCAGTTTGAGGCTTGGTGGTTCAGGATCGAGCTCTCTCCGCGCAGGTAGGGTTCCAGTTGCACAGGAATCCAAAAGTCGGGAGGGGTATCGGTGATGCGATCGCCAAAAAAGCCCGTAGGCGCAATCCCCACGACAGTCACCGGCTTGGTCTGCACATAGATGTTGGAGCCGACGATGGTGGGGTCGGATGCAAATTCACCTTGCCAAGCCCGAAAGCTCAACACGATTGCCGGAGGCGCACCGGGACGATCATCGCTGTCCGTGAAGACGCGACCGGTGAACGCCCCCAGACCTAGCGTCGAGAAGAAGTTTCCGGTGACAAACTCGCCGTGCAGCGATTTGGCCGCCTGATTGCCGCGCCGCACGCTCCACTGCCATTGACCGGCCTGCACCGCCGCCAGGGACTCGAACTCTGGAGCAGCGTTCTTCAAATGCTGATAAAGATCGTAGGAGAAGATATCGAAGTCGCCATTCTCTCCGACAAATCCGCCATTCACGCAGCAGTCGTCCGTATCGCCGATCCGGTACAGCTGAGATGGCTCAGTAACCGGCAGAGACGTCAACAGAATGCCGTGGACCAGGGTAAAGATCGCGGTGTTTGCCCCGATGCCCAGGGCCAGCGTGATGATCGCTACGATGGTGAAGCCAGGAGACTTGCGCAGTTGGCGCAATGTGTACCGAATATCTTGGAACAATGCATTCATACTGCTGTCTCCTGAAAAACAAACCGACGGAGCACCGGAGCCATCTTTAGCAGGTCATCCGCGCAGAACTTCATCGGCAATGGCCAGCGTGCTCACTGGGGACAGAACAAGTGAAGACCGCGGGGTCAGCGACCCAGCGGACAAGCGCGATGAAGGTACAGTCCTGGATTAAGCTTCGACCTCTGCCGTGAGCTTACGCAGTTCCGCCTCGGAGACCACTTTTCCATCGAACAGGTGAACCTCACGCTCGGCGTGCTTCGCAAAGCGGGGGTCGTGGGTCACCATGCAGATGGTCGATCCTTCGCGATGCAGTTCTGAAAGCAGCTGCATGACCGCTTCACCGTGCTTCGAGTCGAGGTTTCCGGTGGGCTCATCGGCCAGCAGAATCGAGGGCGATCCAGCCAGTGCACGGGCCACGGCCACACGCTGCTGTTGACCGCCGGAGAGCTGTGCAGGGTAGTGACGCATGCGGTGCGCCATGTTGACGCGTTCCAGGGCTTCCTTGACGCGCTTCTTGCGCTCCGCAGATGGCATGCCGGCACGATAGGTGAGCGGCAGCTCCACGTTCTCTTCGACGGTAAGATCGCCGATGAGATTGAAGCTCTGGAAGATGAACCCAATCTCCTGGTTACGAATCCGCGAGCGCTCGCTAAAGCTCAAGTTCTCGACCGGTTTGCTGTTCAGAAGATAACGTCCACCGGTGGGGGTATCGAGCAGACCCAGGATCGACAGCAGCGTGGACTTTCCGCAGCCCGACGGCCCAGACATGGCTACGTACTCGCCACGGTTGATGGTCAGGTGAATACCGGAGAGTGCGTGCGTCTCCACTTCATCCGTGTAGAAGACCTTGGTCAAGTCTTCAATGTCAATCAGCGTGTCGTTGGCCATGCAGTCGCCTCTCAGTCGTAAGTGAACGGTTGTGATTGTCAGAGATCAGAGTGGGACATCTTGCTCTTGCGCCAACTCTGACCTCAATCGCTATTCGGCATTCAGTCCGCTGCTTTACTCCAAGCGAATCCGGTCGACGTTGTCGTAACGGGACATGTCGGACAGGATGACCGTATCGCCTTCCTTCAAGCCATCCATGACTTGGATCACCTGTACGGATGCGCGGCCGACCTTTACCGGCACCCGCGTCGCACCCTTGCCGTCGGGATCGAGCTTGAACAGGCTCAGGGTGGAGTTTTCGTTCCCCAATGCAGGCCGACCCACGTAAAGGACGTTGTTCAAGTGCTCCAAGTCGATCGTCCCATCCACGCTCAGACCGGGTACCGCACCGGCAGGCAATGCTCCATCGAGCTGTACGTCAACCGTTCGCGTTCCGTTCAACACCGTGGGATCGATCCGCGAAACGTGGCCCTGGACGAGACCGTTGTGGGTGTCGATGGTCGCTGGCTGGTTCATCTGGATGTCGTGCGCCTGGGTCTCGGCAATCTGCAAGGCGGCCTTGAGCTTATCAAGCTGAATCACTTCCGCCACCGGCGTTCCGGCCGAGACGTGGGTGCCAACCTGGATCTGCGTCATGGTAGTGGGGAGGGCTGCGACTTGACCAGCGATTCCGGCCCGCACTTCGAGAGCGGCCGTCTGCTTCTGGTAGAGGTCTACCAGCGTTTTGGCTTGATCGATCTTGGACTGCGCCGAGGCCAGCTGAATCTTGATGGCATTCTCGTTGACCTCGAGCTGCTCGAGGCTGAGCTTGTGCTGGGCCGTGAGCTGCTCGGCCGTGTTCTTTGACTTGTTGTAGGCGATGCCGGCGATCACGCCCAGTTCGTAAAGCTGCTTGTCGGTCTGGGCCTGGAGCTGGTCCTGCGTGTAATCAGAGTTGACCTGGGCCGCCGCAATCTTCTTATCCATCAGCGTGCTTTGCAGTTGCGATTGCAGAGTCTTGTAATCTGCTTCCGCCTGCTGCTCCTGAAGCCTGGCGCTCAACAGCTGTTGGTCGAGCTGCGGATCGGACATGTCCAGCAGGATGGTGTCCGGAGTCACTTTGGTGCCGGGCAATACCCGGATGCGCACCACGGTGGCTTCGGTCTGAGCGGGAATCAGCTGAATGCTGTCTTCCCGAGGAACCAAGGTACCAGTGGATCCGCGTACCTGGCGCGTAAAGGATCCGCGCTTCACGGTATCGGTCCAAATAGCAGAACGATCCTGGGTAGGAGCAGCGGGCTTCAACCGGGAGACGGCGAATGCAGCTGAACTCAAAACGACGAGAGCGACGCCGCCCCAGAGGAACATGCGGCGCTGCTTCTTTTGCTTCAGATCAGGGCGGGCGATATCCATTGCGCTAGGGGAGATGCACTTGGGGTGCCAAAACTGAGCACAATCTGAGCTGTTGAATCCACAAGCTTTAGAGGGGCGAATTCGTCCAGCAACGGGTGCCCGGCATGATCGCTGACAGCGTACAGTGTTCGAATCCGAACAGTCGCGCGGGCCCGATCCCTACACCCGTTCCACCGCCAGCGCCACGGCGTTGCCGCCCCCTTGGCACAAGGCTGCAATGCCGCGGGTCTTCCCCTGCTGCTCCATGGCAGATAGCAGGGTGACCAGAACGCGGGCCCCGCTGGCGCCGATGGGGTGTCCGAGAGCGACCGCTCCCCCGTGGACGTTAACCTGGCTGGGGTCTAACTCCAGCTCACGAATGACGGCTAAAGCCTGCACGCTGAACGCCTCGTTGAGCTCAAAGAGGTCCACGTCCTGGATGGGCCAGCCCACCCGCCTGGACAATCTGCGGGCTGCATCGATGGGGGCGAGCCCAAACCACTCCGGCTCGCGCCCGGCAATCGCCTGTCCACGGACCACGGCAAGCGGACGCAAGCCCATTTCCTTGGCGCGTTCCGCGCTGGTCACGACAAGCGCCGCGGCTCCATCGCTGACGCCGGGAGCATTTCCTGCGGTCACCGTGCCCCCCTCCTGAAACGCCGGCTTCAGCCTGGCCAGGATGGCGGGGGTCGTATCTGGACGAATGGGCTCATCCACCTTCAACTGCGCTGGAGAATCGCCTTTCTTCGCCGCTGGAAGTTCCACGGGGACGATCTCCGCAGCGAATTTGCCCTCCTGGGTAGCGCGTGCCGCCCGAACGTGGGACTCCGCAGCGAACGCGTCCTGCTCCTCGCGGGTGATGCCGTATTTGGCGGCGATCATCTCGGCACCGACGCCCATATGGAAGCCGCGGTAGGCCTCCCACAGACCATCCTGGATCATGGCGTCCACCAGCATCCCGTTGCCCATGCGATAGCCGGATCGTGCTTGGGGCAGTAGATACGGGGCGTTGCTCATCGACTCCATGCCACCCGCAACCAGAAACTCCGCATCGCCGGTCAGGATGGCTTGCGCCGCCAGGGCTACGGCCCGCAACCCGGAACCGCAGACCTGGTTGACGGTCAGGGCCGCTGATTCCGCTGGAATTCCTGCGTAGATGGCCGCCTGCCGTGCCGGATTCTGCCCCAACCCCGCCTGCAGCACACATCCCATGATGCATTCGTCGACCAGCCGAGCTTCGATGCCGGCGCGACGGATTGCCTCACGCACCGCGATTGCACCGAGTTTGGGGGCCGGGAAGGGCTGCAGAGCTCCCTGGAACTTGCCTGTGGGGGTTCGCACCGCCGCAACGATAACTGCCTCGCGCATGACTGCCTCCGCCAATGCGCCCGCAGAATATCAACTCCGAGGCGGGATGGAGAATGGCGGCGCTACAATTGTGTCGCCCCAGTGGACAGGAGGAGAAGTGGCATGAAACGTCTGAGTTGGTTGCTTGTTGTCTTTGCCTTGACGGCTACACCTTCGTGGTGCGCCAAAAGAATTTCCGTCGGCGAGCTCCGGGATATGCTCGCATCGATGCACCGGGATGGGAAGAGCGATGCCGATGTGTCCACTGCGCTGAAGCAGATCCAGTTGAGCGAACAATTGACCCGTTCCACCATGAATGGGCTGGTGGGGGATGTTCCTGGGCCACTTTCAACGGAGCAGATCTATGTGCTGGAGGCGCGTAGCGCAGACCTGGCACCGCCCGAGAGCGACATTCCCACCACGCCCGCGCTGGATGCGGCGGCTCAACAGGCTCTGCTGGCCAAGGCTGCGTCGTACGTGCAGGGAACCTATGGACAGCTGCCGACTCTCAAGGCGACCAAGACCACACTGCGCTTCCAAGACAACATGGAGGCGCTCTCCAGCAGTTCGGGGCTGGTCGGCGGGGCAAAAGAGGTCTTGACCAATCCCAGCTTCTCGAACCCGGCGACTTACGTCCGGTACATTGGCTCGTCCGATGCGCCGGTGGCGCTGCAGCACGGAACCGAGCAAGCGGAGATCGACAAGAAAACCAAGTGGGGCGCGAACGGAATGATCGCTCTGCAAACGGCGACACCCAGCCTGGACACGGTGTTTCCCGCTGCTCAAGCAGGAGGAGCGCTTCATTGGCTCCGCTGGGAGTTGGTCAACGGCAGGCCCGCCGCGGTGTTCGCCTTTGAGGTCCCCAAGAACAAGTCGAAGCTTGACGTGGCGGTCTGCTGTTTTCCTGACGTGAGCCAGGCAGGCAGAGCGACGTTCTACACGGCCACGACCTCGGCCGCGTTGGGGGGATCGGGAGGCGGAGGCGGCGCCAAGGGCAATTTCCAGACCAGCACTGACTGGCACCAGTTCAAGAGCGTTACACCCTACCATGGAGAGCTCTTCATCGATCCCGATTCCGGCATCGTGGTGCGCATGATCGTAGAGTCCGAGTTGAAGCCCAGTGATGTCGTCCACCGCGTGGATACGCGAGTGGATTACGCACCCGTTTTGGTTGGGGGAAAGACGTTTGTGCTCCCCACCAAGTCGTTTGTGAATACGGAAGTGGTACCCAACGGGGAGTCCGGCGCGGGAGGATACTCCACCCGCTGCACGCTGTTCACCTCCGAGTTCAAGGATTACCAGCCGGGTTCAGGCAAATAGCGCGCATGCTTTTGACGGCATCTCTGGAGCACTAGCCGGGGATGCCGTTATGCTCGTGCCATGGCGCACACCCTGTACGACCACCTTTTCCACCTGCCGCTGCCGATCATCGAGAAGCTGCTTCGTCCCGTCCTCGTCTATCTTGTCCTGATCGTCCTGTTGCGGATCTTTGGCAAGCGCGAACTCGCCCAGTTGAATCCTTTCGACCTGGTGGTTCTGCTCTCCTTGTCGAACACCGTGCAGAACGCCATCATCGGCGACGACAACTCCGTCTCGGGTGGAATCATAGGGGCATTCAGCCTGCTCGGCATCAACTGGCTGGTGGTGCGAACCCTCTACAGCTCACCGCGGCTCACCCACATGCTGGAGGGCCGCTCAACGGTGCTGATCCGCGACGGCAAAATCGATGTAAAGGCGCTCAAGCGCGAGTCCCTCACGCATGAAGAGCTCGTCGAAGTAATTCACAAGCAGGGGTTCGAGCGCGTGAGCCAGGTGCGCCGTTGCGAGCTTGAGCCGAATGGCACGTTCTATGTGGAAGCCACCGAGCCATCTGCCACAGAGAGGCAGCATGACGAAGTGATGGATCGGCTCAAAGCGCTGACCCAGGAACTGGCTGCCCTGCGCACTCAGATTGCAGCAAAATGAAACGGGCCTTGCTTTAACAGCAGGGCCCACATCTGAGGTGCTAGATTACTCCCACTCAATGGTGCCCGGCGGCTTTGAGGTGATGTCGTAGACCACGCGGTTAATGCCGCGAACCTCGTTCACGATACGGCTGGAGATTCGCTTCATCAGGTCGTAGGGCAAGGGGGTCCAGTCCGCGGTCATGCCGTCTTCAGAGTGGACCGCGCGCACGGCAGCGGTATAAGCATAGGTGCGCTGATCGCCCATCACTCCCACGCTCATGACCGGCAGCAATACGGCAAAGCTCTGCCAGATTTTGCTGTACAAGCCTGCAGCCTTGATTTCGCTCACGACGATGTCGTCAGCCTCCTGCAGCAGCGAAACGCGATCCTGAGTCACTTCGCCAAGAATGCGCACGGCCAGTCCGGGGCCGGGGAAGGGCTGACGGCCGAGGATCTCCTCCGGCATCCCCATGTCGCGGCCGATGCGCCGGACCTCGTCTTTGAACAGATCGCGCAGGGGCTCGATGAGCTTGAGCTTCATGTGATCCGGCAGGCCGCCCACATTGTGGTGGCTCTTGATGGTCTGGCTCGGACCTTTCACGCTGCTGGACTCGATCACGTCGGGGTACAGGGTGCCCTGCACCAGCCAGTCCACGTCGCCGGTTTCCTTGGCGATGCGCGCCGCTTCGTCGTCGAACACCGCGATGAACTCTGCGCCGATGCGTTTGCGCTTTACCTCGGGGTCGGTCACGCCGGCGAGTTGAGTAAGGAAGCGATCCGTTGCGTCCACGGCCACGAGATTGAGACCCAGCCGATCGCGCAGGTTCTTCTGCACGTTTTCAAACTCGTTTTTGCGGAGAACACCGTTGTTCACGAACACGCAGGTGAGCTGATTGCCGATCGCCTTGTGGACCAGCACCGCGGCGACCGAGGAATCGACTCCGCCCGAGAGCGCGCAGATCACGTGATCTTTTCCGACCTTCTCGCGGATGGAGGCCACAGTGGTCTCGATGAAGTGAGCCGGAGTCCAGTCGCCCGCCGCCCCGCAGATTCCGAAGACGAAGTTCTTGATCAGCTGCGGTCCGAGCGGGGTGTGATGTACTTCGGGGTGGAATTGCACGGCCCATACACGACGCTGCTCGTTGGCGATTCCGGCCAAGGCGTTGGAGGTGATGGCAGTGCGATGGAAACCGGCAGGAAGGTCGATGGCTTCATCGCCGTGGCTCATCCACACCTGGAGCGAGGTGGGAAGACCCGCGAAAAGCCGGGTTCCCGCGTCCTCGACACTGACCTCGGCATGGCCATACTCCCGCTTGGTGGCGGGTTTCACCTTTCCGCCCAAGTGATGAACGATGAACTGTAGCCCGTAGCAGATTCCCAGGATCGGGACGGGGAGGTCGAGCAGCTTGGGATCGGCATTCGGCGCATCCGCGTCGTAAACGGACGAAGGGCCTCCGGAGAGGATGATGCCGAGCGGCTTATGTTTTTGAATTTCGGAGAGAGGAACCGTGCAGGGCAGCACCACAGAGAAGACATTCAATTCGCGAATACGCCGCGCGATCAGCTGCGTGTACTGCGAACCAAAATCAAGGATAACGATGGTTTGGGTGTCCACCTTTCAGTGTGGCAGGCCACGGGCACAGCTGTAAAGAATGGATCCGGGGCCGCAGCCTGGCACAAATCAGGGCAACTTCGCGGCTTCGAGCAGGGGATTCCAGTGGTCTGATCCGGCGAGGAAGGCGGCCGGCGCACATTGCTTTGCCTCTGCGGGCGTCAACTGGTGAGACCAGGCTACTCGAGCCGCGGGATTGGCACCCGGACCGGTGTTCTGAAACTCCGCGTAATAGGCCTGAGGCTGGCCGGGCGTTTTGCCCCACGGGCTCCAGCCCTCGGCGATCACGTCGGCTGGAAGCTCGGTGTGCATGAAAATCACGCGGGAGTACGGGCGCCAGGGCCGACCCAGGCTCACCTTGGTGCTCACGGCGTCAGGAGATAGATTTCCCTGGCTGGGTTCGGGTCCCACGGTCACGCGGCTCTTGAGGATCACGTAGCCGGTGGTCTGCTCAGGGGAGGTGCGTGACTGGGCGGTCAGATATCCGGGGCCGTTGGCGTGAATCTCGGAGTGGTCGAAGACCGCCGTAGCATTGCCGAAGATGAAATCGACCCCGCCCTCAATATACGAGTCCACGTAATATTGCCGCCCATAGTCCGCAAAAAGGGTGTCTTGGTGGCCGAGAAAGCGGCAGTGCTTGAAGATGGCGCGATCGGAACGCACGGCGGCCGCGACGGCCTGACCGGTATTCCCGGCGGAGTTTTCGAAGGTCAGATTGTCGGCCTCGAAGCCCTCGCCATTGAATTCGGCGGTCTCGGTAAAGAAGGTGCCGCCCGCCTGGCGGGCATTGAGGCTGTTAGTGATGACCACGTCCGCGGGGGATTTCCCGGTGCCGACCAGCGTAATGTTGCGATGATTCTGGGTAACGATGATCCGCTCATGGTAGGTCCCGGGGGCGATCTCGATAAAAACGCGTCCCAGGCTGCCATCGGGATGGCGGCCGGGGAACGGGTGGTGATCGAGGGCCATCTGGATGGTGGGAAACTCGGTGTTTCCTTCGATTCCGGTCTTTACCTCAGGAGAGACCCGCACGTGTACGTCCTGTGCGAAAGAGGGGACCGCCAGCAGAAGCACCAGGATTTTGAGCAGACGCATGAGATCCTCAGGAGATGAAGCCGGGGGCGGATTTGCCTTCGCCGGCTATTCGTCAAGCGGAATCAACTTCCCTGAGGAACTTTATCTTGCCACAGGAGCTGAGGGCCACCGGACAGCGGTGACTTTGCGGTAAGTTCTCCGTCCAAAGGGCATTCGCGCCTCACCGGATGTTGTGCAGTGCTTACGGGCGCAGATGGGTTCAACGTCTGCCGCGGCTCAGGAGTCTGGGCTCTGGTCGCGGCCAAGCAAAGCAGGCCGAAACTAGGCACAACCAGCCTTGGGCTTTTACAATGCAGCAGGGACCCAACCCAACCCAGCTCTGCTGCGGAACGCACCCACTTGGCGGCGCGCATGCCGGACCAGGATGAAGGAATCGCATGAAGTTTAGGAAATTCGGCAAGGCCCTTCTGATGAGCGCCGTGTCTATTGGCGCCGTGTTCAGCGTTACGTCTTGCGTCCAAAGTTATACGGTTGGCTTTTTGTATGTCACCGGCACTCAGACCTCCAGCACCACCGGCCAAGGCATTATCAGCGGCTTCAAGATCGACCACAATACGGGCAAGCTGAGCTCAGTGGCTGGCCTGCCCATCAGTTCGGGGGGTGCCTATCCGAACCGGGCCGTGCTGCTAAGCGGTAGCCGTTTTCTCTATGTGCTGAACCAGGGCGGGAACAACTGCAGTTCCAGCTCGGTGTGCACCAACGCCAACATTACCCAGTTCTCCGTGGGCGGCAATGGCGTGCTGGCGCAGCAGCAGACGTTTTACAGCCAGGGTCACAATCCGTTCCGCCTGGTAGCCGATGCTTCGGGCAACTACCTGTATGTGCTGGATCATGACGCGCCCTCCAGCTCGGCCTGCTCGCTGGTGCTTGGTACGACTTCGTGCGGCGACATCACTGCGTTCAAGATTGATCCCAGCACCGGCCGCCTGAGCCTGGTGTTGAATGCGCAGGTCACCTCCGCCTCCGGACAGCCGCTTCCCTACTTTCCGGTTCCCTCCGATCCGATCGACATGGTGCTGAGCGGCGGCTACATCCTGACCCTGGGCGGCACTCCGAGCACGGGTGATGAGGTCTTCCCCTACACCTACAACTCGAACAACGGCCAGCTCACGGTCAGCCAGAATGGCGTACAGACGCTCGGTGTTTCGAAGGCGACTGCTATTCAGGCGGCGGGCAGCTTTGTGTGGGTTCTGGACGACGAGGTCTTCACCTACACCAGCAACAGCAATACGGTTACGGTGCCGAGCAAGCTTCTTGCTTACAACGTGGGAACCGGCGGATCTCTGCAGACGGCGTCGGGCAGCCCTTTCCCGGATACCGCCAGCCAGTCCAACCCTCTGTTCCTGATCCAGGAGTCGAAGGGCAAGTGGATCTACGTGGCGAACACCGGCGATAACAGCAGCCAGACCACGGCGCAGAGCGGTATCGCAGAGTTTGTCATCGACACGCAGAAACAGCTGACCGAGATTTCGGGCAGCCCGTTCGGTAGCGGTGCCGGTCCGCAGTGCCTGGTTGAGGATCCTTCGGATCAGTTCATCTACACTGCCAACTTCAATGACTCGACGGTGACGGGCGGCTTTATCGATGCCAACTCCGGCCTGCTGCGCCCCTTGAAGGGGAACGCCAACAGGGCGTACAGCCTGCCTGGTCCGGCGACCTACTGCGTAGTCAACGGCCGTACCAGCTAGCAATCGCCGCGGCAGCAGAGTTAGCTGTCGCGGTCATTCCCGAGGCTCTGGAAACGCCGGATTCCTCATCGCATAGCCCGATCCTTGGACAGGCTTCCCCAGCAAGTCCAAGGATCTGATCTCAAACATTGGTAGTTCGGGCTGCCGAGTGGCCCGCGGACGAAAGATGCGCATGAAGTTGAACAAATCGGGCCAGTTGCTGCTGGTCTCCGCAGCCAGCCTGGCAGTGGCCGGGTTCTTGAGTGCTTGCGCTACGTTGACGGTGGACTTTGTCTACGTGACCAGCGCCAAGGCAGCCGGCTCTAACAACTACGGAGAAGTAGACGTCTTTGAGGTGAACTCGGAGTCGGGCCGCATGCGGCAGATCCCCACCTCGCCGTTCCCTTCCGGCGGCCGCAATCCGGTGGCGGAGGCGGTGTCCAGCGATTTCTCCACACTGTATGTGGTGAACCGGGACGACAACTCTATCGTGCAGTTCACTATCGGCAATGACGGCAAGCTCTATCCGCAGAACACCGTGAACACGCCAGGCGTATTCCCGGTGGCGGTCACGGTGAACGGCTCCAATCTGATCGTGGCGGACACCTATCAGCCCCTGCCGACTTGCTCTTCGACCTCGCCCTGCTCGGGCTCGATTGCGCTGTATCCGATCAGCAGCAACGCATTGCAGACTCCGGCGGCAAATGCTGCGGTAGGCGGCGATTACTGGCCTCTCGCGCTGCCGAGCAGCCCCAAGAATCTTCTCGCTCCCACGGCGATCACCTCGAACTCGTCGAACGTCTATGTGGCGGTGAATGACACGACGGCGCATGCCGGTTATGTGTTCAGCTTTGCGATGAACAACGGCAGCCTGACGCAGACTGGCTTCGTAAGCGCTGGAGTGCAACCGTCGGGGATCACGGTTGATCCTTCGGGCAACTTCGTCTACGTGACCGATGCAGCCAGCGGAAATGTCCAGGTCTTCACGGCCGCGAACGGCGTGTTGACGCCTCTGGCCGGCAGCCCCTTCCAGACCGGTGGACGACCTTCCTCGATCGTGATCGACCGAAGCGGCAAGTACGCCTACGTGGCCAATGCAGGCGACTCCACGGTCACCGGCTACACGGTTTCGAACGGCGCCCTGAGCCCGATCGCCACCTACGCTACGGACACGCAGCCGGTAGCCATCGGCATCGATCCGTCTCTGAACGAGTATCTGTATACCGTTAACTTCCTGGCCAACACGGTGACCGGATTCCAGGTAAATTCGACCAATGGGACGCTGCTCAACTCGCAGTTTTCACCCTATGCTTCGAACGCCAACCCGACCGCAGTGGCAGCTATTCCGCACGGCAGCCAGAAGAAGTAGCACCGCGATGCGCCAGTGGCGCGCATCACTTGAAGATCCAGGCCGGTTAACGGCTCGGTGAGCAGCACGACCCATACGGGCTTTTACAATCAGTATGGGCAACCTAACCACAGTTTCTGGGGCTCATTTGATGGCCCGCTACGAAGGAAGCGCATGAAGTTGAGCAAACTGAGCCAGCTCACTCTGGTCTCTACAATGAGCCTCGCGGTGGCCATGTCTCTGACCGCCTGCCAGCTCGTCACCATCGACTATCTGTTCCTGGCCGGGACTTCACAGACGAGCTCGGGCGGTGCCATCC
Source organism: uncultured bacterium (assembly GCA_966443485.1). Taxonomy (GTDB): domain Bacteria; phylum Acidobacteriota; class Terriglobia; order Terriglobales; family Acidobacteriaceae; genus Telmatobacter. Next base: position 1,287 of record CBJOJD010000113.1, on the reverse strand, counting down.
AGGTATTTGCCGTGGACTCTGAATCCGGCGCACTGCGCAAGGGCGCGGCGACGGTCGATTCAGGGGGCAGTTCGCCGGTGTCGCTGGCGATCACCTCGGATGAAGCCAACCTGTACGTCGCCAACCAGGGCAACAGTTCGGTTGTTCACTTTGCCATTGCTCCCAATGGTGAGCTGACCAAGAAGGACTCCATCACACTCAGCAGCGCGCCGGTGGCGATTACTGTCAACCAGGCCAACAATGCTCTGTACGTGGTGTCTGGAACTACCGCCGCCACCCTGACGGCCTACTCGCTGTCCTCCGGAACCATCGGCTCTGCAACAGCGACCGAGCCGCTCACCGTCCCCGGATTCTCGACGGATACGCTGGTGCCCACCAACGTGATGGTGCTGCCCAACAACGACGCCGTGTACGTGACGGCGTACGATCAGTCGGCCTACAACCCGGGTGGAACCACCACCAGCACGGCGAACCCGGGCTGGGTGTTCGGCTTTACAGCCGGCTCCGGTGGCGCACTGACTCCCACGTCCGGCAGCCCCTATCGCGCGGGCGTCAAGCCGAGCGCTCTGGCAGCGGATCCCACCGATCGTTTTGTCTACGTGACGGATTACGCCTCCAATCAGCTGATTGGATACGCCATCACGAATGGCAGCACGCTCACCTTCCTCACCAGCGGTCCCTACAAGACCGGAAATGAACCCACGTCGGTGGCCATCGATCCCCGTGGCAAGTTCATTTACGTCTCGAACGCGCTGGACTCGTCAGTGACGGCGTTCGCAATCGACCTGGCCACCGGTATTCCGTCGGCGGCCGTGAACACCACGGGCAGCTCGGTGAATTCGACAGACACTCAGCCTCAGGCAATCGTTGTGGACCCGGCTTTGGGCCGCTTTGTCTACACCGCGAATTTCTTGGGGAACTCGATCTCCGGCTTCCGCCTGAATCCCAACACCGGCACGATTGCGCAGACCCAGGCGACACCGTATCCTTCGGTGCAGAATCCCACGGCCATCGTCAGCGTGCCGCATGGCAACCACTCTCTGCAGGTGACAGCACCGTAGTTGCAGAGAGCGTATAGAAAAGCCCGGACCCGTGCCGGGCTTTTTCTTTTTGCGCACTGTTTCCGTCATGCGATTCGAGCTAGCAAACTTTGCTTCTTAATCACGGAACAACCTTCTCAGAGTTAGAGCACATCCTACAGACGCGCCCAGAAGCACGCGGCGGACCTTCAAAATAATCCAAATCTAGGCCTCTTCCGAAAGACGCTGCATTCGCTCTCCGCCTTGA
>CBJOJD010000112.1:0-14828 GCA_966443485.1 uncultured bacterium | reverse complement strand
ACCATTCCGATGGTGTTACCGCCGTCGTTGCGCTCCTCGCGCGACCACTGGCGAAGCTCGGCAACCGTACGCAGGATTTCCATGAACCATCCTTAAGATCGCAATGGTGCGAGGCTTTGCGCGCAGTTGCGATCGAAGTTCTCATTGTAGATGTCGGGATTGCGATGCGCGCTGCAGGAATCCGGCAGGGCTGGCTATCAATGCACCAGGGCACTGTGAGCCTGTGCATCCGTTCCGTGCCCTGGGTCACTCGTCGCGGTTCCAGCGGGCTTTTCCGTGGGCAGAAACAGCGAGATGGCCGTCCCGGTAGTGTTGGGGCGTTGCCAGCTCCAGGCGCAGATGTGCCCCTCGTGCCGCTCGATCAGCTGCGCCACCACCCACATGCCCAGCCCGGTACCGGTGTCCTGCTTGGTGGTGAAGAAGGGCTCGAACATACGCTGAATCGTTAGCCGATCCATGCCTGTACCAGAATCCAGGAAGGTGACGCGCATGCCGCGAATGGCCGGATTGCGCCAGTCGGCGGAGGGACGAAGCCGGACGATCATGCTGCCTCCGTTGGGCATCGCATCCAGCGAGTTGGCCACCAGGTTGGCGAAGATCTGCTGCATCTCGCTGGGCATACAGGCCACCGGCAACTCGCCCTCGCTGCGCAGGTCGATGGTAGTTCCCGAATCCAGCATGCGCCCGCGAAAGAGTGACAGCACCGGCTCCAGCACCTCAGAGAGATGAATCGTCTTGGGAGCACCCAGCTGCCGATGAAACTTGAGTGTGGATTGGGTGATGAGGGAGACACGCAGCAGCTGATCCAATGCCTGTTCGGCAAAACGCTTGGCATCCTCGGCGGTTTCAGCGAACGAGATCAGGTAGAGCAGGTTGGCGATCGCCTCGAGGGGATTGTTGATCTCGTGCGCAACGGAAGCCGCCAGGCGTCCTGCGATGGCCAGCTTCTCGGCGCGCAGCATGGCATCCTCAGCCCGCTTCTGTGCGGTGATGTCGGCTACCACCCCCAGCAGCCGTATGACCTTCCCATCGCGATCCAGCAAGACCTGCGCGCGGGATTCCACCCAATGCACCGACTCGTCCGGCCAGATCACGCGGTACTGCTGGCTGTATTCCGTGCCCGTGGACCCGGCACCCGACACCGTGGAACGCACGCGGTCGGCATCCTCGGGATGAACCGCCGCCAGCCAGTTGGAGAAGCTGGGTTCGACCGACCCGGGCTCCCGGCCGATGATGCGATACAGTCCATCGGACCAGTCGGTGATCTCTTTCTCGAGATCCCAGATCCACAAACCCATGCCGTTGGCGCGCAAAGCCAGCTGGAGGGCCTTATCCCGTTCCCGCAACATCTCGCTGGCACGGGCCCGCTCCTCGGCCAGCTCGCGCTGCGCGTCGGCCAGCAGCAGCCGTTGCCGCAAGTCGTCTTGCCCGATCTCGGCTCGCTTCTGGGCGGAGCGCCGGATGGCCCAACCCACAAATGTGGAGACCACCAGGAACAGCGGGAGCCGCACGTCCCGCCCCACGGAAAACAACGCAAAGCGCAGGCGCTCGCTGGCCAGCAGCCAATCCGCCAATAACGTGGCCACAATGGCAGAGGAGAATCCTCCCCACATGCCCAGGTACCAGGCGCAGAGCACTACGGTGGGGAAAGCCAGCAGGAGCGGAAAAAGACGAAGGGGAGGAATGACATAGGTCAAGGCCAGCGCGAGGCTCCCGGCCGCGGCACCTAAAACGGCACGCACCATCCAGGAATGCTGTTCGATCCTCTTCGCGCTAGGCAGCTTGATTGCCATGGTGATCGATCTTTCTCCCGTCACACCAGAAGCACTTGCCATGCCTCGATCTGAGGGTGTTCGACGCCCGATCAACCCGAGAAGTATGCCTGTTCGACCCCCATTTAGGGAAGAAGAGCCTAAAGCGAACAGCTATCAGCCGTTAGCTGCAGGTTGTTCGCTGTGAGCTGCTAGCCGCTGTAGGCTGGTGCCTGTCGGCTCTCCCCTCACAGCTCCGTCGATTGGCTCGCCACCAGCGCCTTCGCCTTGGCAATAAACTCCGCCAGCGGCATGGAGCCTTGATCGCCCTTGCCGCGCGTGCGCACGCTTACTGCGGTTGCCGCCTCTTCCTTATCGCCAAACACCAGGATGTACGGTGTCTTCTGATTAGCGAAGTCGCGAATCTTGGCGTTCATCTTCTCGTTGCGCGCATCCACCTCCACGCGCAGGCCCGCGGCCTTCAGCTCGGCTTCTACCTGCTGGGCGTAAGCTGCATGGCGCTCGCTGATGGGCACCAGGCCGATCTGCACCGGTGCCAGCCACAGCGGAAACGCGCCAGCATAGTGCTCGATCAGCACGCCGAAGAAGCGTTCCACCGACCCGAACAGCGCGCGGTGCACCATCACGGGCTGATGCCGCTCGCCGTCCTCACCGACGTACTCCAGCTCGAAGCGTGCCGGAAGGTTGAAGTCGAATTGCACGGTGGAGAGCTGCCACAAGCGGCCCAGCACGTCCACCAGCTTCACGTCGATCTTGGGACCATAGAAGGCCGCCTCGCCAGGAATCGTCTTATACGGGATCCCCTTGGCCTTGAGCACATTGTCGAGCGAGCGGATGGCGAGTTCCCAGTTGTCGGGCGATCCGGTGTAATGAGCCTTATCGTTCGGATCCCAGGTAGAGAGCTCAACCTTGTACTCGCTGAATCCGAAGGTCTTGAGCACCGCTTCGGCAAAGTCGATGCAGGCCGCGACTTCACTCTCGATCTGCGAGGGCATGCAGAAGATGTGCGCGTCATCCTGCGTAAAGCCACGCACCCGCAGCAGGCCATGCATGGTCCCGGAGCGCTCGTAGCGATACACATTGCCCAGCTCCGCATAGCGCACCGGCAAATCGCGGTAGCTCTTGGGCGAGTTCTTGTAGATAAGGATGTGGAACGGACAGTTCATCGGCTTCATGCGATACATCGCATCGTCCAGTTCCATGGGCGTGAACATGTTCTGGGAGTAGAAGCCTTCGTGTCCCGAGGTCTGCCACAGGTTCACACGAGCCACATGCGGGGTGTAGACCAGCTCGTAGCCGCGGCGCAGGCACTCGTCGCGCATCCAGTCCTCCATGATCTTGCGGATCATGGCGCCCTTGGGATGCCAGAAAATCAACCCCGCTCCAGCCAGTTCCTGAATGCTGAAGAGGTCGAGCTGCTTGCCCAGCACGCGATGGTCGCGGCGTGCTGCCTCTTCGAGCCGCGCAAAATGCTCATCCAGTTCCTTCTTGGAGAAGAACGCGGTGCCGTAGATGCGTTGCAGCTGCGGATTCTTTTCGTCGCCCAGCCAGTAGGCTCCAGCCAGGTTGGTGACCTTCACTGCCTTCACCCGGCAGGTGGAAGGCACGTGCGGCCCGCGGCAGAAGTCGACGAACTTGCCGTTGCGGTAGAAGCTGACCTGCGCGCCCGGCTCGGTGAACTTCGAGACGAAGTGCGTCTTCATGAAGTCGCCATCGCGGTCGAACTCCGCCAGGGCTTGCTCCCGCGGCTCGTACTCGCGGACGAACTTGTCGTCGCGGGCGATCACCTCGGCCATTTTGGCTTCGATGGCGGCCAGGTCCTCGGGCGTGAACGGCTTCTCGCGATAGAAGTCGTAGAAGAAGCCCGCATCCGTGGCCGGGCCGTGGCCCAGCTTGGTCTCCGGGAAGAGCTCCAGCACTGCGGTAGCCAGGACGTGGGCGGCGGAGTGGCGCACCACCTTCAGCGCATCGGGATCCTTCTCCGTCACCAACTCCAGCTTGGCATCCTCGTTGAGGGGCGTCGACAAGTCGACCAGCCGCGGCGCTGCCGTGTTCTCTGCCGCATACATGGCCGCTTCGCCAGACTCGTTCTCCTGGGCTGCGCCGGTGGTCCCGTTGGTCGAAAGCGGGCTGATGCGGGCCACCACGGCGGCTGCCGCCAGCCGGGGGGAGATGGAGTTGGCGATCTCCAGAGGCGTCGTGCCCGCAGGCACCTCGCGAACCGCGCCGTCAGGCAGATGAATGGCGATGCTTTCCTGGCTCATGTGAATGGGATCCTTAAGCGCGGCCGATGGAAGCCGCAACTCAACAGGATAGTGGGGGCGGGCGGTCCGAGTCGAGAATGAGGTTCCCGCTCCAGCACGGCTGCCCTTCCCCTCTCGGGCGCAGGGCCACGCAGACTGAAGGCATCCGGGGAGCCGCCAGGAAGTTCACCTGCGCTGGGCCGCCGCTTCGCGCTAGCATGGCCCTGATGAGGGTAAGGTGCCGATGAGGATCAGCCGCAGTCAACGGATACTCGGAGTTTCTGCCGGAGTTCTGCTCTGGGTGCTGTGCTCCGCGGTCCAGCCGCTTGCGGGCCAATCTGCCACCGATCGCAGTCGTCTCTCCTCCGGACAAGGGCCCTCGGCGCAAGGCCCGGAGCAAACGACGCCCTACGTCCCACAGTACTCCTCTCCGCAGTACCTGCCCTGCCCGCGGCAGCCACGATCGTTCAAGTCTCTGTCGAAGGCTTTCACCACAGGCCGGCTCCCCGCTGCATCCGAACTGCAGGGCTCATGGGTGCTGACGGGCTTATGGCTTCACCCCAATTCACGACCGGATCTGAATTGCAGCGGCATCCGGCGCGGAGATGTATTCGAGTGGGTGCTGCGGGCCGGAAGCGACAACACCGTTGTCGTGGATGCGGTGGGCACGTATCACCAGACCGTGCGATTCGGCCCGTCAGACCAACGAAGCCTCTCACTCGAGATCGACTTCGCAGGAGATTCAAATCCCACCTTCCAGTGCCGTATGACGCAGCAAGGCACGCTCATTTGTCTCGGCGACACGTACTACAGCGGAACCGAGTTCAGGAGAATGCCTGTGAACTGCAAACCCGTGGATCCCAAGTCGGCCGCAATCGATTCGCCGATCCTTTGCATGCCGCCGAAGTGACCCCGTCCGAGCGGCGTGTGCTCGCCCCATTCCGGAAGTAATACCCTTTGGGATGAGTTTTCCTCATTGCCAGCCGCACTTCGGCTGGCGTACAAAGAATGCCGAGCTTCCCCTTGGGAAAATCGATTCTCTTGTTCATCGATAACGAGGAACGGGAGGGGGTCCGGAGCCGTGCGATGACGGTCCGGCAGGAGGTCATGGGATGCAGGTGTCCTGCAAGAGCACCCACGACGCAGCAGACCTTCGCTGTGCCGTCTGCGGTCAAGGTTTTCAACTCACCTGGGAGCGGCATTCCAAGCTGCAGCGCAGCCTGGCTGTCGGCGAGATCGCGCGGACGCTGCGCAGCCACCACGGCCAGCAGGCAGGCCCCTCCGCTCATCCCGCCGGAGGATTTGTTGTGCAGCAGAAGCAAGGAACGCTGGTCGGCCCCGTGGCCGCAGTCACGGGCCATGCACCCAATTGGGCGTTGTAAAGCATCTTAGTTAGTGCAGAGTGGTTCGCCATACGGGTCTAGGTCGGGTAGGCTACCTCTCTTCACTTCCCGGGAAATTTCCAACCAGCACTGATGGCCCAAGGGGTTTGAGCCGAAGAACACCCTAAGGCCAGGAAGTACCCTGCTGTGCATTTGGCTCTCTACGTAGCTCCCGAGCACGAGAGGGACTTATACCAAGCTGCACGAACTACGATGCTGGCCGGCGACTACACCCACCGAGGTCATCGCCACCAGCATCGTTTTTGCCTCCACCATCACTCCGCGAAGGCCGTGTCCACGGCGACCTTTTCCCAGCGATTCAAATCGGCTATCAGCTTTTCGGCGTGACCGCGAATTGCGTCTACCGCGTCGCGGCCCAGTTGCAGGCGCAGCGGGGTCTCTTCCGCTTGCAGCGCCACTTCGATGGCCCGTGCGGCCTTTAGGGGATCGCCTGCCTGGGTGCCATGCATCGCCCTGGCAAACTGGCGGATGGGGCCAACACTCTCGCTATAACCTGCGATCTCCGCCATGTGCCGCATGGCGTTGCCCGCCAAATCGGTGCGGAACTGGCCCGGCTCGACAATCAGCACCTTGATGCCGAGCGGCCTCAACTCCTGCGCCAGTGCCTCAGAGATGCCCTCGAGCGCGAACTTCGAGGCTGCATACGCACCGAAGCCAGGAAACGCAAGCTGGCCGCCCATGCTGCTGATGTTCACGATGGCCCCGCTCTTTTGCGCGCGGAACTGCGGCAACAGTGCGCGAGTCACGCTCACCGCGCCGAAGAAGTTGGTCTCCATCAAGGCACGAAGCTCGCTCTCCGGAGTCTCTTCCACCGCACCCACGATGCCGTACCCGGCATTGTTGATGAGCACATCGATGCGCCCAAAGTGCGCCACCGCCTGCTCCGCACACTGCTTCACTTGGGCCTCGTCGGTGACGTCCATGCGCAGCGGCAGCACGCGTCCCTCATGTTCCGCGGCCAGTTTGTTCAGAGCCTGCAGATTGCGAGCCGTTGCCACCACCCGGTACTGCTGGGAGAGCGCGTACTCCGCGAAGGCTCTGCCGAACCCTGAAGACGCGCCGGTAATGAACCAGACCTGCTCATTTTGCATATCCGCACTGTAAATGGTGCGATAGCCAGCCGGTCGGCCCGTTTATTCTGCAGCGGCTCTGGAAAGCGCTCGAACGTCGGCCGCGTGAACTGACGTCAAAGGCGCCCGGATCCACGGTTCACGCCGCTGCTCCCAGATCTTGGCGTCGATCAGGAAGTGGAACCAGAAGCACTGCAGCACCCAATAGATCAGCCCCTCGGTCCCATCCAGAATGCCGAGTCGCCCAAAGTAGCGGTAGAAGAAGAGACCGAAGGCACGAACGAAGAGTGGTGCAGCGTTGTAGAGGTTGCGCAGGTAGCGCTTGCGCTCGATGGGGCTGCCACGCGGATCGCCCTGCACGCGAACCCCCACCGGAGCCTGCTGCAACTCCGCCGCTTCGCTGTCCGCCCAGCGATTGTGGCGCGCGGTCCAGTCGCCCAGCGGCATGCGGTGATCGTCGATCATGGCGCCCGGTAGCTGCCCGGGGCTTCCACCACCCGTCAGGTAGAAGTGCTGGTCGTAACGGCGCTCTTCACAGCGGCCGCGCCGATAGCGAAACAGGCGCAGATGCCAGGTAGGGTTCATCCCACCATGGCGCAAGGTGCGGCCCAAGAATCGCACGTAGCGACCCAGCAGATAGCCGTCTTCGGCGGGCTCGTCCGGCAGGGCCAGGATCGCCGCCACCAGGGCGTCATCCATCCACTCATCGGCGTCGAGATGAAGTTGCCACGGCTGGCTGAGAGGCAGGGTGTCGATGGCCCAGTTGCGTTGCGCACCATAGTGCTCGAAGGGGTGCTCGATCACTACCGCGCCGTAGGACCAGGCGATCTCAGCGGTCTTGTCCCGGCTGAAGGAGTCCACCACGAAAATCTCGTCGGAGACCAGCCGGGCACGGCTCAACGTGGCTCCGAGCGTGTCCTCGGAGTTGAAAGACAGGACAATCACGGCAGGATGCATGCGGCCACGTTACGGCAGAGCGTTCGGATCCTGCAGTGATAAGGCTGGAGAAAGCCGCGCGGCGGAATCAACTCGGGAGACGAGCGGAGATCGGGAACGGTTTTGGCCAGATGGGGCCACAAATGACAATGGGCCGGGATCGCTCCCAGCCCACTGCCGTTTTGCTAGATTCTGCCGGAATCCGGCCTTCGGATTAGAGAGGCTGCACGTCCGCAGCCTGCCATCCCTTGGGCCCCTTCACCACGTTGAACTGCACGGCTTGGCCTTCCTGCAAGCTCTTGAAGCCGCTGGTATTGATCGCCGAGTAGTGCACGAAGACATCTTCGCCGTTCTGACGCGAGATGAAGCCGAAGCCCTTCGCGTCATTGAACCACTTAACAGTACCTTGTTCCATCTTGATCGTGTTTCCTGGTATTGAATTGCGCTGGATGAATCGGAGCGACCACTGGCAGAATCTTGCTTGGTTGGGCGAGTACTGCTCACGCCCGGTTCGACTCTAACGCTGCACCGATTGTAGCACTAGGGTGGACGCAACCCTATGAAATTCGTCACTCCAGTTGTCCCAATTTGAAACCAGCTCCTGCCCAAAGTACCGGGAAATGAGTAGCCTACAGGCAAACAACCGGCTGTGATAGGGTGAAGGATCGCCATGACCCACGATCCAGTGCCGCTGTTGCTCGCCCGCGCCACCGAACGGCTGACGGCGGAGTTCTCTCACTTACCCGCCTTCGAGTCCACCCCTGCGAGTGAGGCCATGGAGGCCGTTCTCGAACGCACCGCGGAGCGCCTGGCCGACAACTATCCCTACTTCCACCCGCTCTACGCCGGGCAGATGCTCAAGCCGCCTCATCCCATCGCCCGCGCCGCCTACGCGCTGGCCATGACGATCAATCCCAACAACCACGCCAGAGATGGCGGCCGTGCCAGCTCCGATATGGAGATCGAAGCTGTCGCCGAGATCGCTGCCATGTTTGGCTGGAAGGCTCCCCACTATCTTGGCCACCTGACCTCCAGCGGGACCTTGGCCAATCTCGAAGCGCTCTGGGTGGCCGGGCAGGTTGCAGAGCAGGGACCCGGCGCCGAGCCGATCGGGCGACCGGGGCTGGAGAGACGGAGGAGGATCGTCGGCTCCCAGCAGGCGCACTACACCCATCAGCGCATCTCCGCCGTGCTCAAGCTGCCCTTCGACCCCATCCCCACTGACCGCCGCGGCCGCATGGACCTCGACGCGCTCGAGGCCGAACTGCGCCAGGGCGATGTCGGTACGGTGGTGGCCACGCTGGGAACCACCGCGATTGGGGCCGTGGATCCGCTGGACCAGATTGTGGCATTGCGGGACCGCTACGGCTTCCGCATCCACGTCGACGCGGCTTATGGAGGCTACTTCCGGCTGATTCCCGAAGCACTGGACGAGCCTGCGCGGCGTGCCTATGCTGCCATCGAACAAGCCGACTCCATTGTTGTGGATCCCCACAAGCACGGCCTTCAGCCCTACGGTTGCGGCTGCGTGCTCTTCCGGGACCCCGGCGTGGGCCGCTTCTACAAGCATGACTCTCCGTATACGTACTTCACCTCAAAGGAGTTACATCTCGGGGAGATCAGCCTGGAGTGCTCCCGGGCGGGAGCCGCCGCGGTCGCCTTGTGGGCCACCCAGCAGCTCTTGCCGCTCACACCGGGCGGTGATTTTGCCCGCGGGCTGGCTGCCGGACGCCGCGCCGCCCTGGAACTGGATCGCCGTCTGCGCCAGGACGGCCGCTTCGAGGGGCTGGCGGCGGGCTCTCCCGAGCTGGATATCGTGGTGTGGAAGGCCAAAGCGGAGAGCCCGGAACAGGCCTCGCAGCGGGCTCAGGCAATTTTCGAACTTTCGGCCAGTCACAATTTGCACCTGGCGCTAGTACAATTGCCGCAACATTGGTTTGGGGATGAGTCCGCTACCGACGCGGTCACGTGTCTGCGTTCGGTTCTGATGAAGCCGGAGCACGAAGCGTGGCTGGAGCGGATATGGCAAACGTTGGCCGAGACCAGCGATCAGGTATTTAGGGCTTAGGGGACACAGATGTCGCAATCGACCATTCTTGACGGTCAAAAAGAAAACGTTGTCATTCAGGCCGGCGCCTGCTCGCTCACCGTTCTGCCCGCCTACGGCGGCAAAATCGCTTCCCTCACCGTGGACGGTCAGGAGTTGTTGCAGACACCGTTGACTCGCATCGCTCCCCGCAACCGCGATATGGGATTTGAGAAGGGCGATGCCAGCGGCTGGGACGAGTGTCTCCCCTCCGTTGCCGCCTGCACGGTGAGCACAGGCGCCGGTTCAGCTCAGGTTCCGGATCACGGCGACCTGTGGCGCGTGGAGTGGACGGAAGCGTCCCCGAATCACGCTGAAGAGAACGGCGCCGGGTCGAGCGTTCACCTGGTCGGCAAGTGCTTCTCCCTGCCTCTGGACCTGGAGCGCACGCTGACTTTGAGCGAGACCCGAGTGGGGTGGCGTTTGAGCCTCCTCTACAAATTGACCAACCGAGGCAGCTTTGAGGCGCCCTGGTCCTGGGCCGCGCATCCTCTCTTTGCCGCTGCAGCCGGCGACCGCGTCATCCTTCCCGACTCCATCCGCACGTTGCGCCTGGAAGGCTCCGGAGGAGAACGGCTGGGCAAAGGCGGAGCGGCGGTAAGCTGGCCCGTGGCCACTCTGGCCGACGGATCGACCTCCGACTTGAGCGTGGCGCAATCCGCTGAAACCGAGATCGGCGACAAGCTCTTTGCCGGCCCGCTGGCCGCCGCGGAAAACTGGTGTGCCTTGGAGCGCCCTTCTGCCGGAGTTCGTATCCGCGTCAGCTTCGATCCAGCCGCCACCCCTTACCTGGGCCTGTGGATCTGCTATGGCGGATGGCCCGAACGTCCCGGCCCCAAACAAACCTGTGTCGCCCTAGAACCCGCCACCGCACCGGTCGATTCGCTGGCAACGAGTGGCTCCTGGTCGCGCACGCTGCGCCCCGGCGCCAGCTTCTCCTGGCCCATGGTGGTCGATATTCAACGTCTGTAGTTCTTTTGGAGTCCCAATGCACGCGCCCGAATCCCTGCACGCTCTTCACGTGGCCCGCTTTCATGCGGAGCCGACCATCTTCGCCGCGCCCGGCCGGGTCAACTTGATCGGCGAGCACACCGACTACGCCGAGGGCTTCGTCATGCCCGCGGCCATTGATTTCGCCACCCTCGCCGCCATCTCCCCGCGAAGCGACGGCAAGGTCGTTCTCTATTCCGAAAACTTCAAGGAAGAACGCACCTTTGACGCCGGCGCACTGCCGCCCAATGCGGGCGGGCACTGGACCGATTACCCTCTGGGAGTGCTGGCCATCCTGGCCGGCGAGGGCTACAAGATTCCGGCCTTCAGCATGAGCCTGTGGGGCGATGTTCCCCCCGGATCCGGCCTGTCGAGCTCCGCCGCCCTGGAAGTAGCGACCGGCACGGCAGTTGCCGCTCTGATGGGCGTATCTATCCCGGGGCCAGTCATGGCCAAGCTCAGCCAGCGCGCCGAGAACGAGTACGTCGGCTCAAGCTGCGGGATCATGGACCAGTTCATCTCCGCCAACGGGGCCAAGGACCACGCCCTGCTCCTGGACTGCCGCGACCTCAGCTATAAACTGGTCCCCATCCCGGATCATGTGGCTCTGGTGATTGCCAACACCATGGTGAAGCACGAGATCACTGGGGGCGAGTACACCAGCCGCCGCGCCGAGGTCGAAGAGGCCTGCGCAGTGATCGCTAAGCACCGCCCGGAGGTTCGCTTCCTGCGCGACGCCACCCTGGAAGACCTGGAGCGCTGGGGCAGCGAGATGTCGCCCAATGCGTTGAAGCGCGCCCGCCATGTCGTCAGCGAGAACCTCCGCACCGTAGCCGCCGCACAGGCTCTGCAGGACAATAATCTCGCGGAAGTCGGCCGTCTGATGGCCGAGGCTCACCGCAGCTACAGTCAGGATTTCGAGGCCAGTTGCGTGGAAGCCGATGCCATGGTGGCATTGGCACAGGATCTGCCCGGACTGATCGGCGCCCGGCTCACCGGGGGCGGGTTTGGCGGCTGCACCGTGAACCTAGTGGAAGCGGACAAGGCTGCCGATTTTGCCCGCGCCTTGCACCAGCGCTACGCCGCCCAGATCGGAATTGATCCCCAAATCCACATCTGTCATGCCTCGGGTGGCGCGCACCCGGTGGAAACAAGCATCCAATCCGTCAGGTAGATGACCTTATCGCGGGAGCGTTTCCCAATTCAGGAATGGCTCCCGCAACTGTTCAATTTGGCGTGATTTGGTGTGTTTATCGCGCTCGCGGAGCGTTTCGTCTCCGCCGCTCAGGCGCCCCGCTGAGAATCGTCCTCGGGGAGGGCGCAAAAGCTTGCTAGAATCGGGGTGAAATTCAGCCCGTATGGGCGTTTATAACCCCGGTAAGCCGTTTCGTTCTCTTACCTTCATTGTTTCAGGCACCGCAATAGCGCGCCGGAGGCATTCAGGATCTCATGCAATCCACTGCAAAAAAGCCCTTTACTTACGAAAGCTTCCCCTCGTCGGGCCACGTCGCTTACTTCTCCATGGAGATCGCGATCAATCCAGGAATGCCCACCTATTCCGGCGGCCTGGGCGTTCTGGCGGGCGACACCCTGCGCTCTGCCGCCGACTTGGGCGTGCCCGTTGTCGCCTTCACCCTGCTCCATCGCAAGGGTTACTTCCAGCAGCACATCGATGAAGCTGGCGTGCAGACCGAAGATGTGCAGTCCTGGAACCCCACTGATTTCTGCACGGAAGAGTCGGCCCGTGTCACCGTGGTGGTGGAAGACCGCATTGTGACTGTGCGCTGCTGGCGTTACGACATGGTGGGCCGCGCCGGGCACATTGTGCCCATCTATCTGCTCGATACCGACCTGGACGGCAACTCCGGCTGGGATCGCGGCCTGACCGATCACCTCTACGGCGGCGACACCAACTACCGTCTGCAGCAGGAGATTGTGTTGGGTATGGGCGGCGCCCGCATGGCCAACGCGCTGGGGCGGCATGTCAACGTGTATCACATGAATGAAGGGCACGCGGCCCTGCTCACCCTGGCGCTGCTGGAAAGCCAGTTGGGCGGCGGCCCGCTGGGTGCGGCGACGGAGTCCGATCTGGCGGTGGTGCGCAACAAGTGCGTCTTCACGACGCATACCCCGGTTCCCGCCGGCCATGACCGCTTTTCGACCGAGCAGTCGATCCGCATTCTGGGCGGCGAGCGTACCGCCCGCCTTCAGAGCCTGGGCTGCTTCAAGGACGGCTTGCTGAACATGACCCTGCTGGCACTGCGCTTCTCGCGCTACGCCAATGGTGTGGCCATGCAGCACGGCAAGGTCTCCCGCGAGATGTTCCCGGAGTTCACGATCGACGCCATCACCAATGGAGTGCATGCCCCGACCTGGGTCTCGGAACCAGTACAGCAGATGCTGGACACCCACATCCCCTCCTGGCGGCGCGATAACCTGTTCCTCCGCAATGCGATTGACCTTCCCGAGGAAGTGATCCTGTCGGCGCACGCGCGGTCCAAGGAAGAGCTGCTGGCCGAGGTGGCGTCGCGGACCGGCCTGGTGCTGAATCCCAAGGTTCTTACGCTGGGCTTTGCTCGCCGCGTGGCAACCTACAAGCGCGCCAGCCTGCTGTTCACCGATCCGGAGCGGCTGGTGAAGATCGCCGCCGAGGCCGGTGGCCTGCAGATTCTCTACGCGGGCAAGGCGCATCCCCAGGACGAGCCAGGCAAGGCGCTGATCCGCCAGGTGGTGGACCGGGCGCGCTCGCTCTCCAGCGATATCCTGCGCATTGTGTATCTCGAGAACTACGCCTGGGATCTAGGCGCGCTGCTCACCTCCGGCGTGGACGTGTGGGTGAACACTCCCCGTCGTCCCTATGAGGCCTCGGGCACCAGCGGCATGAAGGCGGCCCTGAACGGCGTCCCCAGTCTCTCCATCCTGGACGGCTGGTGGATTGAGGGCTGCATCGAGGGCGTGACCGGCTGGGCCATCAGCGACGGCGCGGACGATAACGAAGAAGCTGCCTCGCTCTACGACAAGCTCGAGAATGCCGTGGCGCCGCTCTACAAGGACTCGCCCGAAAAGTGGGCCCGCCTGATGCGCACCACCCTGGCCTTCAACGGCTCCTACTTCAACACCAACCGCATGGTGAAGCAGTACACCCGCAACGCTTACTACCCGGTAAAGCTGGTAGAAGGCGCCAAGGTCGAAGAGGCAGCCTTCGCCAATCGCGGCCAGATGGTCTAGCCAGACGGGCGCCTGAGGCGCCAATGTCTGCTGGAGAGTAACAAAAGCGGCAGGACCCAAACACCCGGGTGTCTGCCGCTTTGTCGTTTAACGGACCGTTTTCCCATTCTGCTCCTATACTTAGAGTGGGAAATCTTTCCTGAATTCAATGCTCCAGGTGCCCCGGCAGCGGGTGATGTCCCGCCGTCGCGGTTCCCTTGAGCCCCGAGCGAGGTTCCGCCTGTCTGTAACGACCAGCATCGCCGCCCCTGCCAGCCAGCTACGGCCGTTGTGCGTGGATCTGGACGGAAGCCTGGTCAAGTCCGACACGCTCTTCGACGGCTTCTGCCAATTTCTGCGCAACCGTCCGCTGCAGATGTGGCGCGTGCCGTTCTGGCTGGCCGGGGGCAAGGCGCGGCTCAAGCTGGAGATCGCCAAGCACGCTCCTCTCGACGCTACCCGCCTGCCGTACAACGCCGAGCTGCTCCATTACCTGCAGGAACAGCATCGCCTGGGACGGCCCATCTTCCTGGCCACCGGGGCCGACGGTGCTTTGGCCGAGCGCGTGGCGGCGCATCTGGGACTGTTTGAAGGCGTGCTCGCCTCGGACGGCGATACCAACCTCACTCATCACCGCAAGCTCGACCGGCTCAAAGAGCGCTTTGCGGAGTTCGACTATGTGGGCAACTCGGGCGCAGACTTGCCCCTGCTGGCCCACGCGCACGAGGCCATGGTGGCCAATCCCACCGCCGGATTGCGCATGGGACTTCGCTCCCAGGGCATCAAGGTGGCACGTACCTTCACGGACCGACGCTCGCTGCGGCGCACGTTTTTCAAAGCGGTCCGCATGCACCAGTGGTCGAAGAACATTCTGATTTTTGTGCCCTTGTTGCTCTCGCACAAGCTCGGCTTCGATGCCATCCGCCTAGCGGTCTTCGCGTTCTTCTGCTTCAGCTTCATCGCCTCGGCCAACTACATCGTCAATGACCTGCTGGATATCGAGAGCGATCGCCGTCATCCCAAGAAGCGCTTTCGTCCCTTTGCGGCGGGCGATCTCTCCATCTCTGCCGGAGTGCTGCTGGTGGCGGTGCTGGTCGCGGCGGCGAGCCTGCTGATGCCGT
>CBJOJD010000111.1:0-14832 GCA_966443485.1 uncultured bacterium | reverse complement strand
TTCAACGACTCTGTGCCGCGTTCAACGCCATTGGCGATCCCTGCGTTGCCTTCTCCCTATTGCCGTTTCCCGAGACCAGGCGACCCTATGAGGATCTGTCTCTCTTCTTCCATCTCATGATGGCTCTCGGCGCCGGCGGCTTCGGGTGGATCGGAGAGCCCCGCCTCTTCGGGCATTCTCTCCTCATTACGCGCGAGCTTTATCAGGCTTGCGGAGGCCATGGAGCCGTACGCGCCGCCATCCTGGAGAACTTCTCTCTCGCTGCAAAAATCCAGTCCGCTGGCGGCAGATGCGTCACCGCCGCAGGCAGAGAAGTGCTCAACATGCGCATGTTCCCTGGGGGCATTGGTCAGCTCTGTGAAGGGTGGACCAAAGCCTTTGCCGATGGTGCTGCGGCTTGCGATCCACTCGTCCTCGCTCTGTCGATTCTCTGGCTCACCGCGATGTGTGCTGTGCCGCTGGCCCTGGTTCTGGTTCCCGCGTCGCTGCGGCTACTGTTCTTCCTCTTATATCTCTGCTTCGCGTTGCAGATCTTTTGGGCGGCGCGCCAGCTCGGCACATACCGCATGTTGACCTGCGCACTCTATCCTCTGCCCCTGGTCTTCTACTTCGCGCTCTTCGCCAAGTCGCTCTTCCATCGCACCTTCAAACTGAAGGTGAACTGGCGCGGCCGCACGCTATGAGAGCCGGCATCATCATCGCCGACATCGTTGGATGGCCCGTCATCCAGATCGCAATCGCGAAGGCCATGCTGCGCGTCCCTGCTGAATTGTTTGACCACGACAGCTTCTTCTTTGTGCCTCGTGAATGGGAACAGGATGGAGCTCTCTACCGCCGCTATTTTGCAATTCGCAAATGGAAGTCGCTCTTGCCCGATGGGGCTGCCTGGCTCGGCGGCTTGTCTAAAAAGAAGCTGCCCGGACGCGATCCGCACTCGCTCTGCGTCTTCGTCGTCGAGACGCGGCGGGCCGAGCTTGCACACTGGTGCATGCTGTTTTGTGCTCTCGTGTTTTTCCTGTGGAATCCGCCTTGGGCCTGCGCTGTGATGGCACTCTATGCCGTGGTCGCCAATCTGCCCTGCATCCTCGCGCAACGCTACAACCGGCTGGTACTCATCCGCCTACTTCGCCGTCCCGTCCCCTCGGTGGCTCTCCCGGCAGACTAGTAGGACGGCGCCTGTCCTCCGAGTTCGTTGTACCGCCGCGACACGCGCTTGCCAATTGAAGAAGCGGTGATCGGCTCTCGTCCCCTCACCTCTGCCCCACGTCTCTGCCGCGAATCAGAGGTCGGGTCGGGCAGCATGCGGTTCACCACGCTCATCACCGCTGCTGTGGCGCTCGGCATGGTTTGCGCTAAACGTCCTGCCAGCGCCGCCTGCGCCGTGATAAAGATCTCCGTCTCCTTGGTCAACACCGCTCGTGCAATGCGCTTTGCCGCATGCCGCGCGCTCGCCGACACTAGCGGTGCGGTGGCTCCAAAGCTGAACCATTGGTACTCGCGCTCCGCGTCGCCTGAGAACATCGCGTTTACATGCGAGCCGGTGCGCATCAACCCTGGGCAGACCGTGACGACATGCACGCCCTTCCTTCGCACCTCGGCATGCAGGCCCTCTGAGAAGCCCACCGCTGCGAACTTGCTGGCCGTGTAGGGCAGCAGATGCGGCACCGCAACTTTGCCGCCAATCGAAGTGATATTTACGATCGTTCCTCCGCGGCGCGTCAGCATCTGGGGCAAGGCCGCCATCGTGCAATGCAGGCCCGTGAAGAAGTT
The DNA here is from genome assembly GCA_966443485.1 of uncultured bacterium. Classification (GTDB taxonomy): domain Bacteria; phylum Acidobacteriota; class Terriglobia; order Terriglobales; family Acidobacteriaceae; genus Telmatobacter. The sequence continues at coordinate 13,062 of CBJOJD010000111.1, read as the reverse complement.
CGAGCTCATCACCTCGTGGAACACGTCCACCGGCTGATTCTCCACGGGACCCACCGTGATCACCCCTGCATTGTTCACCAGCACATCAATCGGTCCCCATGCCTCGGTGACGCGGTGGATCAGGTACTCCGCCTCTTCCTGCTTTCGCAGATCCGCGGGCACCACCAGGATCTGCTCCGGCTGCTCCACTGCGCCTCTGGAAATTAGCCACTGCCGCGCCCGGTCCAGCTCTTCAGAGTCCCGTGCCGTCAGCGCAATGCGCGCTCCGCGGCGGCCGAACTCCTCCGCCATCGCCAGGCCCAGCCCGCGCGACGAGCCGGTGATCAGTACCGTCTTGCCCCGCAATCTCTGCTGCATCCGCTTGCGTACGCCCGCCAGTACCGCCACCGCCGTACCGGCAGCCACTGCCGCCGCGCCCGCCGCCACCGCTCCGGCCAAAACCGTGCCTTTGGCAAGCATGTCGAGCTCTCGCGAAAGGATCCGGGCCGGCTTGGAACCAAGCTTCCTGGACAGGTCAAACACCGTGGAAGAGGGAGGAGGAAAAGCACACATACCCGGCTGAGAGCGTCATCTTCGCGACAAGGTTGTCCTCGCCTCCGGGAAAACCCTCCGGTGGTTACCTGCGGGCTCCGCCACCCCCATTCCGGCTACCCCGCAGGTTTTGGTACTCTAACTGCTAGAGGACCTAACGCAATGGATATTGCTTCCCCGTTCGTGGTTGTGCCCGTCATCGTCGCTGTCTTTTTCGCCTCGATCCTGTTTGCCACCAGCTCCAAAGAAGATGGCCACGATCACCACGAAGGGCATTCTGCTCACTAGGCTCTAGCGCGTCTCAAGCCGCACCAGCACGACAGCTTGTCGAGGTAGGGAAAGCTCCAGTGCGGCTTCGCCGTTGTGTACCTCCACAACATGGCTGGGCACCGATTGCGCCAGCCTTCCCGCCGCTTCCAGCTTCTTGAGCTGCTCTGCACTGGGCGTATCCGGACTCCCCATCTCCTTCCACACTCGATACGCGTTGCTGTGAGTTTCATCCATCCGGTACTCCCCAGCCGTCACCTTGCCGGTTTGCAACCCCTCCAGCCTTAACTTCACGTGAACCGGTGGCGCCTCCACGTCGGCATCGTGATAATTCCACAGCAGAACATTGATGTCTTTGCCAGATCGCACGGCCACGGCATTTACGTCCGGATCCCCAGTCACGCTGTGCGCAAGCACGTCCTGCAGCGGAAGCCGGCCGGTATCCTCTACCCCAAGCCATTGCGCCCGGGCGCCCGGCCCGCCGCCGAGCATCCCCATCATGCGGAAGACATTCAGCACTGGCTTGTCGATGCCGTTTGTCGCCAGCTCCCGGAAACCGGCAAAGGCTGGCTCGTTCTCGAACTCGAATGCCCAGGTTACCGCGCCCTCAACCGTCACCCCGTACTTGCGCGCCAGTTCATAAGTCCGCATCGTGGCCTCCGCCACGCTCACCCCATATAGCGGCCCATTGCGATACCCGTTCTGGCTGCCCTTGCACGCCGCGCACCCTTCCGGATCGCTCTCCCCCAGGATGATTGGCGTGTGCTTCCACTCCGGAAAGCTGGTGATCACCCGCATGCCGCGCTCCACGCCCCGCAGTTGCGTCGCCACGCTCATCACCACGTGCCCGTCCACAAACTTGGGATTTCCCTTGGGGTGATAGCTGATGAAGTCCAGCGGCGCTCCGGTGCCCTCCGTGGCCGCGTTCTTCCCGTGCGCGCAATGCTCCAGGAACTGTCTCAGGAACGGCTCAGAATGGTCGCTCACTCCCGTCGCCTCCGGCCCGCCCACCCGTGCCTGTGGCAGCACACCTCGAATCGCCGCTGTGGTCACATCGTAGAGCCGGTCGTACTCCTCGGCGGTCCCATGCCAGTAAGGGATATCCGGCTCGTTCCAGACCTCCCACAGCCAACCATCCACCTGGGCACCATAGCGCTCGTGCAGGTGCGTCGCATACGCCGTCACCAGCTTCGACCACTTGTTCCAGTCCTTCGGCGGATACGTCCATCCCGTGAACACTTCGCCCTTCGGGAAGGTGTGTCGATACGGCTCCGGATGCGTGGACAAGGCTTCCGGCATGAACCCCACTTCTACCAGTGACCGCACGTGAGCCGCTATCAGCGTGTCGAAGATCCGGTCCGTAACCGCGAAATCGTAGACCGCCGTCCCATCCGCCCGCTCCGTGTACACGTTCGTGGATCCCCACTTGAGAGATCCATCGCCATTCCCTGTCGTGAACAGGTTGTGCGGTCGAAAGTACACAGGAACCGGGCTCAACGCCGCCAGCTCTCCCAGCAGCTTCTTTCCATTCGGCGCGTAGATGTAGTTCGGCTCGTCTGCACCGAAGAAGTTCCAGATGGGCTTGTAGGGACCCTCGGGGCGATCGGCGTGAACCTCGATCGAAATCGAATCGGTTGATTTGGGATCGGAGGTTTGAGCGGAAACGGTGGCGGCAAGCAGTCCAGCAGCAGCCGCGGCGACTCTCAGGCACACGGAAGAGCGATTCATCATGCGCTCTCCACCATACCCTGATACCCGGCTCCCAGAAAAATGAGGACCGCGTCTCTTTGGATCGCGGTCCCCATTTTTCTATCTTTCAGGATGTTAGTTGTCTTTGTCCTTGTCTCGCTCTTGCCGCTTGTCCTGCTGTGGCGGTGGAGCAGGCTTGTTCTCCGGTCTTGGCGGAGCTGGCCTGGTCTCCGGCGCCGGCGTCGGCCGTGGCTGCTGCGGCGCTGGCGTATTCGGCCTCGGCTGCTGTGCCGGCGGCGTGTTTGGCCGCGGTTGCGGTGGCGGAGGCGCGTTGGGCCGCGGCTGCTGTGGCGGAGCATTGGGGTGTGGCTGCTGCGCCGGCGGCGTGTTCGGCCGCGGTTCCTGCGCAGGGGGCGGGCTCGGTCGCGTCGGCTGCGGGACCGGCGTCGGACTCGGCCTGGGCTGCTGTGCTGGCGGAGCAGGCCGCTCCTGCTCGCGCGGCTGTGGTGCGGGCTCCACCGGTCTCTGCGGTGCCGGAGCGCCCTTCGCCGGCGGCTGGTACTGCGGCCGTTGCGGCTGAGTTGGAGCCGGGGTCTGCATCCTCGCTCCCGCAGGAGGCGCTACCACCGTCCTGCCCGGCAGAGGTCGCGGTGCCGACACTGGCCGCACCGGCGGTTCCACAGGAGTAGCCTTCGGCTGCGCTGCCACCAGCTTGCCCTGCGGATTGATCACCTGCGGGCGCGCTACCGCCACGGGCACCGGCCGCGCCGGAGGCCGCGTGATAATCGCCTGCTGCGTCGGCGCCACCTCAGGACGAGCAATCACTTGAACCCGCTGCATCTGCTGCGGATCGATGTGCACCGCGCTCTGTGCTACCGGACGTCCCGCGGCAAAGTCCTGTTGCCGTACCGCCGTCGCTCCTACTGTCCGATTTACATACGTGATGTTGGTGATGTTCGTGACATTCACGATGTTGACGTAGGTGTTCTGCACGTGGACAACCCGCGTCGGCCGGATATTCGAGATGTTCACCTCATCGATGTACCGCGGACTGCACGGATACCAGGGACGATACGGTTCGCCCGGTCCCAGCGGGAACCACACCGACATCCCGCCTCCGCCGATCTGCCCGCCGCCTGCAAACACCACCAATGCCGGCGACCAGACTGGATGTGCTGCCGGAGGCCCTGGTACCCATCCCCAGCGTCCGCCATAGTTCACCCAGCGGCCATAGTGGAACGGCGCATAACCCCACGGTTCGTCTTCCACCCACACCCATCCCCACGGCTGATGGTGAACCCAATGTCCGTAGCGATAAGGCGCCCATCCCGGTCGGACCCGCGGAAACCAGATCGGCCCATAATCCGAGTCGGGCATCCACTCGCCGTTCACATCCAGGTCGTAGGCTCCAGGGATCTCCGGACTGACGTAGCGATAGGACTGCGCGCGCGCAATCTGCTGGTCGCGCATGTCGCTCCAGTGATCGAAATCGTCAGGATAGTTCGGCGCCAACCACTGCGGGTACACCGGATTGGTTCCGGTCAACTCCAACACCTGCCCCTGCAAGGTGTTCGCCCCGAATCCGCCCGCACCGGAAACATAGACGCTGCCATAAAAATCCGTGAACACGGCAGCCTGGTCTGAGGGCATCACGTCCACGCGCAAATTGGCGGGCTGGTTCAGCGTGGCGCTTCCACTCGGGGTCTGCACATACAGCGACTGCCCCTGCCACAACCCCTGCGCATGAACATGGAGGGAGCCTTGGCCCACCCCGAACGAGATGGCATTCGGCGAAACCTCCACCAGCGTCACGTCTGAGTTCGGCGCTACTCGAACGTAAGTCTGCCCAATCTGGATCTCGGCGCGGCCGTCTTGGTCCGTGTAGATGCGGTCCCCCGGCCCCAGCGGATAATTCGGGTAAGCTCCACCCCATTGATCCGTACCCGCCGGCTCGATCGAAACCGTCCCGTAAACCACCGAAAGCCGTCCCGCCTGAGGAGGAGGATCATCCTGGGCGAAAGCCGCCCCACCCAAAAGTGCAATGCAAACCACCCAAACGGCCGAGATCCAGTACCGCTTTCGTTGCCCACCGTACATAACGTTCCTTCTCCTATGCGGGCCGCCATCTCCATACCGTGAGCGAACCCTGGATCAGGCCTGCTACTCCGGCCCGACCGTCGTGAATGCTAACCCCAACTCCAGCGGAAAGTAGTAAAAAGGTAGGACGCGGCGCTTGGAACCTTTTCCCGCCAGCCCACGTATCTGACAGAATAGAGTGCGATTGCCATGCTACAACCATCGAGATTACTAACTGCGGCGCTCCTCCTGCCCTTGGGTCTCGCCGGCTGCCGGGTCCATGTCGATAAAGGCGCCAACGGTGAAGAGAAGACTGTCCAGGTGGACACGCCCTTTGGCGGTGTGCACGTGAACACCGACCAGACCACCGCCGCCGATCTCGGCATGCCCGTCTACCCCTGCTCGCAAGAGGTGAAGGGCGACGACAATCACAAGTCCGCCGACGTCCACCTGGGATTCGGCGAGTGGACACTGCATGTCCGCGCCGTGACCTACACCTCCAGCGATTCGCAGGATAAAGTGGCATCGTTCTACAAAAAGGCGCTAGCTCGCTACGGCGACGTGATCACCTGCCGGGATAAGACCCCGGTTGGCACGCCCACTGTTACTGCTGAAGGCCTGACCTGCGCCGATGACGGCAAGAACTCCAAGGTGAAGTTCGACAACAACGACTTCGGCGGGAACGAGCTGCAGCTCAAGGCCGGCTCCAAACGCCATCAACACATCGTTGGCTTTGAAAAGCCCAAGGACGGGCAAATCATGTTCGTGCTGGTCTCGCTCGATCTTCCGGCCATCGCCGAAAAGAACTCCGGCCACAGCGACTAGTCCGCACTATAGACTCCGGCCCTCCGAAGCCGCTCCATAGGAGTCGATCTGACCCGCTTGGAGCGGCCACCCACAGGTCAACTTCGCCCGAGCCATCCCCAGCATTACGCAGAGGGCAGGGAAGTGCACTTCAACCGTCTGGCCCTAGGCTGCCGTGCCCTCGTCGACCTTCGGCTCCATCCGGCGCTCATCGCGCGGTTCGTCCAGGTTCCCTTCCACCACATCCTGCGCCCGCGCCAGACTGGTATTGGGATGATGCTTGCGGAGCACCTTGCTGGTATCCTCTCGCCCTGGAACCACGGCCACCGTCCCTTGCTCGGCAAGATCCTTGCCCACTTCCGTGAAGCGGGACAGGCTCTCCTCGGCCATATCGTCGCCAATCAAGCCGGTCCCGTAGCGAGGATTGCGGATGTCGTCATCATCCTGGGTCAGGTCCACCCGCAGGGCGTCAATCTGCTCTTCGGTCGCGGCGTCCAGAGTGTTGATCTCGCGCCCCAGCGCGCCACCATGCAGTGCAGGCTCCTCGGCACCACCCGTTACTTTTTCCAAACGGTCGATGGTCTCCTCTGACACCGTGTCCGGCTCGCGCTTCTGCCCCTGCGTCCGATGCTGTCCCGGCAGGGAGCTTCCTGGATGAGTCTTTGATTGTGTCTGAGCGCTCTTCGACATCTTCCTCCTTTTCGCCAGGCGCAGCCGAGGCCTAATCGCCTCCCTGCCGCCGAGCGGCGTCCCCTCAGTCAGATGCGACACGGAGGGGGAGGATGTTTGGCCGTACCGCCCCGAAACCCGTCTTCAAACCCGGCCCTTGGGCTCCGTCGACCGCCTCTGCCCCTCCTCCGAAGGCGAGCCCAAATCTGTTACACTGGCTCAAGCGCATCAAAGGGAGAAACGCACCAGGCCGCGCCCGGCGATTCGCGTCTGCAACAAAGGTTCGGGGAGTGGCTCAGCCTGGTAGAGCACCTGGTTCGGGACCAGGGGGTCGGAGGTTCGAATCCTCTCTCCCCGACCATCTATCTTAGATTTATCTAGTTTGATTTATCTGGTTTCACCACGTGTCGACTACACCTAGGCGTCCACATATCGTGCCCCCCGTTCTGGCCCCTTGAAGACGCAACCTTGTCCAAGGCCGCGCGAATTCGCTGTATTCTTCTGCAATACCGGTCAACGAGAGGCTCACCTACAGTGTTTGGCACACGCCCTGTTTCACCGACTCAGACAGATCCGAATTCGTCGAGAGACTGGCCCTAATATTGTCAGTTCAATTGACCGCGCAGATGGCGCCGCAAAACGCCCTCCGCCATCCCCGCCTGCATCGGTCGCGTATATTTGAACACGCGATGAACCGACGCGAATTTCTCGCCTCCACTGCCGCGGCGATTGCCGCGCCTGCCTTTGCCGATTCTCTGACTACCGTAGCCGGGCCAGACCTGAACCGGCACCGCTTCGGGGTGAACTATACCCCCTCCCGTAACTGGTGGTTCTGCTGGAACGACTGGGATGCGGCGCCCATTGCGCGCGACCTCGACGCCATCGCAGAGCTTGGGGCAGATCACCTGCGCATCATGCTAGTGTGGCCCTACTTTCAGCCCAATCCCAAGTGGGTGAGCACAGCCCATCTCGAGCGGCTCGACCAGCTTCTGACGTTGATGGGCGAGCGCAAGCTCGAGGCGCTAGTGACGGTCTTCACCGGGCAGCTGAGCGGATGGTACTTCCTGCCTTCCTTCAATCGGCTCAGCGACGGGTTCTACACCACCAGATTGATGTGGGACGCGCAGGAGTTGTTCGTTCGGGAGTTGGCACGGGTCATGAAGCCCCACCCCAACATCGTGGGATTCGACTTCGGCAATGAACTGAATACATGCTGGCAAGCCAAGCTGCCGAATGGCGACGCCTGGATGACCAAGATGTTCGCGCTGATGAATCAGGTGCTGCCAGTCGGTGTGCACGTGAATGGCGTGGATCACCATCCCTGGTTTGAAGACGACACCTTCTCGCAGAAGGCGCTGGCCGCGGCCCGCTTCCCCGTCATGCATTGCTACCCGTGGTGGACCGATGCGCTGAAATATGGCGGAGCCATGGATCCCCCAAGTGTGAAGCTGCTGGCTGCGATGGCCGCGCTGATCCGCAGCTATGCCGGAACGCAGCACAAGCCGGTGTGGGCAGGCGAGTTCAACACCTGCATCGAGGCGCTGCCGGAGAAAGGTCAAGCTGAATGGCTGGAAAAAGCCATCACCGCCGCCATTGAACAGGGCGTGAGCTGGTTTACCTACTGGGACTCGCATGACGTGGACCGCAGGTTCGAGTTCAATCCGCTCGAGTACACGCTGGGACTGCTGACGAACGATGGGCGGGTCAAGGAGCAGGGAAGAGTCTTCAAGCAGTTGGCCGAGGCATATCGTGGAAAGCCCGTGAAGTATCCGACCGCAACCTTACCGGAGCCCCCGCGCGTGCGAACCATGGCAGGAACCTGGGCGTGGATCAACGACTGGCTAGGGTGGAAAGGCAGAGGAGCTTAAGTGATGCGTGCTCTCCGCGTCAGCAATGCCCCAACGACTCAGGTCTAAAGTTCCTTACACCCTGGAAGCGGCGGCCTATCTCCCATCCCGGTCCATCTTGAAGCGATACAGAAGCTAAGCCCACCGGCCTTCGAGCATGAGGGTATCGCATATCCAGGGAAGAGATGCGCATGGCAGGATGAAATCCTTGAGAAGCTTCCGTGTTGCACTGGCCCGAATACGATAACAACCTGCCGCACGCCCACATTAGTCTCAGTGAAAGTCGTGCGAGCGCACCTCTGCGCTGGTGATGTCCAGCGGCTCCACCAGCTTGGCCACTACATGAACCACGCCATTTTCGTTTTGCAGTGGACCCTCAATGCGCAAAAAACGCGAGCGTGTCACTGTCACCCGCTCCCTTTGAAAAAGCTCCGGATGCACAATGATGTTTGAGATGCCGGTCTCATCCTCCAGTGACAAAAAGACGAACCCCTTCGCTGTGCCCGGTCGTTGTCGTGCAATCACGCATCCAGCTACACGCACATACTGTTGGCTGGCAATACGCGTTAACTCCATGGCGGAGTAAATCCCTTGCCTGCGCAATCCCTCCCGGTGAAACGACATGGGATGCGGCCCCGTTGTCAGCCCTGTGCCTGCATAATCTGCGGCCAGGCGCTCGTCTATATTCATCTTCTTTAGTGGCATTGCCGCCTTGGCCTTCGTGTCATCGCTTGCAATTCCTTGCAGCAACGGTCCCACCGGCCTTCCCGCATGTTCTACCTGCCATAATGCGTCTCTCCGGTGCTCCACCTCGTCAAGAGAATTGAGGGCTCCAATCCGAGCCAGCGTAACCAGCTCCTTGCGCTGCAGATCCGGAACTCGTGCTACTAAGTTTTCGATGGAATCAAAGTTGCGGCTTCCACGCGCCGTCACCAGTGCTTCGGCAGAAGCCCTACGCAAGCCCTTGGCGTAGTTCAACCCCAGCCGCAGACATAACCTGCCCTCCGGCTCCGTCTCTAGCGTGCACGAAACCGCAGAGCGCTGCACATCAATCGGGCGCACCCGCAGCCCATGCCGCTGTGCATCCTTCACCAGCACCGCCGGCGTATAAAAGCCCATCGGCTGATTGTTCAGCATGGCGCAGGTGAATGCGGCAAGATAATGCACCTTGAGGAACGCCGACGCGTAGGCAATCAGCGCAAAACTGGCCGCATGGCTCTCCGGAAATCCATACATCGCAAACGAGGCGATGCCCTGCACAATGTTCTCCTGCGCCTCTGGTGGAATGCCGTTCTCGGTCATGCCTGCGCGCAACCGTCCTTCCAGATTCTTCATGCGCTGCATTGAACGCCGCATGCCCACCGCTCTGCGTAACTCCTCCGCCTCCGCGCCACTGAAGTTGGCCACCGTCATGGCCATGCGCAGCAGCTGTTCCTGAAATAGCGGCACCCCCAACGTGCGCTCCAGCACTGGAACCAGCGAAGGATGTGGAAAGGTGATCTCCTCCTTTCGCTGTCGACGCCGCAGATAGGGCTGCATCATCTTGCCCACAATCGGCCCTGGACGAATGATCGCCACCTGCACCACCAAATCGTAAAAGTGCTCCGGAGCATTATGAGGAATCGACGCCATCTGCGCCCGGCTCTCCACCTGGAACATGCCCACCGTGTCCGCCTTGCGCAGCGTCTCATAGGTCAGCGGATCGTCCTTGGGTAGCGCGGCCAGATCCACATGCTCTCCATAGTGCGGTGGAATCAGCTCAATGCAATCCTTCAGCACCGCCATCATGCCCAGGCCCAGCAGATCGATCTTGATGATGCCAAGATCCGCGCAGTCTTCCTTGTCCCACTGCACCACCGTACGACCCGGCATCGAGGCGCGCTCAATCGGAACCACCTGGTTGAGCTTCCCCGCGCAGATCACCATGCCGCCTGAGTGCTGCCCTAGATGTCGCGGCAGATCCTGCATGCGCATGCACAGGTCCAGATAGTGCGCCACTCGCGGATGACGGACATCGAAGCCCGACTGCTCAAAGCTGTGCTCCATCGTGTCATCCGGACCCCGCCACTCCCAGTGCCCTGACATGCTCGACAAGCGTGCAATCTGCTCCTCATCGAAGCCCAGCACCTTGCCCACTTCGCGTGCTGCCGAGCGGCTGCGATAACTAATCACATTGGCAGTCATCGCCGCGCCCAGCGCGCCATAACGCTCGTAGAGATACTGGATCACCTGCTCGCGCTGATCCCCGGAGGGCAGATCGAGATCGATATCGGGCCACTCTCCGCGGTTCTCGTTAAGAAAGCGCTCGAAGAGCAGATCCATATCGATGGGATCCACAGCCGTAATCTCCAGTACGTAGCACACCACCGAGTTGGCCGCCGAACCGCGTCCCTGTACCAGAAACCCCCGCTGCTGGCACTGCCGAATGATGTCCCACACAATCAGGAAATACCCAGCAAAGCCAAGCTTCTCAATCAGTGCCAACTCGCTTTGCGCCTGCTTGCGCGCCTTCTCCATCAGCTTGCGTTTGCCACTCACGCTGTAGCGCTTGCGGATGCCCTCCTCCACCCGCTTCTCCAGAAAGCTATCCATCGTCTCGCCATCAGGCACCGGGTACTTCGGAAATTGATAGCCAAGATTGTCCAGTGTGAACTCCAGACGGCTGCTTACAATCCGCGTATTGGCAATCGCCTCCGGAAGATCGCGGAACAGCGCTGTCATCTCTTGCGCAGTGCGCAGATGGCGTCCTGCATTCCTCGTGAGCAGCCGTCCCGCTCGATCCAGCGTAGTGTGATGACGAATCGCCGTCAGCACATCCAGCACCTCGCGATCCTTCGGCCTCGCATAGCGCACCCCGTTGGTCGCCACTACCGGAAGCCGCAAGCTCGACGCCGCGCGCAGCAATGCCTGATTGCGGCACTCTTCTTCGCGCTCTTGATGACGCTGCAGTTCCACGTACACTTGGCTCTGCCCGTAGATCGCTGCCAGCCTGTCCAGAATGCTCTCGGCTTCAGCCTGCCCTTGCCGCGCCAGGGCCGCCGCCAGTGGACCCTCGTCGCCGCCAGTCAAACAGATCAATCCCGCCGAAAACTCTTCCAGATCCTCCAGCGTGGCCGCGCCTTCGGCCTTCCCGCTCTCGCGCATCTTGAAGCGCGTAATCAGCTGGCACAAGTTTTGATACCCGGCCTGCGATGCGCACAGAAGGGTAATGCGCGCAGGCTCGTCTTCTCCCTGCTGCGGAAGCCAATCCGCCGGCGTGAGCCTCTGGCCGAACGACGAGACCGCAATCTCCGCTCCGATATGTGCCTTGATCTGGTTGTCCTTGGTCGCGTGATGAAACCGTCCCACCCCATACAGACCATTGCGGTCCGCGAGCGCAATCGACGGCATGTCCAGGCTGAACGCGCACTCGATCAGATCCTCGGGTGCAGACGCCCCCGCCAGAAAGCTGAAGGCGCTTGATGCGTGCAATTCGATATATTCATCGGCCTTCATATAAAAAATACCCAACGTCGTGTGACTCTAACCTGTTACTTCGAAACTCCGCTCCGATGCGAGAAGCCGCAGCTTTGAAAGGACACGTCTTGAATTAGCTCCTAGCACAGACAAGTTGCAGCTTTGAAAGGGCACGAGTTTGCTCGTCCCATAAAGCTCGCCAACACAGTGCGGCTTAGCCGCCGAGGCTCCTCCCGGCTAGTCATAGAACGCCTCCAGTTGCCACGCGTTGCTGGTGCAATTGCGCGTCAGCACACAAGCCACGGGCTGACCATCATTCTTCTGCGCCAACACATCCCATTCCTCGATATCCCACTCTTCCAGCGACCACCAGCAGCCACTCGTCTTCCACGGTCCATACGCCGCCGTTATCGTGAAGCGCGTCTCTCGATCCTGAAATGCCGTGGGTTGTAGCGCCTGTTTCCACACATAAACCGGATGAGGTGGCCTGACTCTACGCACTGCCATGCGCGGAGAACGCCGTCGTGCGCCTTCCGCGAGATCCACGGCCGCGAAATCTTCCACATGAAAGCTGTCCGGCCGGTGCCTGTCTTCCAGCACCGGTGTGCCCACTCGATCCGTGCCCACCAGCGCCTTCAAGCGAGCCAACGTCACATCCAGCCGCGAAGGCTCCGGAGTCGGCGGAGTAAAAAGGCCAAGCTGTACCTTGCTCGACTGCCCCGCCTGCGCGGTGAACTCCATGGAAAGCACCGCCGCCTGCGGAGGCCGGCCCCCAATCTCCAATTGCAAAAGCTTCAGCAGGAATTTGCGATCCGATGAAGGCAACGCCGGGCGCAGACTGCACTCATGCTCTCTTCCTCCCTCCAGCTTCATGCGCACGGTGAGGGATGCAATGCACAAAGCGCGTCCCGTCGCGCGTGCTACCAGGCTGTCCATCATCCGCGCCGCTACAAACAGCAGCGATTCAATCTCTCCCACCGGCGTGTCGAACTCGTACAGTTCGCAAAGCGAGATCTCCGCCTCCATCGGCTCAAACGTGTGAGCCGCTGTGCCCCACGCCAAATCGCGCCACAGCACAGCTCGCTGTCCCAGCCGTGTAACTAACTCCGTCTCTGGCAATGCCGCCAATTCGCCCAGCATGCGAATGCCCCACAGCGCGAACACCTCCAAGTGCTCCGGAGATACCGGCAGCATCTGCACCGGCAGCTTTGCCAACGCCACCGCTTCCGCGCCTTCGGGAATCACCGTGATGCCGCGCGTCGCCGCTGCCTTCAAACAGGCTGTGTGAAAGTTCGTACTGATTGCGATCGATACCCGAAATCCCGCCGTGGCCAGGTCGTCGCGCAACCGCTTCGCCAGCTCCTCCGGCGGACCGAAAAGTCTCTCCGTGCCGGCAATATCCAGCACCAGACAACAAGCAGTTTCTGCACTCCACTCTTCTATGCGCGGAGAAAACTTCGCTGCGCACTCCAGAAAGACGGCCCTCGCTGCCGCCTCACTCTCCAGCGAACGCGGCAGTGCCCGTAGTCCGCCCAGAGTCTCAACCTCCAGGCGCGTCATGCCTCGTGCCGCGCCTCGTCGCTCGGCAAAGCGGTTCATCGCGCTCACCGTCTCCTGAGGCGCTCGCCCCTCCAGCACCACGACCGCTTCAGAGCGAAGATCGGGCCGCAGGCGTACCAGCGCCTGTGCCGGAAACTCCGCGGCAAACACACACGCATAAAGC
>CBJOJD010000110.1:0-14858 GCA_966443485.1 uncultured bacterium | reverse complement strand
CTCAGCAGCAAATGGACATGCTCCGGCATGAAGACATAACCGAGAACGGCAAGCCGGTAGCGCGTCCGCACGGTCTCAAGCGCGTTCTCAAAGAGGCAGCGCTCGGAGGTCGTGTCGAAGTACGCGAGGCGGTGGTAGCAACTGAAGGGGAGGAAGGGAAGATCGCCGCCTTTCTGGAATCGCCTGAGACCTGAAGGCATGTTGCGCAACAGGATATATCTACCAGCTGCATAGCCGGTGGTTTGAGGTTTCCCAGGTTCCAAAACCGGGGACCTCGGGCACCCGCGACTGAGCTTGCGATCGATCTTCCCAAGTCTCCAACGGCGGGAGACCTGGGGCACCTGTGGGCTTCTAGACAACTCAATCCCGCCCAAGCAGAGCTTGGACGGGGCACCCCAACCCGCGCACTGCGGTTGGCTTACAGATAGGTTTCGTCGATGTAGCACCAGCGCCAGTCTTCGCCTTTTTCGGCGGACTGAATCAGTGGGTGTTGCGTGGAGTGGAAGTGGGCGCGGGCGTGGCGGTTCTTGGAGCTGTCGCAGCAGCCCACATGGCCACACTCCAGGCACATGCGCAGATGCACCCAGGTGTCGCCGGTCTTGAGGCAGTCTTCGCAGCCTTTGCTGCTGGGCTTTACTTTTTTGACGTGGTCGGCGTGAGTGCAAGCGGGCATGGGATCCTTTCGGGCGCGGTCAAAGGTTAGATCGTGCGTGTTGGTGGTGATTCACAGCGCCGCCTACAGGGCGCTGCTGTGTTCTATGGCTCATCCCGGGGTTTCGTCCGCCTGCGGTGAACTGCACCCGGTCTATCTTCCTGCACCCCCTCCGGGGCGAAGAGGGGCCGCGTTCCTTCGATTACGAGTGCTGCTGCACACGGGCGGGCGAATGTCCTTCACCGGATAGCTCGGCGAGACGGGCGCCACTCATTTCACCACATCCGGCATACCTACTTCACTTGGTATTGCTCGGCGAGCTCACGGAAGGCGCGCGCCTGCGCGGCGGCCCAGGCTGCGTCTTTGCCTAGTTCCTTGGCCAGCAGCTGCGATGCTGGTTCGGCCATCTCCGCGGCAGCTTTGGCATTGAGGAACAGGGAGCGGGTGCGGCGGGCCAGTGAGTCTTCGACGGTGCGAGCCATCTCTTCGCGAGCGGCCCACACCACCTCCGCGCCGATCACGGGTAGCGCAGGATGCAGCGGCTGCGCCAGTGCCGGTTCGGCATTGGCGAGAGCGCGGATCAGCTTGGCATCGGTTCCGTAGACCTGGAGACTGCCCAGTGATTCGGAGTCTTCCATATAGCCGTGGATGTGAAGGTCCTTGGTCGTGCATGATTTGTCTTCGAGCCGGCCCAGGGTGATCGCGTGGTCCACGCAGTCCTCGGCCATGTGGCGATACGTCGTCCACTTGCCACCGGTGATGGTAAGGAGGCCCGAGGTGTCGACGTGAATGACGTGATCGCGCGAAAGCGCGGAGGTCTTGCCGTCGCCTTTCACCAGCGGGCGCAGGCCGACATATACGCTGAGCACATCTTCATGCTTGGGCGGACGCGTGAGATAGCGGGCCGCGGTCTCGAGAATGAACTCGATCTCCTCATCGAGAGGACGCGGTTCCAGGCTGGGTGCGTCCACCGGCGTATCGGTGGTGCCGGCAACGGCGTGGTCGTGCCAGGGAATGACGAAGAGCACGCGGCCGTCCCGCGTGCGCGGAACCATGAGCGCGGTATCGCTCTTTAAGAAGCTGCGGTCGAAGACCAGGTGGATGCCCTGGCTGGTAACGAGCAGAGGTTCGATCGAGGCGTCGGCCATGCGCCGCACTTCGTCGGTGAAGACGCCGGTAGCGTTCACTACCACGCGGGCGGCGACCTGGAACTCCTCGCCGGACTCGCTGTCCCGGGCCGTCAGGCCGTTCACATAGCCTTCGGCATCGCGCATCATGCCCGTGACCGGGCAGTAATTCACCACGGTCGCACCGTGATCCGCCGCGGTCATGGCCAGATGAATGAGCAGGCGTGCATCGTCGAACTGGCCGTCGTAGTAAACGACCCCGCCGCGCAGATCTTCCGGCTCCAGTCCGGGCAGGCGCTGCAGGGTGTCCTCTTTCGAGAGCACGCGGGATGGGCCAAAGCCATACTTGCCGGCCAGCATGTCATAGAGCTTGAGGCCGATGCCATAGAAGGGCGCCTCCCACCAGGAGTAGTTGGGCACCACGAAGGCCAGATCGTGCACCAGATGGGGCGCATTCTGGCGCAGCAAGCCGCGCTCTTTGAGTGCCGACATCACCAGCGAGATGTTGCCCTGTTCGAGATAGCGCACGCCGCCATGGACCAGCTTGGTGGAGCGGCTGCTGGTGCCTTTGCCGAAGTCGTGCGCCTCAAGCAACAGCACGTCGAATCCGCGAGCGGCGGCGTCTACGGCCACTCCCATTCCGGTGGCACCTCCGCCGACGATGGCGATGTCCCACGGGGTCTGTCGTTCGCGGATCTTTTGCAGCATGGCTTGGCGTTGCATGTCGTGCCTCCCTTGGATACGTTTTCAAATCACCTCGTGCCGGTTAGCAATGCAGGGCTGTTTCGTTGTGTTTTGCTGCAAACTATCGGCCGCCCCTTCGGGGCTGGTGTCGTTTGTTCATGCTCCCCAGGATTGCGCCCCCCGCGCGCCCTTCATCCTGGGCTATTATCGTTCGTCCCTACGGGACGAGGGGCTTATATCAGCGGCGTAGAACGCGGGGAACCGAACCTAGATTCGTTGTCATTCCGTCCAGTGCTTCGACCGCTCTACGGCGCGATGCCAGAGCGCCCTTCGCTTTGCTGCTTCATCCTTGCTCATCTTCGGCTCGAAGCGCACGTCGTCTTTGCGTCCGGCGCGCAGCTCTTCGGGAGTGCCCCAGACTCCGACCGCCAAGCCCGCCAGATAGGCAGCGCCGAGCGCGGTGGTCTCGGTCACCCTCGGCCGCACCACGGGAACGCCAAGCACATCGGCCTGGAATTGCATGAGCAGGTCATTGACGGCAGCGCCGCCATCTACGCGTAGCGCTCCCAGGGGTTCTTTGGTCTCATTGTGAATGGCTTCGAGCACGTCGGCTACCTGGAAGGCGATGCTCTCCAGGGCCGCGCGGGCGATGTGTCCGGGGCGGGTGTCGCGGCGGAGACCGATGATCATGGCGCCGGCGTGCGGATCCCAGTGCGGTGCTCCCAGGCCGACAAAGGCGGGTACAAAGATCACGCCATTGGTGGTGGGTTCGGCGGCGGCCAGGGACTCCACCTCTGCGGAAGAACCGATCAGGCGCAGATTGTCGCGCAGCCATTGCACCACGGCTCCGCCGATGAAGATGCTGCCTTCCAGGGCGTACTCCAGGCGTTGCTGCGCGCTGGCGGCAACTGTGGTGATCAAACGATGCTTGGAGCGGGCGAACTGGGTGCCGATATTTTGCAGCAGGAAGCAGCCGGTACCGTAGGTGTTCTTGGCCTCGCCCGGGTTCCAGCAAAGCTGGCCAAAGAGCGCGGCCTGCTGGTCGCCGGCGATACCTGCGATGGGAACACCGCCCAGACCCAGCGAGGTTGTGACTTCACCAACCTTCTGGCTGGACCACACCACCTCGGGCAGCAGGGAAACGGGAATTCCGAAGAGGCGCAGCAGTTCCTCGTCCCACTTGCCTT
Source organism: uncultured bacterium (assembly GCA_966443485.1). Classification (GTDB taxonomy): domain Bacteria; phylum Acidobacteriota; class Terriglobia; order Terriglobales; family Acidobacteriaceae; genus Telmatobacter. Next base: position 11,208 of record CBJOJD010000110.1, on the reverse strand, counting down.
CAACGATGTTGTAGAGCAGGGTACGGGAGGCGTTGGTCACATCGGTGACGTGGCGCTGTCCGCTGGTGAGGTTCCAGACCAGCCAGCTGTCGACTGTGCCGAAGGCCAGTTCGCCGCGCTCTGCCCGGGAGCGCGCGCCTTCCACGTTGTCCAGGATCCAGCGGAGCTTGGTCGCCGAGAAGTAGGGATCGATGACCAGGCCGGTACGGCTAGACACGGTCTCGCCCGCGCCGCTCTTCTCCAGCGATTCGCAAACTCCGGCCGTGCGGCGGTCCTGCCACACGATGGCCGGGTGGATCGGCTTGCCCGTGGCGCGATCCCAGACGATGACGGTCTCGCGCTGATTGGTGATGCCGATGGCCGCCACGTCGCGGGGGCGCGCTCCGGCTTTGCCCAGAGCTTCTACCGCGCAGGACATCTGGCTGGTCAGGATCTCCATGGGATCGTGCTCCACCCAGCCCGGCTGCGGATAGAACTGCGTGAACTCATGTTGCGCAACCGCAGCTACATTCCCTGCGGAATCGAAGAGAATAGCGCGCGAACTGGTAGTGCCCTGATCCAGTGCAAGGATGATACCCATGGTCCTCCGCTTGTGTCGGCTATCAGTCAAACATGGCGGGGCCAAAGGGAGCAAGACGCGCGGAATGGGGGCGTGCGAGAGAGCCGGCGCGGCCGCAAGCGGAGCCGTCGATCGATTTATGAAAGGCCAAGCAGCACGGCGCGGCGAATTTGCGTCGAAGCAAGAAGTCCGCGCTGTTCTGCAATACCCCATTGCGCCCAAGGACAGACACGGTCCATCAATTATGCCGAAACAACAGTTGCCGATCGATATCGCCGCAGCGGCGAAGAAGCTGCTTGGCTTTCCTCACCTGCGCCCAGGCCAGCGCGACGCCATTCATTCCTTGCTGGAGGGGCGCGACACCCTTCTCGTGCAGCCCACCGGATCCGGAAAGTCGGCGGTCTATCAGATCGCCGGTGCTTTGCTGGAGGGATCTACTCTGGTGATCTCTCCCTTGATCGCCTTGCAGAAGGATCAGGCGGACGCCATTGAGGCCAGCAAGCTGGAGGCCACCGCGGTGGTGAACTCCACTCTGTCGTCCAGCGAACATGCCGAGACTCTGCAGGCCATCGAAGAAGGCCGGGTGGAGTACATCTTCCTGGCTCCCGAGCAGCTGCGCCGGGAAGAGACCCTGGAACGATTGCGCACAGCCAACGCGTCGCTGATCGCGATCGACGAGGCGCACTGTATCAGTCAGTGGGGGCACGATTTCCGGCCCGACTACCTGAACCTGCGGCACGTGGTGGAGGCTCTGGATCACCCGCCGGTGCTGGCCATGACCGCTACTGCTTCGCCGGAGGTGCGGGCGGAGATCGTGGAGAAGCTCGGCCTGAACAATCCTCGGGTGCTGGTCCACGGCTTCGACCGGCCCAACATCTCGCTGCGAGTGGACACCTTCTCCACCAAGGACCAGAAGATCGAGTCCTTGCTGCGGCGGGTGGAGTTTGCCGACAAGCCGGGGATCGTCTACGTGGCCACTCATAAGGCGGCGGAGTCCATCGCCTCTGACCTGCAGGAGATGGGCGTGGACGCGGTCTTCTATCACGGCGGACTGAAGCCCAAGGAGCGGGAGGAGATTCAGAACCGCTTCATGGGCGGCGATGTGCCGGTGATCGTGGCTACCAACGCCTTTGGAATGGGCGTGGACAAGCCCGATATCCGCTTCGTGTATCACGCCGATGTGAGCGATTCTCTGGACGCCTACTACCAGGAGGTTGGCCGGGCCGGACGAGATGGGGAAACCGCGGAGGCGGTGCTTTTCTACCGTTCCCAGGACATCTCCGCGCAGCAGTTTAAGACGGGGCCGGCGCACGTGGACGCGGAATCGCTCGAGGCGGTGTACCAGGAGATTGCGCGGCATCGCAAGCCGGTCTCCCGCGACACCATCAAGGAAGAGACGGGGATGTCCGGGCGCAAGCTGGTGGGGCTGCTGCAAAAGCTTGAAGAGATTGAGGCGATTGAAGAGCTGGAGACAGGCTGTCTGCGCGTAAAGAGCAAGAAGCCCTTCGCCCAGGTGGTGGAAGAAGCGGCCGGGCACCAGACGTTCTTGAAGGAACATCGCCAGAAGCTGCTTAAGCAGATGCAGGAATATGCCGAGACGCGGCGTTGCCGGCGCGAATGTCTGCTGCGCTACTTTGGCGACGACTACAGCGGACCGTGCGGAAACTGCGATCGCTGCGAAGCCATGGGAGTGGTCGGGAAGAAGGTCGCTTAGCTAAACTGCAGCTCTCGTAAATTGCCCTGTAGCTCACGCCGGGTTCTGGCGCGAACTACAGGGCATTGTTGTCTCTATTTACTGGACTTCTCCGATGTAGACCCCAAACGGTCCCAGCTCAATGGCACTGAGGCTGGAGGGATCCTTTGCGCCAGGGGTTTTCAGCAGAGTCTTGGCGTGCGTACCTTTCACCTCGCCGGTGCTCAGGTTCACCGTCTGTGGATCGGCGGTGAAGTTGGTCGCTACCACCACCTGCTTGCCGTCGGACGTCTTGCGCAGCCAGCTCAGTACTCTGGTGTTTTCGCGGTCGAGCATGACTTCATTGCCATGAGCCAAGACCGGGTTGCTCTTCTTCATCTCGATCAGCTCTTTGTACCAGGCCAGCAGTGAATCCGGATCCTTCTCTTCCGCTTTCACGTTGACGGTGGTGTAGGTCTCGGGGACGGGAAGCCAAGGCGTAGCGTTGCTGAATCCGGCATTCTTGGCGTCGTCCCACTGCATCGGGGTGCGTTCTCCGTCGCGGCCCTTCTCCTTGGGCCATCCAATGATCCCGATCGGATCCTTCACGTCTTCCCGGCGGGCCGGTGGCGTGGTCTTCATGCCGATCTCGTCCCCGTAGTAGAAGAGCGAAGTGCCGCGGCTGGCGAAGAGCATGGTGGCGATCACGCGCTGGATGTCCTGGTCGTGGGTCCCATCGCCATAGCGCATGTCCAGGCGCGGGTTGTCGTGGTTGTCGAAGACCAGCAGGGGAGTATTGCCGCTCAGCCGCTGCTCGGCGTCCTCCAGCTTGGCCCGGAAGGCGGCCACATCGAGCTTGTTGATGAAGCCCACCTGGGTGTCCATGGGCAGCTCGAACTCAGGCTTCTGGGAACTGCCGTACATCTTTTCGAGCTCGGCCACGTTGGGCAGGTAGGTCTCGCCGATCAGCACGCGCTTGCCGGGGAACTGCTTGGAGTCGAACTGGTCCGCGGTGGAGCGCATCTCCTGCATCACCACGTGCAGTCCCGGCAGGTTGTCGGTCATGGAGTTATCCAGGCGAGGATCGCCGTAGACGTTGACCTCCACATTGCCGTTCTTGTCCCGGATCACGCCCTCGTCGCGCATCTGCGGATCTTCGAAGAGGGTGGTGATGGCATCGAAGCGGAAGCCGCCCACACCTTTGTTTAGCCAGAACTTGATGATCTCCTGGAATGCCTTGTGCACGGCCGGATTGTTCCAATTGAGGTCCGGCTGCTGAATGTAGAACTTGTGGTAGTAGTACTGGCGCGTGGTGTCATCCCATTGCCAGGCGGAGTGCCCGAAGACCGACTCCCAGTTATTGGGCGGTTGGCCCGGACTGTCCGCGGTTTCGCCTTTGCCATCCCGCCACACGTACCAGTCGCGGTAGGGGTTCGACTTGGAAGAGCGCGACTGGATGAACCACTTGTGCTTGTCCGAGGTGTGGTTCATGACCATATCCATCAGAACGCGGATGTGGCGCTTGTTGGCTTCGGCGACCAGGCGATCGAAGTCGGCCATGGTGCCGTATTGCGGATCGATGGCCTCGTAGTCGGAGATGTCGTAACCGAAGTCGACTTGGGGCGAAGGATAGATGGGAGTGAGCCAGACGGCGTCCACGCCCAGGCTCTTGAGGTAATCCAGGTGCTCGGTGATGCCGTTCAGATCGCCGATGCCGTCGTGATTGGTGTCCTGGAAGCTGCGCGGATAGATCTCGTAGATGACGGCGTTCTTCCACCAGTTTTCCAGATCATGATTAGAGGAGGTTGCGGGCGAGGTTTGCCCTCGTACGGCCGATGCGCACACCCCAAGCGATAGGGTGAGGACGCAGGCCGCGATGCGTTTGGTCCAGTGCATTGCGGTCTCCTTGCTTTGCTCCGCTGCTCGTGAACTTGGCAACGGTGTTCCCGGAGAAAAGTAACACATTGAGATGGGGTTGGGGAGAGCCTTCCGGGGTACTGGCAGGGCCGGCGCACGCCCCTCAACTACTGCTTCTGGCCCGGTGTCTCCGGGGATGTGTGGCCGATGCGGCCGATATCGATCCCGAAGTCGGGACTCTTGCGCGTGCCGCGTAGCTTGATGGGAATCTCGGCCCCCGCGCCATCTTTTTTGAACAGCCGGTCCGCGGGCTTGAGCAGAAGTCCCTTCCAGCCGCCCACCATCTTGGAGACGGTAGCCTGCATGCGCGCAACGCCGTCCATGTGCAGGTCGCCGTCCAGGGCGTAGCTGCCTTGCAGGTGGACCTCGGCGCCCGGCACTTCGTATTGCAGATCGGGCAGGGTGACCACGCCTTTGGCGACGTGGAACGTGCCTTCCATGTGGGAACGGATGATGGCGTCGGGACTGGCGGTCCTCAGCTCCTGCGGATGCCCCTGGCCGCGCAGGCTCAGTTCTTCTACGCGCTTCTGCACCTTGTCGCTGGTGAAGCGCACATTGTCGAGCTGGAAGTGTCCATCGAGCTTGAGCCGCAGATGCACTGGCTGCGGTCCGGGGGGGATATGCAGATTTGCATCCGCGGCGATATCGCCGGTCATGATGGGCTCAGAGGCGCGCGAGGTCAGGCGGAGAAAGTCCTGGATGGCACCGTGGGGAATGTCGACGCGAAGATCGATGATGTGCCCGGAGGCCGGCGCGGGATCGGCGCTCGATGCGGCGGGCGAGGGCTTTGCACCCTCCACGGGGAGCTTCACGCGGACAATCTGCCCTTTTGTGGTGAAGTGCGAGTGGCCCAGTGTGGCTTCCACGCGTTCGAGCCGCGTGTCGCCGTCGGTGCCGTCGACCATGGCATCGAACTGCGTGCGCAGTGGCATGGTGTTGCCGAAGTGCGTGAGCTGGAAATCGGGCACATCAGCGGTTCCCTTCACACTTAGTTCGCGCAGCGTGCCTTGGTAGTCTCCCGTGGATTCCAGCATGCCTCCCAGCCCTTTGAAGGTGGCCAGATCGGCATGTTCGAAGTGATAGGTGCCATCCAGCGGCGATTCGCCGAGATCGGTGAGGTCCAGCGGACCCAAGGTCCCGGAGGTGTGGATCAGGCCTTTGGGCTTGGGATTGGTAAGCGTCGCCTCAAAGGTCATCGGCGCACCAGGGTGAACATTCTTGAGGAGCAGGCGCTGAATATCGAAGCGCAGGGGCAGCTTTCCCGGCTTGTCCGTTTCGAGCACCAGCTCCGCGTCGTCGCTCTCAATCTGGCCGATGGTGATGCCAGCGAACGGGCCAGGGGCCTTCTCCGTCTTGGGCACGGCCTGCCCGGCTACCGCGGAGTCGATGCCGCTGCCCTTGTCCCGCTGAGAGCGTGGAGGAATGTGGATGCTGAGCCCCTTCAGGCGCAGCTCCGGAATGTGCAGGTTTTGGGTGCGCCCGTAATGCAGCGGCACATGGAAGCTGAACTGATCCAGCTTGATCAGAGGAACTGCTTCCACTGCCACCTCCAGAGCTGGATTGGCGCTGGCATGGTGGGGCGGCCAGATGCGCAGGCCGGCTCCCTTGGCCCAAATGCCCCATTCGGCTTCAGTGCCGTGGCGCACGCTGACGTGGAACTGATCGAGCTCTACCTTGGTGTGGAAGTGCTGCTCCAGGGCCAGCACGATCTCGGCGCGGAGAAGCGGTTCCATGTGACGCGCCGCTACCACCAGCGCCGCGGTAAAGATGGCCCCGGCCAGCAAAACCGCGCCGCCAAACCACTGGAGCCAGCGATATCTGTGCCCGGACGAGCTAGGTGTATCCCCCAAATTCCCCTCTTGCTCCGCGGAGCGGATGTCCCCTTCTGTGATTGGATGCACGGTTTCTTTTGATGGGTCGCAAAAACGAGAGTTCCTGCCGGCTGCGGGCTTGCGCGTTTACCGCAATTCTGCGGGCCCCCGGCGTTTTGCTGTAGACTGCAACTCAAAGATGCAGAGTCACATTGAGAACATGGTGAAGCTGCAAGCCGTCGAGCTGGAACGCACCCGGCTGGTCCAGGCGGCGCGCGCGCTGCCCGCTGAGCTGACGCAGGCGGAGGCCGCGTTGACTGCTGCCCAGCGCAAGTCTGCCGAGACCTCCGATGGCCTCACCCGCGAAGAGACACTGCGCACAAGGCTGGAGCGGGACGTCAAAGGACATCGCGAGAAGATGCAGCGCCTTCGCGCCCAGATTGACGTGGTGACCACGGCGGCGCAGGCCCAGGCCATCGAACACGAGCTCAGCTTCGCGCAAAGCGAGATCTCGCGGCTGGAAGACGAGGAGCTCGCCAGCCTGGAACGCAGCGAGAACCTGGAAACAGTCCTGGCCGAAGCCCGGGCCGCAGTTGAAACCATGGCCGGAGCGCTGGACAAGACTCGCGAACGCCTGAAGCTTCGCCAGCAGGAGATCGCGGCGCAGCAGTCTGAGCTCGAAGCCGAGCGCGACCGCCTGCGGGCCGTCATCGAGCCAGATTGGCTGACGCGCTTTGACCGGCTCAGTTCCAGTAAAGGCATGGCCATGTCCAAGGCGGAGAATCAGCAGTGCACCGCCTGCCGCATGAATATCCGTCCCCAGATCTGGAACCAGGTGCGCGAGGGCGAGCTGTTGACCTGCGATAGCTGCGGGCGGCTGCTCTACTGGGACCCCACCATGACGCCCCTGTCGGTCGATCCTCCCGAGTCGCCGCGCCACGCAGCGCCTCCTGCTATTCCCCGGCCGCGGCGGGTGTAGGCTGCTGCTTGATAGTCTCTAGCTAGAGCGTTTTTTATCAGCGTAGCGCGGCAGAGCCCCCCAGCACCGATCATTTCGTTCTCATAGAAATACCGATGCCCTGCGCATCAGCTCTCCCCTGCGCCGCGATTCGAAACGCTGAGATCTCACCTTCAGGAGAAGCAGTGAAGCGGATTTGCGTGGACATGGACGAGGTAATGGCGGATACGCTCGCTGAGCATCTGCGCCGGTATAACCAGGAGTTCGATGAGAGCGTTACGCCCGAGGATCTGGCCGGCAAAGGACTTTGGGAGGTGACTCCTCTGGATCGCCAGCAACAGCTGCGTGCCTTTCTCGATGCGGAGGACTTCTTTGAGGATTTGCCGCTCATGCCGGGCGCACAGCAGGTATTGAAAGATCTCACAACGCGCTTTGAAGTCTTCATCGCCACCCAGGCGATGACCGTGCCGAACTCCCTGGGCCCCAAGTACCGCTGGCTGCAGCGTCACTTCTCCTTCATCCCGCCCACGCATTATGTGTTCTGCGGGAACAAGTGCATCCTGCGCGCTGACTACCTGATCGACGACCTGCCACGCAACCTGCAGCGCTTTGAGGGCACAGGACTGCTCTATACCGCGCCGCACAACCTGCAGGCCACCGGCTTCACCCGTGTCAGCAGCTGGCAGGAAGTCGCCGAGTACTTCGCTCAGGTGAAGGACTAAACGTAGAGAGCTGAGCGGCGCCCCTCTGCTTCATCTGGCGAAGCATGCGGCGCTGCATCGCGCATCTGCTCTACTCATCGACGTTCCGGGAACCCCGTGCCGCCGCCCGCGGGAATCCCCGACAGCGGCCGTGGCGACGGACCCGGCATACCCGGCCGTGCCGAGGGCGGCGCAGCAGGCGGAGGTGGTTGCAGCATGGTCACGATGATGGCGCTGGCCGGCTTGGATCCGTTGCATATGTACGAGTGCGCCGCAGAGGAATCGAAGTACACCGCGTCGCCGGGCCCCAGAACGCACTGCTGATCGCCATGTTGCAGAGCCAGTTCTCCCTCCAGCATGTAGAGGAACTCGTAACCGGTGTGCATGTGCGGCTTGGTGTCGTGATGTCCGTTTAAGGGCACGAACTCTGCAAAGTAGGGATCCATGTGGCGATCGGCTACCATGTAACCCAGGCTTTCAAAGAAATACGTAGGCGGTTCCACCCCGGTCTGGGGCAGCCGTACCCGCTCTTTGCGGCGATGAATGCGAAAGATGGGCTGTGGCTCGGCTTCGAAGAAGTAAGAAAGATCCTTCGAGAAAACCATGGCAATGCGCGCCAGATTGCGCAGGGTAGGAACCACTCGCCCCGTCTCCAGCTGCGACAGAAAACTGGCCGAGAGCCCCGTATGCTTGCCGAGCTCTACCAATCCCATTGACTTCTTCAAGCGCAGACGCTTGATGCGTTCCCCAATATGCTTCTCGGCGATGAAGCGTTCCGCAGTTTCGGTGTCGACCTGCGTCTTTTGGGTCTCTTCGTTACGAACGGTCGAGCTGTCCATTGGACGAAACCTCCCGCAGATTTCGGGAGCAGCGGATTGTTGCCTGCATCAAAATCTGTTCTCATATTACTAAACCGGAGCCCGGGCGACAATCCCGCCGGTCAGCTGCCCCTGAGGAGAACGTTCTAAACCTATGAACCGGATTGTCATGAGCGGTGCCTCGGGCGGGCTGGGTCAGGCGCTGCGCCAAGCCCTGCAACCCGAAGCGCAGATACTACAACTGGTGCGGCGTTCCCCTGTCAACGCCAGCCAGTTGCAATGGGATCCTGAAGCCTCGCGGCCTGTCTTCTCCCCTGAATCTCTGGAGGGATGCAGTGCGGCGCTCCATCTTTCTGGCGCTAACGTCGCAGAACATCGCTGGACGCCGGAGTACAAGCGCTCCATGTACACCAGCCGGGTGCACTCGACACATGCTCTCTGCGAAGTGCTGGCGCGCTTGCAGAATCCGCCGCCGACGCTGCTGGTGGCCTCGGCGACTGGGATCTACGGCGATCGCGGAGACGAGCTCCTGGACGAAGACTCACCGTTGGGGCGCGGCTTTCTTGCCGACCTCTGCTCTGCCTGGGAAGAGGCGGCCCAGCCAGCTTTAGCGGCGGGAATTCGCGTGGTGCATCTGCGCTTCGGCGTGGTGCTCAGCGCGAGCTCCGGTGCGCTGGCCAAGATGCTGCCCATCTTCCGTCTCGGCCTGGGCGGCAGGTTGGGGAGTGGCCGCCAGTGGATGAGCTGGATCGCGCTGCCGGACTTAGTTGCGGCGGTAGACTTCGCCTTGCACAAGCAGTCGCTCTCTGGAGCCATGAACGTGGTGGCGCCCAATCCTGTGACCAACGCGGAGTTCACACACGCACTGGCCCGTCGGCTGCACCGGCCGGCATTGTTTCCCGCGCCCGCGTGGGGACTGAAACTGGCCTTTGGCGAGATGGCCCAGGAAGCTCTGCTGAGTAGCGCGCGCGTGCTTCCCAAGAAGCTGAACCAGGCGGGATTCCCCTTCGCTTATGCCACGATCGATGCCGGATTAACTGCTGCCTTCGCGGTTTGAAGCTCGTGGTTGCAAAGAAGAAGGGCGCGGCCTGAGCCACGCCCTTCGGGTTGAGTCCAGCGGATCGCCTAGCGCTTGCCTTGGATCGTGCGCGCTCCTGCACGCTTGGCTGCGCGCTTGGCTGCGATGGCGTGCATCTCTTTGCCGATATGCGACTGGTTGATGGAGATTTGCGTGACCAGCATGATGATGTTGCCGGTGACCCAGTAGAGGGCCAGGCCGGAAGGATACTGCCACAGCATGAAGCCGAAGATAGCCGGCATCATGATGGCCATCATGCGGCGCTGGGTGGGATCGACGCCGGGCTGCGGCGTGATGAACTGGGTGACAAACATCGAGATCAGAATCACGATGGGCAGAATGTGCAGCGGGTCGGGCTGCGACAAGTCGGTGAGCCACACCCAGTGCGCCTGGCGCAGTTCCACGGTGTTTTGCAGCACGCGGAAGTAGGCGAAGAACAAGGGCATCTGCAGCAGCAGCGGCAGACAGCCACCGTACATGTTCACGCCTTCGGTCTTGTAGAGCGCCATCATCTCGGCGTTCATCTCGGCGCGCTTGGGATCCGTCGGCTTGAGGTGCGCGTACTTGCGCTTCAGCGCTTCCACCTTGGGCTGAATGCGCATCATCTTCAGCGAGCTGCGCATCATCATCAGGCGCGTCGGCAGCAGCAAGATATTGAATGCTGCGGTGAACACGATGATGGCCCATCCCCAGTTGGGAATGCCGTGGTTGAAGAGGAATCGCAAGGCCAGGAACAGCGGCTTGGCAATGATGGTGAGCCATCCGAATTGAATGAGCGGCTCCAGTGAAGGCCCGTCCGGCTTGCCGTCTGGACCAATGGAGCGAACGCTGGCCAGCAGATCCATCTGCTTGGGGCCGACGTAGAGACGAACACCGGTATAGCCGCTGACATCGCCCGCTGCCACGCCGAGTACATCGGCCGGCTTCTTGTCGCTGTTCGGATTGGCAGCGTCTGTGGGCAGATCGACGGTGTTGTGCAGAGTGACGATGGTGGCGCGTTCGGGAACGAGCGGCAGGAACGCGGCCGCGAAGTAGAGGTCGGTCGTGGCGGCGTATTGATAGGTGCCGTCCAGGGTGGCGTTGTTGCTGACCTTGGAGGCGGCTTCCGCATCCTGCTTGCTATTCAGCGACCAGGCGAACTGGGAAGGAGTGCGACGCAGTCCTGGGACACTGCCCCGGCCCTTGAACTCTTCCATGTCGCCCAGGCCCGCGGGCCAGGTCAGCAGCGCGCGCACCGGCTGTCCGTTGCGGTGCACCTGTACCTCCGCGTCGATCACATAGCTGGTGTCGAAGCGGAAGGTCTTCACCACGTCCAGTCCATTCTGGGAGTAGTGGAAGCTGATGGTGTTGGGCGCATTCAGCGTGCCGGTAGCGGAGGCCTGATAAAGCGACGAGTTGAGCTGGTTGGTCAGCCCGGACTCGTAAGTGAACAGCGACAAGGGCCAGCCGAAACGCGCCGCCGCCTGCTGCTGCACCATGTCCAGCGGCTTGCCGGCGGAGTCGAAGTAGTGCTTCAGGATCCAGTGCTTGACCTGGGCGCCGCGGTTGGTGAACACGATGCGGAAGTTCGGATTCTCAACGATGGTCTCGGTCTCGGAGGCGGCACCGATAGCGGCCGTATCCGCAGCCGCAGGCGCTCCTGTGGGAGCAGCCGGGCCGGTGCCCTGGGAGGCTGCCGGTGCGGAGGGCGGCTG
>CBJOJD010000109.1:0-14871 GCA_966443485.1 uncultured bacterium | reverse complement strand
TAACGCTCATGGTGGGACTTGAAGTCAAGAAAGTACGCGGGTCCATCCTCATCGGCGTTCTCTCGGTCACCGCTGGAGCGTGGGCCCTCGGACTGGTGCACTGGACCCCCACTACCGTGGGCTTGAATGCTCTCGCAGGCACTGCTCTTCAGTTGAATGTCGGCGCTGCCCTCGGTAAAGGCCTGCTCGAGATCATCTTCGTGTTCTTCTTCGTCGACCTCTTCGACAACTTAGGCACATTGGTGGCCGTGACCAAACGAGCTGGCTTGATTACCGCCGACCACACGATCCCACGCCTTAACCGGATTCTGTTCGCCGACGCCACCGCAACCGTCTTCGGATCGCTCACTGGAACTTCTACGGTGACGAGCTACGTCGAATCCACTGCGGGAGTGGCCGCGGGTGGGCGTAGCGGTGTCACCGCCATCGTGACTGGATTGCTTTTTCTGTTCGCTATCGTGGCCGCGCCCTTCATCGGCATCGTGCCCCAGGCCGCTACGGCCCCCGCGCTGATCTTGGTGGGATCCATGATGGTCGCTAGCATCACCGAGATCCGCTGGCACGAGCCCCTGGTCGCAGTGCCCGCCTTTCTCACCTTGATCTTGATCCCTCTCACGTACTCGATCGCCAACGGGCTGGGATTCGGCATCATCGCCTGGGCCGTCTTGCACCTCATCACCGGAAAGCTTCGCCGTGAAGACTGGCTGCTCTACATCCTGGCAGCGCTGTTCATCGCCCGCTTCGTGTACTTAGGAGCCAGCTAGATCCTGGGCGCTCAGGCCCGCTGCTGGCCTGAGTTCCGGATGAGAGCTGCACCATAGCGCAGGCTTTGTCTTACGGCATTACCTTGTCTTACGCCTGTCTTACAGCGCAGATTGACGTGGTACACGGTCGTATTTCGCGGCTGGGCACGGCTGAGCGATCCTCGTCTGATGCCCAGCGGCTGTCAGGAGAAGGGCTAGCAGCACCTTTTCGCTCAGGTCTGTCGAATCGCATCGCAGCGTGGAATACGGGACACTCACCCTCGGCCGCCTGCCGATTTGCGCACAGCAGGACGTTCTGGCACGGTTCTGCGTCTTTGGTCCAGGCACGGGTCCAGGCACAGGTTCCGGCACGCAAACGCGAAGAATTTGATCCGGGGTCAGTGGCAAGACCTAGGCCGATGGGGATTCAGTGTTGCTGGAGGGATTCAAGAAGGAATGCATCGCGAAGACAGGAGCCCCCGCTTATGGCATCGCTCGACCGGCTCTAGCGCTGTATCGCGGCGGAGGAGCTATGAGGTGCCTGCCGACGGGCAGCAGTCGCTCTTTCGATGGGCAGGGTCGCCGATGGAACAGTTACGGCTGCGCGTGGCTTCTCTGAACCTGAAGGTGGATGCTGCGCCTGATCTACGGCCGACGGCTTGACGGGCTGGCTCGAGTCTCCGGGAAAGTGCTCGTCGTCTTTGCCTGCAATTGCCTGCTTCATCACTGCCATCCAGATCGGCAATGCAGCCTTGGCGCCGGTTTCCTTGTCCCCCAGCGATTCGCGGCTGTCATACCCCACCCACACGCCACAGGTGACCGAGGGCGAGAAGCCCAGGAACCATGCATCTGTATAGTCGCTGGTGGTGCCCGTTTTGCCGCCAATAGGATGGTTCAACTGGGAAGCCGCGGCTGCCGTGCCGTGTGCAGTCACAGCCTGGAGCAGGGTCATCATGGTGCGTGCCGTCTTTTGATCGATCACCTGCTTCACCGCCGGCGTGTCCTCCCACAGGGTCATGCCGTCGTTGTCCGAAACCTTTCGGATCAGGCGCGGTTGCACGCGAATTCCATCATTGGGAAACACCGAATAGGAGGCCACCTGTTCCTGAAGCGTGATCTCTACAGCGCCCAACGCGATGGGAAGATAAGCAGGAATATTCGACGTCACGCCGAAGCGGTGTGCCACATCGATCACTTTGTGAATGCCCACGCGGGCAGCCAACTTCAGCGCAGGAATGTTGCGTGACTCCGCAAAGGCGTTGGTCAATGTCATCGCGCCTTTGTAGTCGTTCTCGTAATTGTGAGGCGTGTAGCCTCCGAAGCTAACTGGACCGTCGACGATGATGTCGTCGGGCTTCGCGCCATCTTCCACCGCAGCCGTGTAGACGTAGGGTTTGAAACTCGAACCCGTCTGCCGCTCTGCTTGCGTGGCGCGATCGAACTGCGACACCGAATAGTCGCGACCTCCGACCATGGCCAGCACATCTCCCGTGCTGTTATCCATGGCCATCAACGCGCCCTGCACGCCGGAATCCTGCTCCAATTCCGCGCGCCGTGCCTCGCCCTCCATCGCCGCTGAGAGATGAACGTAGATCACATCGCCCGGCTTGACGAGTGCGTCAGCATAGCGCTGTCCAGTCCACTTCCAGTCGTCCGGCTCGAGCACGATGTCGCTCGATCCGATCCGCGCATGGATCTCCAGCGGAAGCACGCGCGTGACTACGGCATGTACGTAGTCTCCCGGATGCGATTGCAGGGCCCAATCGGGATGCTTGTAATCTTCAATGCTTACGCCCTGCGTCAGCACATTTTCCAGCTTGCCCTTCCAGCCGTGACGCCGTTCATAAGCAGCCAAGCCTTCCGCCACTGCTTGATTGGCGGTCTTCTGCAGATCCAGATCCAGAGTGGTCTCCACGCGCAGGCCTGCCTCGTGTACCTCTTCGGTGCCGAAGCGCTTCTCCAGCTCGCGCCGCACCTCTTCCTGGAACCAGGGTGCCACCGAGCCTTCCGGCTGCGCCACGTGCAGCCCCAAGGGCATCTGTCGCGCCTGCTCGGCTTCGGTGTGGGTGATGACGCCATCCGATTCCATCTCGCTCAGCACCAGATTGCGTCGCCGCAGCGCCTTGTCCGGATTCAGAATGGGCGAGTAGCCTACCGGCCCTTTCGGCAAGCCGGCCAGCAGCGCAGCCTCGGTGAGCGTCAGTTCCTTGGCATGCTTTGAGAAGTAGAACTCGGATGCGGCCTCAAAGCCATACATGCCGCTGCCCAGATAAATCTGGTTTCCATAAAGGGTGAAGATCTGCTCTTTGGTGAACGTGCGCTCGATCTGAATGGCCAGATACGCTTCCTGCAGTTTGCGGGCGGCGGTGCGATCGGCGGAGAGAAACAGATTGCGGGCCAACTGCATGGTCAGGGTCGAGGCGCCCTGCGCCCGCCCGTGGCTGCGCAGGTCGTGCCAAACCGCGCCGCCAATGCGGAAGAAGTTGATCCCCCCATGGGATTCGAAGTTCTTGTCTTCGATTGAGATCACTGCCTTGCGCAGCACGGGAGCGAAGTCGTCGTAGTTCACCACGATCCTGCGTTGCAGGGCGAAGGAGCCGACAAGACGGCCCTTCTGATCGTAGAGATCAGTCGTAGTGGATGGGCGGTAGCGCTCCAGGTCCTGAATCTGCGGCAGGTTTACCGAGTAGACCAGCATCAGCCCCGACAGCGATCCCGTGATCACTGCCAGCACGATCAGCACCAGGATGGCGGGACGGCCGGCCAGCTTGCGGCGCGGACGCCGGGGTAGCCTCGGCTCCTCAGGCGGCAACCGATGGCTGCGACCCAGTCCACGTGGTTCGGAGATTTGAGTAGGGGCGGCCAAGCGCTTCAAGCCTCGATGGGCACATCTCGATCGGCCCGGAAGAAACAACAACTCAAGGTGATACTCCGAGCGTAGCACGGGGTCGACTGCACGGCGAAAAGCTTTAGGGGACCGGAATCAGGAAAAGCAAAGGCGTTCCCAAATGGGGAGAGCAGCAAAAAGCGCGAACCGAGGTTCGCGCTTTTCTCGCCCTTCATGAGGCTTGTTTAGCTGTTCTTGGCCTTCAGCACATCCAGGCCCTTGTTCAGGATGGAATCCTCTTTGGGCTGAGTCGTGTCTTCATCCTCATCCGCATTGGCTTGGCTCACCTGGACGGTCGGGGTCACGGCCTCGTCCTGGATCTTCTTGCCGTCCGGACCTTCATACTTGGCCACCGTCAGCATGAGCGCGGCCCCGTCAGGCAGATCCATGGTCTTCTGCACGGAGCCTCCGCCGAAGGTGCGCTCGCCCACCACATCGCCGCGCTTAGCGCCCTCAATGGCTGCTGCGGTCAGCTCCGCTGCGCCGTAGGTCCCACGATTCACCAGCACCACCAGAGGTGCGCTCGTCAGAGCCTTGCTGGGATCGGCGGTAAAGGTCTGCTTGGGATACTTCTGGCCTTCCAGCATGGCCAGCGTGCCCTGGTTCACAAAGAAGTTGGCCAGGCGGATGCCTTCTTCCGGCTCGCCGTTCGAGACGTCCCGCAGGTCCAGGAGGATCTTGCGCGCCTTGGCGCCCTTAAGCTTCGAGGCGATCTCATCCACCCGCGCCTTTGAAAGCACTCCGGGCTTCAGGTAAACAATTGAGCCATTCTCGTACTGTTGCTCGCTCAATCCCGGGGCGGTCACCACGGTACGGACCAGGGCCAGCTTGTCCGGGTCAGCCTTCCGGGGACGAACCACCGTCAGATTCAGCGTCGAGCCGGGCTTGCCCTCGAGCATCAGCCGGATCACTGCCAGCGACAGCTCGCGCGTAGAGTGATCCCCAATGGCTTCAATGACATCACCGTCCGTAACGTGCTCCCGGTCGGCCGGGGATCCGGGAGCGACATCGACCACCGTGGCGTAACCGAAGCGCTTGGAGACGGCGATGCCGACCTGGGCTACCCCCGAAGTGGGGCGGTCTTTGTAGATCTTGTATTCGGTCGGAGTCAGGTAGCTCGAGTCGGCGTCCAATGACTCCAGCAGTCCATGCAGCGCGCCCGTGGTCACGTCGGTCATATTGGGCTCGGTCACGTAGTCGCTCTGAATGCGGCTAAGTACCTGACGATAAACGTTCATCTGGCGATAGGCACCGTCCTGCTCACCACCGGCGTGCACGCCAAACCACCCGAACTCGCCTAAGGCGAAGCCCAAGCCAAGCGCAGCAAACACCGCTGCACCCAACACGAAGATCAACCGCTGAAAGAATCGAGACACAAACACCACCGGGCATACCCGCAGGGATACGGGCCGCTCACTTTATAGACGCAATCTTAGCGCAACCGGTGCTGAAACCTGCACGAGGCAGCAGGAAAATCACCTCCGATCCGCGCCTAAGGGCCAATTTGGGTGAAAATGCTGAGAATCTCCGAAACTACGCCTCAACCTCCGTCCCAGCAGAAGTTAGGACCGGGTTGACTGGATGTTCTATCGCACCCGAAGCCGCGGAGCGGAGCCCGATCTCGTTGGATCTGTCCCCGTTCTACTGCGCGGCCACGTAGGTTTGCGCAGCCACCAGGCTCATCGCCTTGCCCGTCGCTATAGCGATTGCCTTCACCGTGGCTGACCCGCGGATCGGGAAGGGTCCAGAGTAGAGCTGGGAGTGCGTCGTCGGCGTGGTGCCGTCGGTTGTGTACCGGATCGTTGCCCCTGCGTCGGCATCGGTGATCGTAACCAACTGCCCCACGGCCACGTTGGGTGTCGCTGGGCTGATTACCGGCTTCGAAGCCATGGGCACCACGCTGAATTGAGCACCGACTGCCAGGCTCTTCCAGTATCCCGGCGCGGTGGCGATGGCTTTGATCGTGGCGGCGTTCGTCAGCACAAACGGCCCCGCGTACACCGGGGACGAGGATGTGGGCGCCGAACCATCGACGGTGTAATGAATCGCCGCCGCGGGAGTCGTATCGCTCAGGCTCACCGTGACCGAGCCGATGTACTTGCCCGCCGCCGGAGAGATCTCGGGCTTGGCCGCCGCGGGCAGCGTGACACGATACGAGGCCGTCGTCACGTCGCTTGGCCCCAGCTCCGGAGCCACCGCGATGGCCTTGAGGGTCACAGTCCCGCCGATGTAGATGGGCACGGAATACGCATGCGAACTCGTGGTCGGCGTGCTTCCGTCCAGAGTGTAGTAGATCGTCGCATGCGGAGTCGTATCCGTCAGCGTGGCGTATTGCAGGCTGGTGTAGCTGCCCGCCGGCAGACTGATCGATGGTGCTGCCGTCACCGGCGGCGCAAACGTGACCTTGCGGACGTTGTTGTTCCCGATGTCCGTGAAATACAGATTGCCGGCGGCATCGAAGGCAAGTCCCGTCGGGTTCGATACCTCGGCCATGGTGGCGGCGCCGCCATCGCCGAAGTTGCCCCAATATCCAGTTCCAACCGCCCGCGAGACAATCCCGGTACTCAGGTTGATCACACGGACTTCGGTGGACCCGACGACATAAAGATTCCCCGCCTGATCCACGGCCAAGCCGCCCGAGCCGTACCCTCCTGAGAACTGGGCGCTCGTTGCTGCCCCCCCATCTCCGCTGTCGCCACGATCACCGTTTCCGGCAATTGTTGAAATGATTCCCGTTGACGCGGATACCTCGCGAATTCTCCAGTTGTTGCTGTCCATAATGAAGAGATTGCCGGCGTTGTCGAGGGTGACGGCCGAAGGATTGCAGAACTTGGCCTGAGTGGCCGGACCTCCATCGCCGAAGAAGTCACACCCTAAGACTCCGGCGTAGGTAGTGATAAGGTCGGAGTCGCCCGTGACCTTGCGGATGACTCCGTCTCCGCTATCGGGAAAATAGACATCTCCGCCAGCGTTCACGGCAATCTGCCCGTTGCTGTACAAGAAAAGTGGAACCGATGTCGCGAGTACGTTGTTAGGGAGGGAGCCGTAGACAGTCGTCACCCGCTGTCCGTTACCCGCAACGGTCGTGACTATCCCCGTCTTTGACGCGATCTTTCGAATGACGTAGTTCCCAAGATCGAGCACATACAGATTATCTTGTCCGTCAATCCCGAGCCCTTGGGGGGAATTGAACGTGGCATCGACGGCGAGATCGTTGTCTCCTGTATAGCCTTTCGCGCCTGTGCCCGCGTAAATCGACGCGACACCCGTGCCGGCTGCCACCTTCCAGATCACGTTGTATAGCAAAATGAACGCTTACTGTAGCGATCTTTCTCCACTTGCACCGATCCTGCTGGTAATCACTTGAGCGACGCGAAGGGTCAATTCAGCTTGGGAGAGGAGTGTCCTGCGGTAACTACCCGACTCCAAGACGCACAGTAAAGCCAGGGTTGCTGTTCCCCGGGGCCGCAGACGTTAAGTTGACGCGACCTCAAGGAGCGGCAACCTGGCACAAAAACCAGATGGGATACACCAACTCTGGTTTTGCTCTAAGTCAAGCGTGTACAAACCTGTCATCATCCGGCGGTTTTCGTGAGAATAGCGGGATCGTGATGCCGTGTCGCCAGTTACGCGATCTTGGTCTATATGATCGTTGTGGCGATGAGACACGGGAAAATCTTCGGGTGTAACTGGTCGCGCAGCCCCTTGCTGATGGCTGCGCTGTTTTGTGCCTTGGCGATACTTACCAAAGCCTCTGCGCAGAGCCCAGCCCAGCCTGCCTGGTCGGTTCGCATGGCGAACAGTACCATCCAGCGCTGGCCCAGCGGGCGCTTTACTGCCGCAGACAAGCCATGGCACTGGAACTACGAATTGGGCACGCTGCTCGAAGGCATGGATGCGGTCTGGTACGACACCGCCGATCCCAGATACTACCACTACATCAAGAGTGCGGTGGACACCTTCGTCGACAAAGATGGCGCGATCAGTTCCTATGATGCCGCCGAACATTCGCTCGATCAGGTTCTGCTCGGCCGACAGCTATTGCTCCTTTATCGCGTGACTCAAGATAAGCGCTACTACCGCGCTGCGGTTGCTGTGCGTCATCAGTTGGATGAGCAGCCGAAGAATGCGATGGGCGGCTACTGGCACAAGCAGATCTATCCCAATCAGATGTGGTTGGATGGGCTCTACATGGCCGAGCCGTTCTTTGCCGAATATGCTTCGGTGTTTCGTGAGCCGCAGGATTTTGCGGAGATCACGCGGCAATTCGTTCTGATCGAGCAGCACACACGCGATGCAAAGACGGGGCTGCACTATCACGCCTGGGACGAGTCAAAGCAGCAGAGTTGGGCCAATCCAGCTACCGGAACCTCGCCCAACTTCTGGGGCCGCGGCATGGGCTGGTACATGATGGCGCTGGTCGACACCCTGCCCAATTACCCGGAGAACGATCCCGGACGTGCACAGTTGCTTGCGATCCTGGGCCGCACCGCCGACGCTGTTGTCCGCTATCAGGATCACAACACGGGTCTCTGGTATCAGGTGCTCGATCAGCCGGGCAAACAGGGCAACTACTTCGAATCATCGGCCGCCTGCATGTTCACCTACGCGCTCGCGAAAGGAGTGCGCCTTGGCTATCTGCCTAAGTCCTACGCAGCGCACGCACAGCGCGCATGGCAAGGTATTCAGAGTCATTTCCTACAGACGGATAGCAATGGGGATGTGACGCTCACGAGTACGGTGCAAGCTATCGGTCTCGGCGGGCCCAATCATCGCGATGGCAGCTATCAGTACTACGTGTCTGCTCCCGTCATCAGCAACGATCCCAAAGGCGTCGGCGCATTCCTGCTGGGTGCAACCGAGATGGAGAATCTGCCCCATGCGCTGCAAGGTCTGGGCAGCACCGTCGTCCTCGATGCCTGGTACAACAGCCAGACGCGCACCGATGCCGCTGGCAATACCGTGCTCTTTCACTACAAGTGGGATGACTTCAGCGATCCCGGATATTCATTGTTCGGCCATATGTGGCGGAACCATGGAGTGAAGACGGAGACTTTGACGACTGCTCCCACCTTGAACAACCTCAAAGGCGCCACCTATTACCTGATCGTCTCGCCCGATAATCCTGCCAAAAATCCGCACCCGAACTATATGAACGAGCAGGATGCCGAGCAGGTCGCTGCGTGGGTGAAGCAGGGCGGCATCTTGATCCTGATGGAGAATGACGCGCCCAACGCCGACATTTCGCACCTCGATGTCCTTGCCGACAAGTTCGGGCTGCACTTCAACAACATCGTCACCCATCATGTGGAAGGCAGAAATTATGAGATGGGCAGAATGGACGTGGAGGCGAATCCACCCTTTACCAAGCCCCACCGGATCTTCTGGAAGGACACTTGCTCCATTCAGGTCTCCGGCAATGCCAAGCCACTGCTGCAATGGAAGGGCGAGACCATGATCGCCATGGCCGCTTACGGTAAGGGCAAGGTGGTGGCACTCACCGATCCGTGGCTCTATAACGAGTACACCGACGGACGCATCATCCCCGCCGAGTACGACAACTTCGCCGCCGGACTGGAGTATGTGCGATGGCTGGTGGCACTGCGCTGAGATGCAGCCACGACGGTGCAAGCCGGCACGTCGCTGGACCGCTAAGCGGTCGCAAGCTCGGGGGCGAAGAGAAAGCGCCTCGCCAGTTGAGAGGCTAAATTTGGTCTCTAAAGGGAAGGGAACCGGTGGGTGTGGAGTCTGGTGGCGGAGGACGGGATCGAACCGTCGACCTTGGGGTTATGAATCCCACGCTCTAACCATCTGAGCTACTCCGCCGGAGGACGCCAATTATTGATGATACGGGGTGATCTGGGTAAGGTCAAACCCGCCAGGACGCGGTCCGTCTCCACTCACCCAGGCTTCCATCAAACAGCTTGCCTAGAGCAGCTTGGCCGCGTCCTTGGCGAAATAGGTCACGATGAAGTCCGCTCCGGCGCGGCGAATGCCCAAGAGCGACTCCAGCATGGCGCGTTCGCGATCCAGCCAGCCTCGTTCGAAGGCGGCCTGCAGCATTGAGTACTCACCTGAGACTTGGTAAGCCCCGATCGGCACATCCACACGCTCGCGCGCGGCCCGCACCACATCCAGGTACGGCATGGCCGGTTTCATCAGGATCATGTCGGCGCCTTCCATCATGTCCAACTCGATCTCCCGCATGGCTTCGCGGATGTTCGCGCCATCCATCTGGTAGGTCTTGCGATCCCCGAACTGCGGCGCCGAATCGGCCGCCTCCCGGAACGGGCCGTAGAACGCTGAGGCAAACTTCGACGCGTAGCTGAGAATAGGTATCGTCGAATTGCCGTCGTCGTCGAGCGCACGACGGATCGCGGCTACCCGGCCGTCCATCATGTCGCTGGGCGCAACAATATCGGCGCCCGCGCGGGCCAGACTCGCGCCCGTACGCGCCAGCAGATCGAGAGAGATATCGTTCTCCACCTCCCAGCCGTCGTGCGTCTCGCGGATCATTCCGCAGTGGCCGTGGCTGGTGTACTCGCAAAGACACACATCGGCGATCAAAACCAGCTTTTTGGCGGCTGCCGACCTCTTCAGTGCGCGCAGGCCTTGCTGCACAATGCCGTTGTCGTCCCAGGCGCCGGTGCCCATCTCGTCTTTCGACTCTGGCAAGCCGAACAGCAGCAATCCACCCACACCCAGGCTGGCGGCCTCTTCCGCTTCGCGCACGGCCTCGTCCACCGACACGTTGAACACGCCAGGCATCGAGCCCACCGGCTTGCGAATACCTTCTCCCGGGCAGATGAACAGAGGATGGATCAGGTCACCTGGCTCGAGGGAGGTCTCGCGCACCAGGGAACGCAAAGACTCAGTCCGGCGCAGCCGCCGCATGCGGGTCTCTGGAAAGCTCATGAACATGATTGTACGGCGAGCCGAGGAACGGCCGGAGCCTCTGGCGACCAGAGGTGGGCATCAGGGCCACGAAGGAGGGAAGAAGGCTGCGCAGAAATCCCTCCTCCGTAGATCCCAAAGTTCGACTGCTGTTGCATCACCCTTGCGGCAGCTGCTCGTAGAGGGTCCCGTTCCGGTATCCCAACAGCATCACAAGCGTCCAAATGCCCAAGGCCGTACCGAAGGGAAACTTCAGCAGGCTCAGGAACGCTGCCACCAGCGCCACAACCCGACCCCAGGGCGCGCGAATCTGCAATCCCCACCCCGCCACCAGCGCCAGCCCCGAGCGCAGGATGATGAAGATCCACAAAAAATGCAGCATCGCCGGACCGAACGTGAAGGGAGGCATCGGTCCCCCATGCATCCAGAAGCGCGTGTGTCCCGCAAAGACAGCGTTTGCGAAGGCCAGGCCGAAGAAGCCGAGTACCAGGGAAAAACCCCCATAGAGGAACCACACGATGCTCAGGGTCTTGATCTTGTTCGCGTAGTTGGCCAGCTCGAACTGGAACCCTGGAACCGGCGGAACGGCTGGCATAGCAATGGGACGGCCGCATCGTGGGCACGCCATCTGCCCGGGCGCCAAGCCTAGACCACAACCGCTGCAGAACATATCGACCTCTCATCAGGCGCTCTTCCGCGTTCCACCGGAGTTCAGCGCCATGTCTTTCACGTCGTACTACGTACATCCGTTGCGCCAGGTTCCGTCGGCCGATCGAGGGCTCCGTCTTCCCCTGCGTGCCGCAGCTAGCGCCTGTTGCCCTCGTTGCGGGCGGTAAGCGTGTTCTTCTTGCGCTCCCAATGCTCTTCGTGGCGGTCATCCCGGTAGATGAGACCGGTAACGTGCCCCTGAGGATCGTGCTCCACTATGAGACGTGTCCATACGCTGCCCAAGGGGTAAAAGAAGATGGTGGGCGACTCGGCCTCCACCTCCGTCACCTCGCCGTGCGGATCGCGCTCGTAGAGCTGATCGCCCTGCCGGAACAGGGTGGCTGCCAGCCTGCCGCTATGATCCCGGTATTCGCCCACCAGCGTGTCCAGCTCGGCTGTGCTTAGCTTGATGGGAGCCGGATGCAGCGGAACCGACTCTCGTTCCGCATACGGCTCGGAGGGGCCGCCCAAACGGTGAGCCAGGAGCCATCGCGGCAGCTCTGGTTCGTTATAGGCCCGTGCCCAGCAGTCATGGTGCAGGCCCTGGTACACCCACAGCTTCATATGCCCGTTGTTGGCCTTGAAGGCGTTGTACATCAGCTCGCTTTCCCGCGGAGGCACCACGTTGTCCTCGCTGCCGTGGAAAAGCCAGATGGGCACACGACCGATGGCGCGGGCGTATTCCGTAGGCATGGTGGCGGCCTCTTGCCAGCGCTCTGGGGCGTAGCTCCAAAAGATGCCTCCCGCAGCGATGGCGATGGCCGCCCAGCGCCGCGGAAATTGCCTGGCCAGCTCCCAGGCCCCGTAGCCGCCCATCGAGAGACCTGTCAGGTAAACGCGGTTGCTATCCGCGTGGAACTCCGTGATCTCCTGATCCAGTGCCGCCATGGCCATGGCCAGCATGGGCGGATCCGTCCAGAAGTTCGGATAGGTGCACTGCGGCATCACGATGATGAAAGGCCAGCGCTCGGGATGGTCGCGAACCTGCAAGGGAAGCCCAATCTGGGTCTGCCACATCCCTTCCGCGCCGCGTTCTCCGCGGCCATGCAGAAACAGGATCACCGGCCACTGCTTGTGCTTGTCCTGGCGATAATCTTCCGGCAGGTAGACCTGGAACCGGTACGTGGTTCCACGCATATCCAGTTTGCGATTCAGAAACCCCGTCTCTTGCTTGGGAGTCCATGGCGTCTTAGCGCGCGCCGCAGCGCCGCAGGTTTGCGGAATGCCGAGCAGCGCAGCCAGGGCAAGAAGGCAAAGATAGCATTCACTACGAAACAAACGGCGAACCATGCTCGCATCCCATGATAGAGCCGCTGTCAAACTCGGCTGCATTGGTGGACGTCCTGCCGCAACAATGGGTTGGCTGGAGCGCCGCTCTCCCCATCTTTCGGCAAACTAAGCGGATTTCCTCTGCCAATGCGTGAAACAATCAAGGCAAGCCCGATGACAGCTCTTGCGCCCGGTGACATCCTTGACCACTACCGGATCGACGCGGAGATCTCCCGCAGCGGGATGGGCACCCTCTTCCGCGCCACCGACATCAATGCCGGTCATCCCGTGGCGCTAAAGATCCCCCACTCGGAGATGGAGAGCGACCCCGTGTTACTGGAACGCTTCCTGCGCGAAGAAGAGGTGGGCCAACTGCTCGATCATCCCGGGATCGTGAAGACCTACAACAGCGAACAACGCAGCCGCCGCTACATGGTGCTGGAATGGGTCGACGGCCGCCTGCTCCGGGCTGTGCTCAACCAGGACAAGCCCCTCTCCATCGATCGTGCGGTCCGCATCGCCATGGAGCTTTGCGATGCCCTCGATGCCATGCACAAGCGCGGCATTGTCCATCGCGATCTCAAGCCGGAAAACGTGATGATCGGCGATGACGACCGGATCAAGATCATCGACTTCGGCATTGCCATGAGAGAAGATGCCCGGCGCATTACCCATGTCCAGATGTCGCCCATCCTGGGCACGCCAGATTACATATCGCCTGAGCAGGTGGAAGGCAAACGCGGCGACCAGCGCAGCGATATCTACGCCCTCGGCATTCTGTTTTACGAGATGCTTACCGGCCAGGTCCCGTTCTCCGGACCCAATCCTCTGGCCGTGATGAACGATCGGCTGGTGAAGAAGATTCCGCCTCCCAGCGAGTTGAATCCGGCCATTTCTCCAGAGCTGCAGGAGATTCTCTATCGCGCCCTCGAACGAGATCCCCGCCATCGTTATGCCACCGCACAAGAGATGCTGTGGGATCTCGAGCACCAGGAGCAGGTCGGCATCGAAGAGAGAGGGACCAGTCCGGTGCGCCGGAAGAAGCGCGCCCCCTTCAAGTTCGATGGGCGCATGCTGCTCTACGCGTCCTTGGCGCTTGTTCCCCTGGTGATCTTTGCGCTGATGCTGCTGATGGCCAAACACTGAGCCGGAACCCGCTCTGGGCGGCAGACCTCCCTCATTTAGCAGGATTTGCTCTCCCCGCAGTTCCCACGGAGTCCAACCAGCGTACACTGCCTTTGCTTGGCTCGGGGATTCTGAAAGCGAGGTTTAGGGCATGAAATCCAAGTTCGTCGTCGCCGCCGTTCTGATCCTCTGTTCAGCGCTGGTTTCCGCCCAGAACCAGAAGAAGAAGCACGCCCTCCCGGCAGTATTCCAAAACTCGCATTTTGTGTATGTCGAAGCCATGGATGGCAACGAGTTCCAGCCCGGCCTGCTCCCCGAAGACCGTCGCGCGATTGCCGATATGGAGCAAGCTGTGCGCGACTGGAACCGCTACGTGCTGACCTCTCAGGCTTCAGACGCGGAGTTGGTCTTCATCCTGCGCACAGGCCGAGTGGCCAGTGCAACCCTTGGCGCCAGCGTTGGCTCGCCGACCGTGCCCGCCATGGGCTCCCCTGCCGGCCAGCATCAGACATCGGGCCTGGGCGGATCGGTGCGTGGTGAAGCTGGTCCAGCGGATGATTATCTTGAAGTCCGCATGCGCATGCCCGACGGGCAGCTTAGCGCTCCGATCTGGCAGCGCACCCTTGCCGATGGGTTGGAAGGCCCCGACCTGCCTCTATTTCAGCAGTTGAAAAAAGCGATCGAGCACGACTACCCGACCACCCAGGCAAAGCAGGCGAAACCCTAACGCTGGCTCGTTCTCAATTAGGCGAGGGCTACTCAGACTAGCGGTACGAGTCGTCCCGATGTAACACGAACTCGGGGTAAGCACCGCCGCCCAGCTCGTGCAGATCCATCCCCAGCCTTTCGCCGTCCGCATCCACCCGAAACGGAACCACTCGATTGAGCACCGAGAAGAGCAGATACATGAGCGGAAAAAGCAATCCCAGCAGGGTTGCGATTCCGATGAGCTGGGCTGTGAGTTGTCCCTTTTGCGGCGAGAAAAGCCCGGCAGCAAACAAGCCCCAGAGGCTGCCCATGGCGTGTACGCTGATGGCGCCCGAGGGGTCGTCAATTGAAAGTGCCAGCTCCAGCACTTCGACCAGCAGAGGCGTGAAGATGCCCGCCACCGCCCCCACGAAGAGCGCCCCACCCGGGCTGACCACAGTCGCACAGGCGCTGGAGGTGACCAGCCCCGCGAGCCACCCGTTCGCACAGAGGCTGGCATCCGGCTTTCCAAACCGTATGCGGGTCACGAGATAGGTC
>CBJOJD010000108.1:0-15022 GCA_966443485.1 uncultured bacterium | reverse complement strand
CTCGCGCGAGGGCTTCCGCATCGCCCACGACGTCAGCGTCTACTCACTGATCGCCGTCAGCCGCGCCGCAGCTCCCCTCATGACCGAGGGCGGCAGCATCATGACTCTCAGCTACTTCGCCGCCGAGAAGGTCGTGCCCAATTACAACGTCATGGCCCTGGCCAAAGCCTCGCTGGAATGCGCGGTCCGCTACCTCGCCGCCGATCTCGGCCCCCAGAACATCCGCGTCAATGCCATCTCCGCGGGACCGCTCAAGACCCTGGCCGCGCGCGGCATCGGCGCCCTCGGCGACATGCTCAAAGCCGTCGCCGACCGCTCCCCCCTCAAGCGCAACATCGATCAGGGCGAGGTAGGCGGAGCGGCGCTCTTCCTGGCCAGCCCCCTCGCCAGCGGCATCACCGGCGAAACCCTGTACGTCGACGCCGGCTACAACGTGATGGGCTTTTAGCTTGCCCCCTGTGGTTCGATTCTCTGCAGCATCCGATAGCCCGGTTGAAACCCGGGCTATCTCCTCCGGCGATGAGGCAGCCTTCAGCGGCTTAGCCCGCGTCTACCAGGAATCCCTTCCCGAGAGCGAGCGCAAAAGCCTCCCCGCGCTCCGCGCCATGCTCCAACGTCCGGAATACATCTTCTTGATCGCGCTCGACGGCCCGACGGTGACTGGATTCACCATCTCCGTCCAGCTTGATCCCGACGCCACCCTGCTCGAATACATGGCCGTCGATCCGGCCTATCGTTGCCGAGGAATCGGCCATGCCCTCGTTCGAAGGCTGGCGAGCGAACACCTCGGCGATCGCTTCCTGCTCATCGAAGTCGAGACGGACAACCTCTCCTCACTCGAATCAAACGACGCAGCGCGCCGCAAAGCCTTCTACCGCCGGCTCGGTTGCAAAGAGATCATGGGCCTGCACTACCGCATGCCGCAGGTGTCGGCCGACGAGCCTCCGCCCATGGACATGCTCGTCTACCATCGCAACCTGCCCGATGTCATCGAGAAGCCCCGTCTGCACCGATGGCTGCAAAGCTGCTATACGCAGGTCTACGATCGCCATCGCGACGATCCCGCCATCCATGCCATGCTTGACGGTCTTCCATCGCTGATCCCGCTGCGCTGATCGCTCGACACCGCTACATCGCCAGGATCTCGTCCCACACCGTCGGCTCGATCGGGATACCCATTTCCCGGTTCTCCTCGCGAATCCGCAGCGTCTGCTCTCCCGGATAGCGCACCGGCTTTCCATCCTCGGCGGGCCTGCAATCGTGCAGCGACTGCACAATCCCATCCGCGATCCCGTCGCAATCCACAGTGCCCAGCGCGCGCGGATCCATCGCGATCAACACCTGCGACAGCCCCGTCTCGCGCAGCGGCTCCGGCGCAATCTGATGCGTGGCATTGCCCAGCGACAACATCGCCCCGATCATGTCCAGCATCACCGAAAGCCCCGAGCCCTTCCAGTACCCAATCGGCAGCGGCCGCTGCGACGCTTCGATCGCTCCTGGATCGCGGGTCAGCTTGCCTTCCTTGTCGAAGCCGCCATCCACCGGCAGCAACGCTCCGCGCCTGCGATAGCTCTCCAGCGCGCCATAGGAGAACTGCGACATCGCCATGTCCAGCACCACGTGCCCTTGCGCGCGCGGCACCGCCATCACCAGTGGATTATTCCCCACACACGCATCGATGCCGCCCCAGGGAGGCAGATTCGGCATGGTGTTCGTCCAGCACACGCCGATGCACCCAGCCTCTGCTGCCTGCCAGCCGTAGGTGCCCCCGCGCATCCAGTGGTTGGTGTTGCCCAGCGCCACGCAGCCGATGCCGTGCTGCCGGCTCAAGGCAATCGCTCGCTCCATGGCCGCCCAGGCATTCAGATTGCCTGGTCCGCGCCGTCCGTCCCAGCGCTCCATCGCGCCAAATCCGGACACGCAGGCTGCCTCCGCCTGAGGATCGACGCTGCCATTGCGAATCGTGGCCACCAGCCGCGGAAACCGGTTCACTCCGTGCGAATACACCCCATCGCACGTAGTTTCCGCGAACAGCCGCGCACACGCCGCAGCGCGATCCGCGGAGAAATTCAGCTCGCGCAGCACGCGCGCCAGCGTAGCCTGCACTTCATCGAATGGGATTCGTATCATCGAGGACCGTAAGAGACTTCAGACCACAACCGGGCCGCGCTACTCCTTCAGCGTCACCGTGATCTTGCGCGCGTCGCCGCCTTCCGACCTGATTTCGATTTCGCCGGTAGCGCGCTTGCGGATGCTCTTGAACTTCTCGCCCCACTCTACCAGCACCAGCGCGTCATCTGTGAGCAGATCGTCCAGGCCCAGCGTGTCCAACTGGCGCTCCCCTTCAAGACGGTACACGTCCAGGTGATAGAGCTTCACCGGACGTCCATCCTGCGTGCCCTCATACTCGTGCAACAGGGTGAACGTGGGGCTCGTGACTTCGTCGGCCTCCGCTGCGTCCAGGGCCTGGGCAATGCCCTTCACCAGCGTCGTCTTGCCCGCCCCCAGCTCGCCGCGCAACAACAGCAACTGCGGCGGTTTCAACAATCTCGCCAGCTTGCGCCCAACTTCGATGGTGTCCGCACCGCTGCTGGTAGTGAACTCGTGGATACGGCCTTCGGCCACCGGGGCTCCCTTACTCATTCCGCTGCCTCGCTGGAGCCTCTGGCCGATTCGACCTGCCTCGGTAGCCCCTGCAACCAAACATACCCGTTTGCAGTCCGCGAATGAAAGCGAAAAGCCTGAGAAAAATACGCCAAAGAGTCAGTCGCAAGTAACGTGTGTTCGTCACCTGCGGCCACCGCCAGATCGGCTGCCAGCCCGTGCAGAAATACCGCCGTCTCCACCGCTTGCTCCGGCCGATCGGGAAACTGCGCCAGCATTCCGGCTACGATGCCGGTCAGCACGTCCCCGCTGCCTCCCTTCGCCATCCCCGGATTTCCCGTCGTGTTCACGGCCACCCGGCCACTGGGGTGCGCCACCAGCGTCCGCGCTCCTTTCAGGACCAGCGTCACCTGATTCTCCGCCGCGAACCTGCGCGCCACCTCCAGCCGGTCAGCCTGCACCTCGCTGGTCTTCAGGCCCGCCAGCCGCGCCATCTCGCCAGGATGCGGCGTCAGCACGACGGTGCGCTCCTTGCCCAGCTCTCTCAGGAACGCTCCTGCCCCACGCTCATCGGCCGCCAGATTATTCAAGGCGTCCGCATCCAGCACCACCGGCAGGTTTGACCTCCGCAGTAACGCCTCCAAGAACGTCCGCAGCTCCGCGCTCTGTCCCATCCCCGGCCCGATGGCCAGCACCGTAATGCCCTTCAGAAGCTGGTCGAGTGCATCGCCCGTAAGATTCCGCGCCGCAATCTGCCCGGCGTCATTCGCTGGCAGCGGCGCCGTCATCAACTCCGGTGCGTAGCTTGCCACCACCGCAAGCGCCGGCTCCGGAACCGCGGCCGTCACCAGCCCCGCCCCAACCCGCATCGCTGCCATCGCCGACATCGCGGGAGCGCCAGCCTTCCCCCCCGCCCAGCCAAACGACCCACCCACCACCAGCACATGGCCAAA
Organism: uncultured bacterium; assembly: GCA_966443485.1. GTDB lineage: Bacteria > Acidobacteriota > Terriglobia > Terriglobales > Acidobacteriaceae > Telmatobacter. The sequence goes on along the minus strand of CBJOJD010000108.1, from coordinate 11,465 downwards.
CTTGCCCTTGTTGGCATCCGCGACCCGCGGCGCGTGATAAAGCGCTTGCGCCGAACCCGCCCAGCACAGATCGAGCTCGGAGACGACCGCCGCCTCGGGCGATCCGATGGGCGCCACCACCACCGGCTGACTCCATCGCCGCGTCAGCTCGCTGAATACGTGCGCCGGCTTGGGCGCCGTGAACGTGACCACCGCATCCGCGGGAAACACCGCATCCGTGCTCCGTCCGCGCATCTCATCCGCGCGCCACCCCGAGGGCAGATCCACCGCCAGAATCGGAATCGCCGCCTCTGGCTCCCCGGCCTCCGATTCGTCCATGCTCGGTGCGAGCCCCCGCGTCAGCCACTCCAGCGCCGCCAGCGGCAATCCCCTGAGCGGCGGCATGAACCCCGTGCCCACCACGGCATCGATCACCAGATCCGTCTGCAGCGCCTCCTGCTCTTGCTGCAGTTGTTCGCTGCGCTCAATCACCTGCAGCCGGCAGTTATTCGCCGACTGCAATTCCCGCCAAGCCGCGGCGGCATCGCCCTTGAGACCATCCGGCGCGCCCAGCAGTAAAACCGTGACGTCGCATCCGCGCTCCGCCAGCAGGCAAGCCGTCATCATGCCGTCGCCGCCGTTATTGCCGCGCCCGCACAGCACCAGCACCCGGCGCGCCCCTGGATAGAGCCTCTGCGCCACCGCCGCCACACTCGCCGAAGCATTGCGCATCAGCGTGAGCGAATCCACACCAAACTTGTCGCTGGTTACACGGTCGCAGACCTGCATCTCTGCCGCGGAGAGTATCTTCATCGCAACACCATAGTAGGGCAGCCCATCCAGGATCGCGGATGAAGCCTCAGGTTCAGGTTTTCGGTGAGATGCTTACCAACAGAATTCGTCTGCGCCCTGCTCAGTTCCGGTCCCGGCCGTCATCCCTTCGCCAGGCTCACCAGGAACCACCCATTCAGCCCCATGATCAGCATCGCCACCGCCCACGCCAGCCGCTTCAGCCACGGAGCATTCACAAACTCCCCCATGTGTTTGCGGCTATTGGTGAAGATCACCAGCGGCACCACCGCAAAGCTGAGTTGCAGCGACAAGATGACCTGGCTCAGGATCAGCAGCTTCTCCGTGCCCTGCTCCCCATGCAGAGCCACAACCATCACCGTGGGTACGATGGCCAGCAGCCGCGTGATCATGCGCCGCATCCACTGCGGCACCTTCATCTGGACAAAGCCTTCCATCACCACCTGGCCGGCCAGGGTCCCGGTGATCGAGGAGTTCTGCCCCGACGCCAACAGCGCCACTGCAAACAAGGTACTCGCAAATCCAGCGCCCACCAGCGGACTCAGCAGCTTGTATGCATCCTCGATGGCCGCCACCTCGAAGTGCCCGCTGCGATAGAACACCGCTGCCGCCACAATCAAAATGGCCGCATTCACAAACAGCGCGATGGTCAGAGCCAGTGCCGAATCCACATTGGCCATGCGCACCGCCTCGCGTTTGCCCTCCGGCGTGCGTGGATACTTGCGCGTCTGCACAATCGACGAGTGCAGATACAGATTGTGCGGCATCACCGTCGCGCCCAAGATGCCGATGGCGATATACAACACGGCATGATTGGAGATGATCGCCGCCGACGGCACAAACAAGCGCGTCACTGCCAAACCGTACTCCGGCCGCGACAACACCATCTGGATCCCGAACAGCGCCACAATCGTGCCGATCAAAGCGATCACCACCGCCTCAACCGAGCGGAAACCCCAGCGTTGCAGCATCAGGATCAGCAGCACATCCGTGCCCGTGATCAGCACGCCCCACATCAGCGGAATATGGAACAGCAGATTCAGCGCGATGGCCGACCCGATCACCTCTGCCATATCGCAGGCCGCGATCGCGATCTCCGCCATGATCCACAGCCCGATACTGCCCCACTTGCCCGCGCTCTCCCGGCACAGCTGCGCCAAATCGCGCTCCGTCACCACCCCCAGCTTCAATGACAAGCTCTGCAGCAGAATCGCCATCAGGTTCGAAGCCATGATGACGAACAGCAATGTATATCCGAACTGCGACCCGCCCGCGATATCCGTCGCCCAATTGCCGGGGTCCATGTACCCCACCGCAATCAAAAATCCCGGGCCCATAAAGCCCGCCAGCCGCCGCCAGAACAGCGGCGATCGCGAGATCCGCACGCTCGCGTACACCTCGGGTAATGAGGGCTCCGGCAACGCGACGTTTGGGGTCAGTTCTGTGGCCATGAGGAACGGGAAGAGGCCAAAGCCTTCTGGGCACTAGTATCGCACGACTTACTTAATCGCAGTTAACTAATCTCGATTATCCTAATTTATGCGCGGGATAACCTCCGCAGCCAGACCGCTTCCGCAGCCGGCCGCCCCAGGATGGAGCTTCCTCGAGATAGCTCAATCGAAACGGTTTGGTCGTAGTTCTGGCTCAGCACCTTCAGCTGCGTACTGGGCCCTATTCCGCTTCGATGCAGGAACCGCAGCAGCTGTGGGTCCCGCTCCTGCAAGCTGCACACCACGTACTCCTGCCCCGCCTCCGCCTCCGAGAGCGGAACTTCGCCCCGCAGCTTTCGCTCGTCGGGCTTCTCCGGGAGCACCGCGTTGCCGTGGGGACACGCCCCCTCGCCCAGCTTCTCCTTCAGCTTGGCCTCAAACGCTGGCGAGACGGCATGCTCCAGCCTCTCCGCCTCCTCGTGAATCTCATACCACTCCATGCCGAAGATCTCGCTCAGCATGCGCTCGATCAGGTGATGGCGATGGGCCGTGGTGTAGGCCGTCTCCCGCCCTTGCTCGGTCAGGCGCACGATGCCGTCCGTCCCCACGGCTACATAGCCATCCCGCTTCAGACGCTTCAGAGCCATCGTCACCGCCGGTGGCGACACCTCCAGCCAATGCGCCAGCGTCGCCGGAAACACCTGCCGGCCCTCCGCCTCGGCCTCCAGAATGGCCTTTAGATAATTCTCTTTCGAAACGGCAATCGAATCTTTCATGGCGTGTTCCCAACAGTCTAATGGTTCAAGGATGTCAAAGCCGCTGCTACCACGCTCGTCTACGAAACACGTTCTCCCTCCGCTCCACTTTCGCCGGCATCCTTCAGGAATCCTCCACAATCGCCTATTGCCTTGCTCCTGCAAGGCCGCCGCTGGCCTTGCTGAATCGACGCACCTGTTCACCTCCGTTGCCTTGCTCTTCCAGGACGCAGCCACCTCCAATTATCTCGACGAAAAGACATAAGTCGCCTCCGCCACTTTCCGCCAAGTAGCCGATCTCGAAGAACGCACCAACAGGCAGCTGAAATAGCATCTGGGATACTGGCCGCCGTAGCACTCCCGAAGCGACGCGAACCGCCAGCTCAGATGGCAATCCAGAGAAACTCTCCTCTGGCGTCGGTGTCTCATTCCCCAGGAGAACAGCCTCATGAGCTTTGGCCCGTTGACGTCGTCTCGCTTGCGGTGCCTGCTTGTTGCCTCGACGGTCGCCCTCTTCGCGGCCATCGCTCCCGCTCAGCAGCATCTGGAGACTCCGCGCTCGGATGGGCGCGTCACTCCTCTCCTGGTCTACCCGGCTCAGAATGCTGGTTCCGCGTGCGCTCCGCTGGCTGTCATCTCGCACGGCGCAGGTGGCTCAGAATACGGCTATCGATACCTCGCCCAATTCATGTCCCAAAGCGGATTCACCACAGTGGTCATGGGCCACCCCGAAAGTGACTTGAGCGCGTTGCGCGACGATCTTCGCACGGACGGCCTCCGCTCGGGCACGCGCGCTCTGGTTGCGGATCCGGTCGCAGAACAAGATCGTCTGCTGGACGTGGGTGCCGCGCTCCAATGGGCCGATCACGTGTGCCACGCTCCCTTCCGCGTGCTCCTCGGACACTCCATGGGCGCGGCTACCGTGATGCTCGAAGCAGGAGCCCGCAACCTCATCGGAGTACCGTCTCCGCCCGCAGGGCGTGATCGCTTCGACGCCTACGTCGCGCTCTCTCCGCAGGGCCCGGGCTTCCTGTTTCCCGACCAAGCCTGGACCGGGATTCACAAGCCGCTGCTCATCCTCACCGGGACCCACGACCAGAGCTTGCAAGGCGGAGCGGAGAGCCGTCAGATTCCGTGGAAAGAGCTGCCCGGCCGTCCCGACCATTGCCAATGGATGGGAGTTATCGACGGCGCCACGCATATGAACTTCGCAGGAACGGGTTTCGCCGCTGAGCATGTCGATTCACTGGCGACATCAACGATCACCGCCTTCCTTCAGGACCTGAACCGTCGCTCGTGCGCAGCACCACCCGTTCCATCTGGCATGACTCTGCAAGCCAAGTAGCCTGCAGGTGCAAACAAAAAAAGGGGGCCGGCACAATGCCGACCCATCCCTGAAGCAAAACTGTGAACTCAGACCCTACGAACTGAGAACTCCGAACTATGAACCTCGGATTGAGAACTCCCTCCACCCGCAGTTCGCTATCCGCTGTTCGCTGCCCGTTACTCCTTCACTCTCACCTTGGGCTCGACTGAAAGTCCTGGCCGCAGCGCGTGGTTCGGATCCTCGTTCTTCAGATCCGTGAAGTCCAGCCGCACCGGCACGCGCTGCACCACCTTCACGTAGTTGCCGGTCGCGTTCTCAGGCGGAAACAGCGAGAGCACCGAGCCTGTAGCGCCACCAATCTGCGTGACCTTGGCGTGATAGCTCTTGCCGGTGGCATCCACGCTCACCTCTACCGTCTGGCCAGCGTGCATCAGCTTGAGCTGCGTCTCCTTGAAGTTCGCAGTAATCCAGATGTCGCTCAATGAAACCAGCGTCAGCATGTTCTGTCCGGAAGAAACGTTCTGGTCAACCTCCACGCTCTTGCGCGTGATGATGCCATCCTCCGGCGCCACGATCTTGGTGTAGCTCAGGTTCAACTCGGCTTGATCGAGCTGAGCCTGCGCCTGCTGCACCTGCGCCTCGGCCTGCTTGGCGTGTGCATTCTGCGCCGCTACCTGCTGCGGAGCCGTCTGCGCATACTTCAATGCCGCCTCTGAACCGGACTCCCGGTCGCGCGCTACCCGCACTCCGTCCTGCGCCGCTTGTGCGCTGGCCTCCGCGTCGGCAACAGAAGCTTCCGCTGCCTTGGCCGCAGCCACCGCCGCATCGAACTGCTGCTTGCTGATCACGTCCTTTTCCACCAGCGGACGATAGCGTTCCAGGTCGGACTGCGCCTTCGCATTGTTCGCCTGCGCCTGCGCAACACGCGCCTGCGCCGCCTTCAACTGCCCCTCTGCCTGTTGCACCGCGGCATGGCTGGCGTGCAAGTCTGCGCTGGCTGAACTCAAATTGCTGCCCGTGTTGATGGTGGTCAAAGGAACATTCACGTTCGCAGCAGCGGCCGCGGCCTGCGTGCTCGCCAGAGCGGCCTTCGCGTTCTCCACCGCTACCTGGAAGTCGCGCGGATCCAGCTCGGCAATCACCTGCCCGGCCTTCACCTGCTGATTCTCATCCACGTAGACCTTCAGCACATGCCCCTGAATGCGCGAGCTGACCTGGATCAAGTGGCCGCTGATCTGCGCATCGTCCGTGTCCTCATAGAAAGTGGAGTGCCACCAGAACGCCAGCGCAGCCACCACGATCACTGCGATAACCACGATAATGATGCCCCTACGGCGGGACCGCGGCTGTTGCACCTCGGTGTCCTGTTCGACCGGTGCGGTGGTTGTAGTTGTTTCCGCCACGTTCACTTCCCTCCCAAATAGCTCTTGTAGTTCTGGGCCGCTCCCAGCGCACGAGCCAGGCTCAGCTTGGCAATGTTATGCCGATAAAGGCTGCTCACATACTGATCGTTCGCCTGAGCCACGCTCTGCTCCGCCTGGCTCACCGCCAGGTTGTCGCTCACGCCGGCCACAAATCTCTGTTGCGCTTCGCTCAGCGCTTCTTTGGCCAAATCCACGCTGGAGCGCGCCACTTCTACCTGCTTCTGCGCACTGGCAATATCCAGCAGCGCATCCCGCACGTCGGCGTCCACCTGCGCGTTCATATCGCTCAGTTGCGCCCGCTGCGTATCCAGCTGCGACTGCGCCTGTTCCGCGTCGCCGCGTAAGGCAAATTCTTTGAATACCGGAACGCTCACCGAACCCGTGGCATCCACCGTCCCATGCGAGTGCCGCACGTTCACGCCGATATCCCCGTAATCCACGTCCGCCTTCACGGTCGGATACCGCTCTGCCGTCGCGCCCTTACGCTGCTCCACCGCCGCCTGGGTCTGCTCCGATTGAGCAGCCAGATCCTTGCGGTTCTGGTGCGCCTGCCGGATCGCAGTCTCCACATCCGGCTGATCGAAGGCCGCATAGGGAGCCTTATCCGCCAGGTTGAACTGCTGTGCCAGCGGCAGTCCGATGGTCCGCGCCAACGACAGCCGATCCTTGGCCAGTGCGTTCTGCGCCACAATCAGCTGTTGCTCCAGGCTCTGGTAATCCACCCGGGCCCGCAATTCGTCCAGCAGAGGAGCCGTTCCCGCCTGATGGCTGGCAACCGCCTGATCCAGCAAAACCTTGGCCGTATCCACCTGCGCCTGCACGCTGCTCACCCGGGTCTCGTCGGCCAGCACCAGCAAGTACGCGTTGCCCACCGTCAGAACCACCAGGTCCCGCGCATCCTGCGCCGTGAGCTGCGCCGCCGTGAACTTATGCCGCGCCGCCAGGTAGTTGCGCAGCGAGTGCACATCCACCAGCGACCAACTCAAGGAGGCACGCAGATCGGTGAATCCGAAGGGCCCCACCACCGTGGGGAATCCAGGAATCCGCAGACCTTCGGCCGCCAGATCGACCTGCATCTCCGACTCTTTGATGTTGGCTTCCACATCGGGCAGCAGATTTTGCAGCTCGCTCAGCCGCTGCGCCTTGGCTGCCGCCGTCTGCGTCCCGGTCAAAATCACGCCCAGGTTGTTGCGCAAGCCGCGTTGGATCGCGTCATCCAGGGTCAGGTCCACCACCTGCGCCGAAACCTGCCCCTCCGGCACACTGCCTTGGAAGCTGGACGCACTCGATTGCGCCGCCGTGGGCGCCGCCGGCGTCTGCTGGGCCCGTAAGCCGGTTCCGGACAACAAAAACACCGCCCCCAGCGCCGGACCTAAAAGTAAGGCCGCGCGCCTTCGGGCACAGGGACAGCTTGCAGTCGTCTTCAATTCTCTCAATGGCATCAATGGTGTTCGACCTGATTCGGCCCGGAGCGAAACCCGTCCGCCTACAAAAAGTTGGCTCCTACATGGATGCAGAGCGGGAGCGATTCGGTTCTTAATTTCAGTCTAGCCAAGATGATGGGGACGAGTGTGTGATGACGCGCAAGGCATTTTCGGCTACGGACACTCCCCACCGGATCGCCCGCATCCAGGACCCGTATTCAGGACCCGCATTCAGGATCAGATGCAGCCTCCGCAAGCTCCCGCCGCTCACCCCGAAGCGGAAAGGACAGCTAGGCCCGGCTCACAATACCCGCGTGAATCAGCTGGGAGGCCAGCGAGCAAAGCGCCTGCCGGAAGAACTCCCGCACGGCGTCTACGGTCCAGCCCGCCGCCTGCGGTCCCCCATGCGCGGCTAGAAGCTCGGCCGTCTGCTGCGAGCTCAAGCCCGCCACCGCCCGCAGAGCGAATACGGTCCGCAGCGCAGTGGGCAAGCTTTCCAGCCAGGCTCGTACCCGGCCCCGGTCTGGACCGCTCAGCATCTGGTTGAGTTCCTCGCGGGATACCCCGGCCGCATCCAGATCGTCATCCTCGATACAAGTGGCGACATGCTCAACGCCGGTGGGAGCCGCCAGACTCTCTGGATCTCGCCCCGCCATCAGCTCCAAGGCCGCCTTCACCAGGGCACGCCGGCTGCTCTGCCGGGCGCCTTCCGGCTCGTCGCACGCCGAAATCTCGGCGTTGGCCACCGCCGTCTCCACCAGGTGAATGCTGTCTTCGCCTTCTCCAACCAGCATGGAGGCGAGACCGTAAAGCCGGGCGGCAATCAGGTCGAACATCCCTTCCATGCCCTCGAAGGCCTTGGCCACCGTGGCCTCGTCCTTACTCTGGCCGTCCAGCATGCCATGCACCTGGCGCGCGAAATCTGCAGCCTCGGCCGGAACCGGCTCGGTGAAATCCAGAGGGAAACCGGGACTGGGGTTGGATGTTTGCATGTCCTTGGGCATGGGGGTCCTCCGGGAAGGATGAGCTGAAGGGCTGACCTTCTCATCCTCAACCCGCCGGGCAGGACGGGTCAACCTCCTCGCCCTGCCCCACCCCACCCGTTCGTCACAATTTCTCCACTCCACCAGACACCACCTCCCCGCACCAGAACCTCCCTTCGCCGGCACCCCCAGTTCCATATCGCCCTTCCCAAATCCGTCCGAGCATTCGTATATCTCCAACCACCTGAATCCGAACTGTTTCCACAATCCGCACTTTTAAGACAGCGTTCATCTCGACCGGCCGCATTATCCTGTATGGATTGCGTTAGGTCTGTTCCAACACCCAGCGCAGCCAGCCCCCTGAGGCGCTGCCCGCTGCCAACAAGCTCCACCGGATGGAAGAGGATGAGCCCCAGTCCCCAGAAAAAACGGCTATTCAACGGACGCGATGAATCGTGGATGCAGTTCAACCGCCGGGTCCTGGAGGAGGCGGAAGACCCCACCAACCCTCTGCTCGAACGCGTGAAGTTTCTGGCCATCACCGGCTCCAATCTCGACGAATACGTCGAAATCCGCCAGGCCGGGCTCATGCAGCGCATTGAGGATGGCTATCGCGAGCCCGGCTTCGATGGGCTCCGCCCGGAACAGTCCCTGGAAGCCTTGACCCGCGAAATCCACAGCTTTGTTGACGCCCAGTACACCTGCTGGAACCAGCACCTGCTCCCCGAACTGCGCAAGCAAGGCATTCGGCTGCTCGACTGGAACGAACTGGACGATGCCGCTAAAGCCCACGCACAGAGCTACTTCCAACGCGAAGTCGACCCCCTGCTGACGCCGATCGCCATCGATCCCGCTCATCCCTTTCCGCGCGTACTCAACAAGGCCCTCTGCCTGGCTCTGCTTCTCCGTCTCAAGCGGCGCAGCTCCGGACCCTTGGTCCTGGGCGTCGTCACCGTGCCCCGCGCGCTCCCCCGCTTCGTGCGGCTGCCCAGCAGCGACGGCAACTTCGACTACCTCCTCTTGCAGGATCTGATCGCCCAGAACCTCTCCGGCATGTACCGCGGTTATGAGGTGCAGGCCTTCACCGCCTTCCGCGTCACACGCAACTCCAATCTCTATTTCGAGGAAGAAGAGGCGCGCTCCCTGCTGGAGACCATCCGCGTCGAACTGCACAACCGGCGCAAAGGCGATGCCGTCCGCCTCGAGATCGAGACCGGCGCTCACCCCGAGATCGTCGAGCGACTGCGCGTCAACTTCGAACTGGAAGAGAGTCAGGTCTTCCGCGGCGAAGGCCCCGTCAACCTCTCGCGCGTGATGTTCTTCTACGGCGACGTGCAGAGGCCGGATCTCAAGTTCCCGCCCTTTACTCCCCGTCCTCTGCTGCTCAGCCGCAAGTCCACCAACATCTTCGACGAGCTGCGCAGCCACGACATCCTGCTCCACCATCCCTACGACGCCTACGATCCCGTGGTGAACTTCATCCAGCAGGGCGCCCAGGACGACGCGGTGGTCAGCATGAAGCAGACCCTCTACCGCACCAGCCAGGATTCCCCCATGTTCCAGGCCCTCACCGAAGCTGCCGCCACAAAAGAGGCCACCGTTGTGGTGGAGCTGATGGCACGCTTCGATGAAGCCTCGAATATTCGTTGGGCGCGCAGCATGGAAGATGCCGGCGTGCAGGTCTTCCACGGCGTCGTCGGCCTCAAGACCCACTGCAAGCTGGCGCTCCTGGTCCGTCGCGATGAAGACGGCGTGACCCGCCGCTACTGCCACCTCGGTACCGGCAACTACAACCCCGTGACCTCGCGCTTCTACACCGATCTCAGCCTGCTCACCTGCGACCCGCAGATCACCGAGCGCGTGCACATGGTGTTCAACTATCTCACCGCTCATGCCGAGGTCGACGACTACCGTCCTCTACTGGTCGCCCCTCTCACCATGGCCGAAAGCTTTCTTCGCCTCATCCGCAGAGAGCAGGAGCATGCTCAGGCCGGCCGCCCCGCCCACATCATCGCCAAGATGAACGCCCTGCTCGAACCCAGCGTCATCGAAGCCCTTTACCAAGCCTCTCAGTCCGGCGTCGAGATCGACCTCATCATCCGCGGCATCAGCATCATCCGCCCCGGCGTTCCCGGACTCTCCGACCGCATTCGCGTCCGCTCCGTCGTAGGCCGCTTTCTCGAGCACTCCCGCATCTTCCAATTCGCCAACGGCGGCGACGAGGAGATCTACATCGGCTCAGCGGACTGGATGCCGCGCAACCTCTTCGAGCGCTGCGAGGTGGTCTTCCCCGTCCGCGATCCTGCCGCCAAGGCCCGTATCCATAATGAAATTCTTCCCTCGCTCCTGGCCGATACCACCAAGGCCCGCCTGCAGCAGCCCGATGGCACTTATCTCCGCGCCGACCAGGTTCTGAAGGATGCGCCGCCCTTCTCCAGCCAGGACTTCCTCATGAAGCTGGCGGAAGGCAAGGTCGATCTGGAAGCCATTCCCGCGCCTCAGAAACGCACCCCGCCCGCACCCCGAAAAGCTCCCGCGAACCATCGCAAGGTGACCAGCAAGAAAGCGCACGCCGCCGACTGACGTGCAGTCGGCCAACTCATCTCTTCCGCACGCAATACACCCCCGGCCTGTGCCCCGTTCATCCCGTTTTCTTGCCGGGTGCCCCGTCCAAGCTCTGCTTGGGCGGGAAACCAGATCCCTTCTCTTACAACGCCGAGCCCCCAGGTAATGAACCTCCGGTCTGTGCCCCGTTCATCGCGTTTTTTGCGATGAGCGGGCTCGGACACACTCACTCCGTTCCGAGCCCGGTAAAGATCTCCGGAAACCGATCCCCCCAATCACCCACCATCCCCTAAAATCGAAGTAGTGGGCACCCTTCCCGCCAACCCTCCTGCCGAGACGATCCGAGCATCCCGAAGCCGCCAAGTCTGGCACGGCCCCGCCGTCCTCCACTACTGGCACTTGGCCAGCTTCGACGCTCCCAGTGTCGCCGTGGTTTGGGCCGCCGCCTTCGCCTGGACCGCGCACCTGCACCTGCCGCCCTGGATCCTCCCGCTTCTGGGCCTCATCGTCTGGGCCATCTACATCGGCGACCGGCTCCTCGACGCCCACGCCGGGCTCCGCGACCCCGCCGTGCACCTGCTTCAGGAGCGGCACTTCTTTCACTGGCGCCATCGCCGCATCCTGCTCGCCTCAGCCCTTGCGGCGTTCGGACTCGCCACTTGGATCATCTTCCGCTTCGTGCCCTTCCGAGCCCTGAAGCCCGACTCCCTCCTGGCCCTCGCCACGCTGGCTTACTTTTCTGGCGTTCACGCCCGTCGCCGGCTCCCC
>CBJOJD010000107.1:0-15063 GCA_966443485.1 uncultured bacterium | reverse complement strand
CGATTCCCGCGCCGCTCAGCGCCACCGTGTGTGGCGAGCCGCTCGCGTTGTCCGTGACGGTGATCGAGGCAGAGAAGCTGGCGATGGTGGCGGGAGTAAAGGTGACGGCGATGTTGCAGCTCACGCCGACGGCCAGTGAGGCCGGGCAAGTGTTGGTCAGGGCGAAGCTGCCGGAGTTCGCGCCGGTCAGTGCAATGCTGGTTATCGTCAGGGCCGCGCTGCCGCTGTTCGTCAGCGTCACCGACTGCGGGCTGCTAGTCGTGTTCACGACCTGGTTGCCAAACGTGACCGAAGTTGGCGAGATGGTAGAGACGGGCAGTGGGGCCGTGCCCGTGCCGGTGAGCGCAACCGATTGGGGCGAAGCGGGCGCGTCGTCGGTCAAGGTCAGCGAAGCGCTGTCGTTGCCCGAAGTGGTAGGAGCGAAGTCCACCAGTATGGTGCAGCTTCCGCCCACGGCCACCGGGGTAGAGATCGTGCAGGAGCCGCCGGCCAGTATGCCGAACTGACTGGGGTTCGCGCCAGTCAGGGCGATGGCGGAGATGTGGAGAGGCGCAGTTCCGGAATTGGAGACGGTAACCGTGGTAGCCGGACTCTGGAGTCCCGTGTCCAAACTGCCAAAGGGGATGGTGGCTGGACTGAAGCCGATATTCGAGGTTCCACCGTTGCCGGTGACGGTGAAGGTTACAGAGTGCGTGCCGCTCAAGCCGGTCGCGGTATACGGAATAGAAACGGTGCCCAAGTAGCTCGTGGTCGCGGTGGGGCTGAAGGTGACCGGGACCGTGCAGGTGGCTGAAGCCCCGCCCGCGACCAGGCCAGAGCAGTTGGAGGTGTCGACGGCGAAGCCGGGCGGTACGGTGGCAGGATGGATTGAAGGCGGCGCACCGGCATCGTAGCCGCTATCAGTGAGCGTGACGATCTGCGCGGGGCTGGTGGAACCCGCCGCGAGGTTGCCAAAGTCGAGCGCCGCAGGGGCGGCTGAGATGTTCGGACCAGCGGCAATGGCTTTCAACGCGACATTCGATGCCATACTCGAGGCGTTGAGCGAGTTTGTGGTGAAGACGATAGAGCCTGTGCTTACGCCGCCCTGCGTCGGCGTGGCGGTGACATCGAGCGCGCAGAGAGCGCCCGGCGCGAGCGACATTCCGGCGGTGCAGCCATTCGAGGCTGAGGCGACGGCAGTAAAGACCGCTCCGTTCACTGTAATGTCAGCAATGGTGAGCGGCAGATTCCCGCCGTTGTAAATTCCGGTGTTGAGAATCGAGGAAGTGGAGCCAATGCTTTGCACTGAAATCGTGGAAAAGTCTAGCAAGCCCTGAGACCGATCCACCTTGTCGATCTGCGTGTAGTTGCCCACAAAGATGGTGCCATCCGAGGCCAACCCCAGGCCCAGAGGCTGAATCGTGGTGTCAAACCCGGCCGTATCGGTGGAGTAATTACTGGCTGGCAGCAAGGCAACGCCACCCGGGAGGTCCGAGCCTAGATAGCGCGTGGGATAGAGAGAATCCGCGGCGTCCACAGCAATGCCGTCGGTGGCGCCGACTGCGTTCACCTGCGTCGACGCTCCGCCGGGGATGATTTCGTCGATGGTGTAACCACCCGGAAAGAGATTGCCGTCGGCGTCTACGGCGAGCTCGTAGGCTTGGGTGATGGTGGGGCTGATCGGATAGGTGGCGAAGGTGCCATCGATCTCGTGCTCGATGATGACGTTGCACAGGATCTCGTTGCCGTAGACATTGCCGGACATATCCACGGCCACTCCGGCGAAGTACCAGAGGTAATCCCCCGGACCAAGCGTTGCAAACGGGCAGGGAGTATAGCTGGGCGGAACCATGGACAGCGTGCCCTGTGTTCCCTGCACTGTGTCATAGGTCAGCAGATGATCACCGTAGCCGTTGATATTGAAGTAGAGTATTCCCGCTCCATTCATGCCTAGGTTGCCCACCGTGTGATTGCCAGTGATGGGCAGCCAGGTTTGCGTGCCAGTCTTGTCCACCTGGAGGATGCTGCCTGTCGCGTTGCTGGTCACGCTATAAACCGTGCCGTTTTCGTCCACGGTGTTGTTGTAGTTGTAATAGCTGGGCGTAGGGGCGAAGTCGGAAACGATGCTGCCCGGCTGCACTAACGCCAGGGGCGCCTGTCCGATGCCCGCCAACAGTACCGTTGTCAAACGGGTTCCCGAGCCGTCGGACAGGAAGATGGCATCGCGACGTATGCCGGGCAAGGTGGGCTGGAAGATCACCGGCACGTTGCAGGTTTCGGGCCCACCGCCTGAGCAGCTCACTGTTCCCAGTGTGTAGTCATGCCCATAGTGCAGATTAGCCGTTGGCGTAAAGCTGCCGCTGTATCCGGAGACCGAGAAGCTGGCCGTGAGCGTTTGGGCAGATCCGGCCGACACGCCAACCGAAGCGGGGTTGAAAACCATCACGTTGGCGGCTGTTGTGGCCAGGATTGTTTCGGGTTGACCGTGCAGCCGTTCGGAGGTCGTCTCGACCGTTCCCAGATAGCGAGCCACAATGGAGGGTTCCTGTCCGTGTGCAGGATTGGCCGGGAGAACCACGACCATCAAGGCAAAGAGAGACGCGAGTGCAGATCGCACCAGGAAACCTGGATTCATTTGAGAGTCCTCGTTGTAGCTGTGTTCACACCCGATGTGGCATTTGCGCGGTTCGGACCTTTCCGAATTCCGTCTCGATTTTGGCTCGGCCGCGAACTTGCTTTAGCCCAAATCAAGCGATGGTCTGCAAACCCACCATTCGTTGGATCTGGAACATTGGAGATGACAGTGGATCAAGGTCACAGGAGATTCCGACTGGAACGAACCCGGCGTGGCAAGCAGCATGGCGTCGGACAGGAGCACCATGTCTGTTGAGCCACATGTGGGGCAGCGTTCCGGCTTGTCTTGCAAGTGACTTCCGGGGAAAGGTGCGCCGAATTCATGCTTCTCGTTCGTGTCTCCCGCGTCCGAATTCGAAGCAGGCGAACTGAAAACCGACAGCTCACGGCGTTCAATCTGGATTTCGATCCGTCGCTTTTTCACGAGCCTCCGCATTGCAACGGGCTGCACATTCAATCCTTGTTGTCGTAACTCATGGGGCTTGATACTCTTCATTCACCGCTGGGGAAACAGGGAGTCGTTCGATCTGCCCCAAGTTGTCTCACGTTCCCGCCGTCATGTCTTTTTTGGGCCCTTTACGATTTATCAATTCTTCTCAACGCCGATTAACTCAGTGAAAGAATTGACTTTAATCCGTTTCGAGGGGTTTGAATTATGCCCCGCCGCGCGTTCGATCACCTGGAACGGGCAACCGCTCGTTCTGCGATCAAAGACCTTTGATCTGCTGCTCTATCTGGCGCAGCATCCCCACCAGGTGGTTACGAAAGACGAGTTAATGACTGCCCTGTGGCCCGACTCGTTTGTGGAGGAAAGCAATCTCGCCCAGCACGTATTTCTGTTGCGGAAGGCCTTATCGGAAACCGGTCAGGGTGATCGGATCGTGGTCACAGTGCCCGGTAGGGGGTATCAGTTCGCCGCCACACTTGAACCGCTTCCGCTGCCTGAGGCGCGACTGCGGCCCACAGAATTGAGGCTGAATGCGGTACAGTCCGTCACTCGGATGGTGATCGAGGCCGAGGAAGAGGAAATGCAGCAGCCCGCAGAATTGCCAGTGGCCTATCCGCGTTCTCGTCGCTGGATTTGGATTGCTATGGGGGTTGGATTGGGAGTGCTGGCGGTCAGTTCCTTCATTGGATGGAGACGATTCCGGCCGAGGCCACTCCTGCATATTGCAGCCTATACGAAGATCACCCGTGACGGTCATCCCAAGTCATTCGGCGGAACCGACGAGAGCAGAATCTATTTCCAATGGGAAGACACCGGAGAGATCGCAGAAAGCTCGATCGCGGGCGGAGCGGCTGCGCCCATGCGGGTTGCGTTGGAACATCCACGAGTCGGAGCAGTCTCGCCGGACGGGTCCCCTCTCCTGTTTACCTCCGACGGTAGCGGCAAGGGGCTTGCCGATTCACTTTGGACAGTGCCCGTGCTCGGCGGTTCTCCGCGCCGATTGGGGAATGCGGTCTCCGCGACATGGTCCCCCAATGGAGAGAAAGTTGCTTACGGCACTGCCAGCGGAGATATCGGCATTGTGCGACGCGACGGGACAGACGCGCATCGAATTGTCGCGGCAGGTGGCTATCTGCGATCAATTGCATGGTCGCCCAATGGAAGTGTGATCCGGTATTCGAGAGACGGCTTGCTGTGGGAGACCTCGACGGACGGTACGAATCCGCATCAACTCCTGGCCGGATGGGGCAAGTCTCCGACGCAGTTGAGCGGGGAGTGGGCCAGGAACGGAGTATTCTTCTTTGTTGCCGACGGCCAGCTTTGGCTTCTGGATGAGCGACGAGGACTAGGTGGCATTCGTCCCATCCATCCCGTGCAACTGACCTTTGGCCCCACGGCTTGGGATCGGCCCATTCCCAGCCGGGACGGGAAAACGCTCTTCGCGTCCGGCCGCACCAAGCGCGGCGAACTTGTCCATCTCAATTCCAAGTCCCGGCAGTTCCAGCCGTTCCTGTCCGGTATCTCGGCTGAGTTTGTCACCTTTTCGAACGATGGCAAATATGTAGCCTATGTCTCTTACCCGGAAGGAATACTTTGGCGAGCCGCCGCGGACGGCAGCAATCCTTTGCAATTGACAGAGTCCCCTGTGTACCCGAAGTCGGTGCGCTGGTCTCCAGATGGGTCTCGGATCGCCTTTGTGGATCGCGCTTCCGAAGGAATAGACGCCATTTACATGATCGCCTCGGATGGAAGTGGAAGGGCCCAGCGCCTCTTGCCTGCTGATCGCCAGGCCGAGACAGACCCAAGCTGGTCGCCTGACGGACACAAGATCGCTTATTCCACTTCTCCGAATGTGGGCGCCAGCGCGAAATCCGACCTGCGCATCCTCGATCTTACCTCCGGCAAGGTCGAGACGATTCCAGCATCCGATGGCCTCGTGGTACCCCATTGGTCGCCCGATGGCCTTTCGATCTCAGCCATGACTCTTGACACCATGAGCATGAAGCTCTTCAACATCTCGAGCAGGCAGTGGACGAAACTGGATACAGGCGCCGTGGCCTTTCCTGAATGGTCCCACGACAGCCGCTGGATTTACTACGTCAAATGGACAGGCGATGCCGCGGTTCTTCGCATTCGCGTTGCCGATGGTGTCCGAGAGAATCTGGCCGATCTGAAAGGCGTTCAATATACAGGCGTCTACTCACTTTGGATGGGCCTCGATCGTGCCGACATTCCGATGTTGCTGCGGGACGTAGGCACCGACGACATCTATTCGCTGACGCTGGCGTCGAAGTAACTCGGGATAGACGTCATGCATTTCGCGGCCATGATTATGTCGAGGTGGAAACTCGTTCTGATCGAGTCCAGCCACAGGTGCTAACGCTCGCTAAGCGCAAGGCACAATTCAAAGTGATCTGCGTGATTCTGCCCAAGGCAAACTGTTAACACTATTCGAAAACCTCGACGATCAGAACGAAATTGATAAAGGTGAGGAAGATTGCATCGAGCTTTTCGAATCTGCCTGGCTATTCAGCCGTCGACGGAATCGTGCCGCATCTACGCGGACACTTCTGATCAGCAGATCGAGGGAACTGGCGTTAGTGGTGAAGTGCGGAGAATGCGCCGGTTTCCCAGGTCCGAGCCGAGGGCGTCGTTCCCTTGTTGATCCTCGACGGCGATGGTTGAGTACTCTTCCTGAAGCTCCTGCGATCGCTGATTGCCGCGCCGCCGAAAGTCGGATTTCCCCAGATTGTCTCCAGGAAATAGCTCCACCGCAAGGACACTCAGTGGAGTGAGTTTCGAGAGACGAAGCTGCGCGAGGATCGACTCGACATGGTGTTGAGAAAAGACAGTCGTGCCGATCAGATCGCGGGTCTGCGGAGTCGGCATGACGAAGGATCCTCCCGGAGTCTGCTCGGGGATTTGCGGCACCAGCACGCGATGCTCGAGCAGGATGTTGCGGCGTGATTCGCCATCAATCTGAGTCACTTGGGCATAGAGCATGACTACGATCTCGGTGCGAGGGTCGCCGAGAAATGTGTCGATGAATCGCACGCCGTTATCGACGGTCGTCGCATACGGCGCGCTGACGAAGATGGCCTTCGGTGTGTGTTGGACGGTGCAGACCAGATGCGGAGACGGGTGCTGGATGCCGGCAACGATAAGAGGAGCACCGAAGCGGCCCTGGGCAGTCGACCAGCGATAGTGCTCGGTCCCTCCTGAATCCTTGCCCAGGTCGAACTTGTGACCTACGCGAAATTCGTAGGTCCAGAAAGAGAAGAGTTCGAGCGCCTCGGAAGAGATACCGGGAGGTAAGGGTAGCAGGTAATGAAGCCCCTTCGTGTGCGAAGTGGCTGGGATCAGTTGCGTCATCGCATCCAGACCCGCGGCATCGTCGCTCTCTCCCGGCGAGACCACCCTTATCAGCTCTGGGTCGATAGGCAAAGCCGGAGGAACGGGTTCGGCAAGCGGGCTCGGGATGAGATCCACAGAGAGCAATGGGTCCGGCCCGGAGGCGAGTACGCGCGCGAAGTAGGTGTCATCGTGATCGGCAACAGGCTTGTCGAATTCGATCCAAAGAAAGCGCTGGCGGGGATCCGTGGAGCTATAGGCGCTGTCGTGATGATAGGGTGACAGCGCGATTCCTGTAGCGGCGATCTTGGGCGTCTGTGCGGGTGGAACTGTAATCGGTAGACGGGTTGCATAGATCTGCACCAACTGCGGCGCGACAGGGAAGTTGCAGGTGACATTCCATTGCGGATTGAGCTCGGCAGGGAAAGAGCCGGTGGCAGGTTTGGGCTCCACCGCGTCGAAAAAGATGACGCGCGCAGTGGTGCGATCCGGTGCAGTCGTCAGATCGCCAAGAGCCAATTGGGCAACGGTTCTCGGATAGCTCACGGTGCCAGGGGAGCCGCTGGTTCCCGTTGGTTTGATGGTGAAGGCCGGCTCGGAAAAGCCATCCCATGTCCAATCGCGATCGAGGTTGAACTCCAGCGCGACGATCCAGTGATTCAAAAACTCGGGCTGGTTGGCAAAAGTGATCGATGAGTAATCGGAAGCGAGGGTGTGGCGCAGCGCTTGCGAGCAGGAAAAGATTGTGCGTGCTCCGGGCATTCCAGCGAACGTCAAGTTATCGACCTTCAGGTCGAGGGCTTGCGCCAGGAGCTGCACCATGTTGTCAGAAGGCTGTAGGTAAATGGACTTGACCTGCGATACGGGATCCATCGGGAAGAGCGCCAACTCAGCGACTGCCTCTTTACGCACGATAAAGTCGGTTACCAGCCCGACGGGTGGCTCTGCATCGGCGTAGTAGTTCACGCGTGGTTGACAGAGGGGCTGTAAACGAATCCGGATGTCGCGCGCGGTTGGAATGGCGATGGTTGTTCCCGCGGGCGCGAAGGTAGCCAGATCGGAGATCTGATGAATGTCTTGATAATCCAGATTAAGAGAGATGCTCGGGTCCGGATCGGCCGCTGTGGCATTGAACGGAATCTCGATGCGATAAACAACGCGATAAAGGCCATCGGTATTGTCGGGCAGAATACCTGGAGTGCCCGAATCGTGCGCGGGCATGCGGGCTTCCACTGTAACGGCAAAGCGGTCCACATCGGGATCGGGAACGTTCAGCGTGGTGTGGTTCGAAACTGCGTCCGCGATCAACGCATCGAGCGAGGCCCCTGTAAACGTGGCCGGAGTCACTCCAGCGAAAACTGCTTCCGGATATCCAATCCGTGGTCTCTGCACAGTGATGGTCTGGATGGCTTGCGTGGGATCGGGAACTGGCACTTGCGAAGGCGTCGAAGGAAACGTTCCGCGGACGATCGCCGCGGGCGCGGGCGTTTGAGAGGTGACCAGGGCCTTGGGCGGAAGATGTCGCACAAAGTGACGCTTGCCGATCGGAGCAAGTGCGGGATTGGTGGGTGTGTCGTTCGATTTCGGACCTCCGCCTGTTAGGTCGGCGAGCCGTACCCGGAATTCGTAATCTAGACCATAGCGAAGCACAGGTACATTGTTGAGGAATGCCTGCAGAAAATTTGCTGGCGTGGACTTGGTGCCGGGGGTCAGCTTCGAGGTTGTATCGTCGTGCACCACGAGCGAGTACCCGCGCCACTGAGCGAAGTAGAGCGGTAGCCATGCCTCTGCGTCATTGGGCCCGGATGAGGGCGTAGGGCGCAGCGGTGTCGGCTCGATCCACAGTTCGCTGGGTGCAGGCAACGGCGTGTTGCCTTTCCCATCCGCAGAAGCGCCATTGAATTGAAGCGTGCCCGTGACCATGCACAGCGATTGCCACGTATCTGCCGCTGTGCGGCGTACATCGACGCGATAACCTTGCACGCCCAATGCGGCTTCAGGATTATTGGGGTTCGCGGGTGCTCCCAGGCGGAATCGCAATAATTCGAGTTGCCGATTGCACCAGACTGTCAACTGCTCATCGTCCCATCCGATCTGAATGCCGGCCTCGGCGCCGGGAGCGATCTGGTCGGTCTTGGCCGTAGCGGCGTCGATGTTCGTGGGCTGGTTGCAATGGATGACCTTGGCGAATCCGTCGTCGTACTCTTCGGCCTCGGCCTGCACGTCATCGTAGATGCCATCCGGCACGTCGACTACCGGGAACAGTTGCGCCGCGAAAAGAGTCCGATCGTCCGTGGGCGCGATGGCGGGAATGCGCGCAGCGTAGCGGCGAAGGAAGTCGAAGTTGCCGGGAGTTTGCCATTCCGTGGTATAGGGATTGGCTCCGGGCGCGGTGTCCAGTGTGACATAGATCCATCCGCCATTCTTGAGCAGAGGAGGCCTGATCGTCAGAGAAATCGGATAGATCAGTCCAAGGGCTTCGGCAAGTACCGGCTGACGCAACGCGAACGACAGAATCTGTCCCCACTCGATGACAGGCTTGGGCGGGTTAGGATCCGTATTCGGTTTTTGTCCCCGAATGGCGCAGCCAAATCCATCGCCCACCAGAAGGTCACCTGTGCGCGGTTGAGAGAAAGGGAAAGCGTCGGTGTAGCTCGACGGAAGCGCCTTCTTGATGCGAACGCCATTGGGGGAAGCGGGTGTATTGGTATTCACCGTCACGCCTTTGTCGGTCAGATTCTTCTTGAGCAGCGTGAAGAGCGCGACCGCGTTCGCTGGCGGCGCGGCGGTAAATGGTACCGTGAGCGAAATGGGCGAGCTGTTTGTCGGAAGGGAGGCCAAACTGTCGATCACGCAGGCATTCAGTTTGAGCATGGTTCCCGCAAAGGCTGGCCAGCCCGCATCGATCGCCGCCGTGGGATCGCCCAGGGGCAAAAGCAGAAGGCGCAGGTCAAGTGTCGAAGACGCGCCGGAAGGCGTCACGCGCTGCGGGAACGTCATCAAGCTGAGGCGAAGATCATTGAGTGCCATGGGGTGCTCCAGTGCTACAAGCTGACGTCGATTTCGGGGGTGGTGAAGCCTTGACTGAACTGCCACGAGCCGTCCCAGTCCACGCTCACGACCCATGCCACCGTAAGGTGAATGCCCACCGAAACAGTCGCGATCATGGTGATGGTCTCGGATGGGAAGTCGATCTCCGGAGGCAGCAACTTGATGGTGGGAACGGGTAGCGGATTGATGCTGACGCCGATGCCTGCGGTGAGTGTGAGTGAGGCACTCGCCAGCCCATCGAGGACATCCACAGAGGCCTGGCCGGTCAGCAGCACCATCAGCGTGATCGTGGGTGGATTCACATCGACGTTCAGCGCAAGGACAACGGATGCGGAACCGGACGCGATGCCGAGGTCGATGGCCAACGCCACGCCGATCCCAGCCTGCAGGTCGATATTCGGTGCGTTGTTCTTGAGGCCGAGATTGACCAGCCCATTGCCGGCCAGCGGCGACACAATCCAGTTGAACGGGTTCTCGGGACTGCCGATCCCTACGGTGAATCCGGCGTTGAGAGGCGAGAGTTGAATGGCAAGCCCGAGATCGAGACTGATGCCGCTCAATTCGCCGAGCCCGAGGGGAAGAGTGGGAAGCGAGAAGCTATCTTCGACCGTCAGTTTCCCGTCGGAGAGTCCAATCTTCAGTCCAGCAGCTTTGCCTCCAGGAAGGAACGACGCGATCGCCTCGATGCGGCTGAAAACAGTCTGAATCACATTGAGCGCGCCGTTGAATTGGACGTTGAGGTTGGAGACGTGCGGCTTGATGTTCTCATCTCCGACGAACCCGCCCACATACTTGGCGGGATCGACGTCGAATCCGGCGACGATCGTCAGCAGTGGATCGGAAGAAATAGATGGAACGGTCACCAGCAGACTGAGAGGCGTGATGGAAATCGACCAGCGTGGCGAGCCGGTCGGATCGATGATCAACGTGATCTTGGTGGGTTTGGATGTCCCCTTGCTGGTGTCGGCGTAGGCCAGTTCGAGCTTGAAGATACTGGCGAGGTCGGCGAGTGTACTCTGCTTGGCTCCCGTCGCAGTCGAGGGATCGAGAGGATAGGTGTATTCCTTTTTGTACTTGAGTCCGTCCGCCAGGTTTTCAATCTGCTCCACTGCTCCCGTGGCCAGTGAAAGAGCATTCGCGATGTCGGGGAAGATGCCCGTGGCATTGAGCAGACTTCCCATGTCGCCAAAGCTGGGAGCCGCGGGCAGTTGCAGTCCCGGCGCTTGTCCGGCTCCGGTCGTCACGCCGGCCTGGGGTACGTTTGGCTGTTCGAAAAGGACCTTCTGAGTGCCAGTCGCTTGCAGAAAGCTATAGAGGGTATCGGGCGTGCTCAGTTGCAGTACATCCGTGGTGTCCGCGAAGTGCCATGCCGCGGTGTCCGTGGCGTTCTGCACCAGCGGAATAGACGCGTTTGGCGGCAGCAAATGCGGTGCCGGTTCAAATGATGCGCGCTTGCCCACGCCCCATGCGCCATCTCGCGGAAGTTGCGGCGCCCCTCGCACAGCGACAGAGATAGCGGGTGAGTTGGTCCCGTTGATTGCTATGTTCACTTCCGCCGTGGTGCAACGCAGGCTGACACCGGGCTGCGCACCCAGGCTCGCGATAGCCAGGACGCAAGGCAGATCCGGCGTGAAAGGGCCGGTCTGCGTAATCAGTGACGACAACTGACTGAGGCCGGGTAGATAACCCAGATTGCCCGGAGCCAGTGGATCGTATACGGGAGACAACTGCACGTAGCCAACGAGATCCCGCGAGGGCACAAGAGTGATGGGATTTCCGGAAGCGTCGAGGATATTGCTGACGGCGCCACCGGCAACGACGCTGATGCGGCTGTCGACACCGATCTCGGCATCGAAGAGCACCTTGCGGAATTGGAAAGGATCGGTGAAGGGAGGCGGGGGAGGCGGAGTCGCGGTGATGACATTGCTCGGACCTTCGAGATCCCGAATATTGCGGACGTTGTAGACTCCCAGCATCGCGCCCTTGTGCACATGGCCCGCGAATTCCGCAGTAAGAAATGCGAACTCGCCGGGTGTTGCTGCCTGCCATCCCGAGTCTTTTCGATCCACCCATCCCGCCAGCTTGCGCTGAATCGTGACTGTGCGAACCAGGCGCACACAGTAGGGATAGAGAATGGTTTCAGCCTTGATGACTTCGTACCCGGTGCGGCCGGTGATCGTGCTGAACTGCACTTTGATAATCGCGGGAGGCTGTTGATCGTCTCTCCAATCGCTGAAGATGCTCGCGCCATAACCCGAGAAGTCAATGCGCCGCAGAGGAACCGTACCTCCGCTGCCGAATTGACCCTCGAAGATCTGACCCACGTCCTGGCCGAGCACAGAGTAGCCATAACCGGAAGGCCCGGGATCGGCTGGAAATGGATAAACATGGGTGAATCCGCCGAAGCTCGCATTGGGTTGGTTGGCGCTTGGTGGCGTGGTATTGGATGGAGCGACCACTGTGAGTTGGTGCCCGCCGCGTAGATTGTGGTCCGCGAAATCGGGGCTGTTGAGTTGAAAGGCCCCAAGATTGGCGAACAGCTCCGGCATGAATCCATCCTTTGTAGTGACCATTGCATTCGGTTGCTCTATGCGCGCGGTAAGTCCAAAGGGAAGACTGAATGTGGCCTGGAATGGTTTGCCGCTCGCCACATTCTTCACCTGCGAGGTAAGCACGGGGATAGGCGCCAGAGGAACAAGCTGCTGGAAATTGAATGAATGCAGCACCAGCGGACCACCGTCACCCGCATCAAGTCCGGCGGAGATCACGCCTTGCGGCAGTTCCTCGGATACCATCGGCTCCCACGAAGTCTGGGGAAGCGCGAAGGTGGCAAGCAATCCCTGATTGAATGCGAGGGAGAGATCTTCAAATCCGAAGATTGGCGCATACCCTTGTTTGTTCACGGGGCCTTGATCGCCGCCCGCTACGTAATCCCCACCAACCTTCACCCCGAACAGATCCGCGCGGCTCGACAGATCGAGCAGCACCAAGCCGCCCGTTCGGCGACTCAAAGCAAGTTCGCCCAGGAATCCGGCACCTGTGCCGGTTTGCGATCGGACCTCCAGTGCAAGCTGAATCGTCGCCTGAGAGGTGGCGCCACTCCACTCAATGTCAATGAGGAGAATCTCAGTGCTCTGTCCGCTCTCTTGCGAGCGAATAGTTTCGATGGTGTCGAAACTGGCGGCATAGGGATCGGGCAATGACGGCAGAAGCCAGTAAGCGCGGAAGAAAACTGTCAACTGGCATTGCTGCACAATAGCTGTCTGCGGTTGCAGCACTCCGACAAAGACCAGCAGCAACGGCGGTTGAACTCCCAAAAGCGCGTTCTTGAATGCGATGGAGAGCTCCTTGGAATAGATGGATGGATTAGTGTTGGGAACAGCAAGGACGAAGACGCGGGTCTGCGTCGCTTCGGCGAAGAAGATTGCCAGCGCGCTCATTTTCAGGAACGGGAAGCGCGATCCATTCGCTTCGAGTGGCCGGTCGAGATGGGCATTCAGTGTTCCGCCCACGTAGAGCAGTTCCGTGGTCGCTGTCGAAAGATAAACAACCGAAGGCTTGGAATAGACAAGATCGATCGTCGATTTACGATGCAGCGTCGCTGGTTTCTCCTCCCATAACTCGATAGTGGAGACAGTGGACTTCACAACGGAGGACCCGGCGAGGATCGACAAATTCCCAGGCGATGCTTCCAGAATCACGCCATCGAACAAGTAAGGCTGAGGTTGTGCCTGCCAGGATGCGGAGATGCCGGAACCAAGTCCTAGATAGAGGAAGCCCGCACCATCCGCCTCGCCGAGGTTGGCAATGGTCGTCACGGGAGCCGGCAAAGCCCATCCTCCCGCGGCGATCGAGGCCGACCCGGAGGGAACGAAGACCGTCGATCGCACGTCGGTAAAAGCAAAGCTGGCAACGTCAAGTTCGCAAGGAATTGCCACTTGCCCTGATGCAAGCGCAGGCGGTTGGTTCTTCCAGCGAAGATTCACCGTCGTGCCGTAGACATTGAGCAAGCTGTCATCCAGCTTCACCAGGGTTGCGGAATTCTCGGCGAAATCTATCTGGATGCTGACCGGTGTTTGGACCTTTGCATGATTTGCATCGGCGCCTGGGCCATTGTTAGGGGTCGGCGCGGGATTCGGCGCAAGCTGCGCGGTTATGGTGAAAGTCGATCCTGCGGGTACCACTACAACACCGGAGATGAGGCTGACGGACGCACTAAAAACCATGGCCCCGCTTTGAATTTGAAAACCAGTAAAGCTGCCGCTGGGTGAGCCGGATGCGAACCATGGCGTCGGAAACCAGATGCTCCCTTTCCCGAGGTCCAGATGTAGGGGTGTGTCCTTGCTGTCGACCTCCACCGGAAATACGCCAAAGACATTGCTTGCGGTTCCGAATGCGAATTGCAGCGAGAACGTCAGGTTGAATATGTGGAGCCAGTAAGGAATGCCGGTGTGGTCCTCGAACGGTCCGAGCGTCTTGGTCACGGCCATACCAGAGGCCCACGCCGGAGCCGAAGCGCTCGGCGCAGCGAGCGAGCTCAGGAAGCCGAGTTGCGATGGAGGAGAAGCGGGGTCATGCGCACGGAGAACATGAGTCGCGAGTTTCTGGATTCGGGCATGTACCGCGTCATCGAAGACGGCTGTGTGCATTACCGACGGTTTGGCTGCTCCGGCCACAGGCTTCGAGACAAGCTGTTCCGGCGCGATCCCGCGCAGCATTGTCCTGGCCAGTACGGTGCGTGCCTCTTCAAGATCGGCGGAGGTCGTGAAGCTCGCAGGCTTCAGCGATCCAGTGATCCGCAGTAAAACCTGAGCAATGGCAGTTTCATTCATCGGGGTGAACTCCGTGAGAACAGGAAAGAGACGGGTTCGGCGGATTGCGGCCGTGTGCGATCGATCAGGAGAGAAGCCCGAGGCGCCCAAGCGTAACGAGAACAAGGCCAAGAGTCAATAAAGAAAATCGAAAGTCTTCTTGCTAAAGGGCGCACTACTTTGGCGGAGGGAATATTTGAGGGCAGAACAGCCTCAACGTGCCTCTGGTATTCAATAGTGATTGTCCGTCGCAGTTCGTTTCTAGGTTGCGCTTTTCTCTTAAGAACTCTCAACTTAAGGCCGCTCAGAACATGCGGTCGCCGCGCTAGGTCCTGCGACGATTCTCTCTTCGAAACCTTCATCTCCCCAGACCTAGCGGCGGACCAGTAGCTCTGCTTTCTACGCAACAGATGCTTTAGGCAGTACTGTCGCGCTCACCGATGCGAGTGGCGCTGAGAAGGTTCAATATACCTACGATCCATTTGGCGATATGTCGGTGACTGGCACGACAGACAACAGCTACACGTTCACTGGTCGTGAGAGTGATGGGTTGGACATCTACTACTACCGTGCTAGATACTATAACCCGACTCTAGGACGCTTCCTTAGCGAAGACCCGATAGGTTTCACTTCTGGCTCGACTGACCTCTATGCGTATGTAGGCGACGATCCGACTTTCCTCACAGACCCTAGCGGCAAATGCCCGTAGTGTGTCGGTGTCGGGGTCGGCGCTGTGATCGGCGGGATCTACGGCGGGATAGCGGCTGCTTCAACTGGCGGGAGCAGTGT
>CBJOJD010000106.1:0-15103 GCA_966443485.1 uncultured bacterium | reverse complement strand
AAGATTTCAGGGGAGTTGTGCCGCGGAGCGAGTCACGAAAGGGACGAGCAGTGGCGGTTGAGCTTTTCGAATGCGACAAAGGTCCGGCGGGTGGGTGGCAGCGCACGATTTATGGCATGAAAACGGCCCGCTGCTGGTGGAAAGCAGCGGGCCGGTGGGATGCAGGTGGAGGGTTGACTAGGCCTTGGCCGAGGTGAGGGCGCCGAGGTCGGCGGCCATCTTTTCGGTGGTGAAGGCTTCGATGAGGTCGCCTTCCTTCAAGTCGCTAAAGTTCTGGATGCCGATACCGCATTCCATGCCGTTGGTGACTTCCTTGGCGTCGTCCTTGAAGCGCTTGAGCGAGCCGACCTTGCCCTTGAAGACCTGTTCGCCGTCGCGCATGACCTTGACGTCGGCGTCGCGGCGGATGACACCATCCTGGACGCGGCAGCCGGCGATGGTGCCCACCTTCGGAATTCTGAAGATGTTGAGGACCTGTGCCCGGCCCACGTAGATCTCCTTGAACGTGGGTTCGAGGAGGCCCATCATGGCCAGGCGCATCTCGTCCTGCAACTCGTAGATGATGGAGTGCAGGCGGATGTCCACGCCTTCCTGTTGCGCCAGGTCAGCGGCCTTGCGCTCGGGGCGCACGTTGAAGCCGATGATGATGGCGTTGGAGGCGGTGGCCAGCAGCACGTCGGACTCGGTGATGGAGCCTACGCCGGAGCGGATCACCTTGATGCGCACCTTCTCGGTGGACATGCGGATGAGGGAGTCGGCCAGCACTTCGACGGAGCCGGTGACGTCGCCCTTGATGATGAGGGCGAGGTCCTTCACGCCAGCCAGGCGAATCTGCTCGGCGAGTCCTTCCAGCGAGACACGGGAGCTCTTGGCCAACTGCGCCTCGCGCTCCTTCATCTTGCGGTAGCCGGCAATGCCCTTGGCCTTGTCGCGATCAGCGACGACCAGGAAGGTGTCGCCGGAGTCGGGCAGGGACTCGAGGCCGAGCACTTCCACCGGGGTGGAGGGGCCGGCTTCGTCGATGGCCCGGCCGCGGTCGTCGAACATGGCGCGAACCTTACCGAAGGTGTTGCCGACGATGTAGCTGTCGTTGACCTTGAGGGTACCGTCCTGGACGAGCACGGTCGCCACAGCACCGCGGCCGCGATCCAGCTTGGCTTCGAGGACGGAGCCCACGGCTTTGCGGCCGGGAGTCGCCTTGGGAGCCTTGATATCGCTGACCAGGCAGATCATCTCGAGGAGCAGGTCGAGGTTGAGGCGCTTCTTGGCGGAGACTTCCACGAATACCGTGGAGCTTTCGCCGCCGCCCGCCCACTCTTCAGGGATGAGGCCGCGATCGGCGAGCTGCTTCTTGACGCGGTCGGGATTAGCCTCGGGCTTATCGATCTTGTTGACGGCCACAATGATGGGAACTTCCGCAGCCTTGGCGTGATCGATAGCTTCGAGGGTCTGAGGCATGACGCCGTCGTCGGCGGCAACCACGATGACTACGATGTCGGTGACCTTGGCACCGCGGGCACGCATGCGGGTAAAGGCTTCATGACCTGGGGTATCGAGGAAGACGATCTCGCGGCCGGAGGCCGGAGAGCCTTCCTTGGCGAACTTCACCTTGTAGGCGCCGATGTGCTGGGTGATGCCGCCGGCTTCGCCGGCCGCCACGTCGGTCTCGCGGATGGCGTCGCGCAAGCTGGTCTTACCGTGATCGACGTGGCCCATGACGGTGACCACAGGAGCACGGGGCACCTCGACCATCTCGGTGTTGTCGGATTCCAACACCTCTTCGATGGCCTGGTTTTCGAGCTCTTCTTCGTAGCTGATGACGTTGGCCGCGGCGCCGAACTTGGCGGCCACATCCTTGACCATCTCCGCGTCGAGGGACTGGTTGACGGTGACGAAGACGCCGCGCATGAGCAGGATCGCGATCAGATCCTTGGCGCGGATCTCGAGCTTCTCGGCCAGATCCTTGACGCTGATCCCTTCCGTGACCGTGATTTCACGGGTGATGGGCAGCGGTTCGGTGGTGAAGTTGGCAGCCCCGCCAAAACGTGGCGGCGGGACAAAGCCCTTCATCGGACCTTCTTTGGTCTTGGGGTATTGCTGACCGCCACGGCCGCGGCCTCTGGCCGCTGGACCACGAGTCGGACGCGGAGCTTCACCCGTGGGGGGCGCGCCTGCACCCGGGCCGCCGAAGCCGCCGGGGCGAGGTCCACCAAAGCCACCAGGGCGCGGACCGCCGAAACCACCGGGACGAGGACCACCAAAGCCGGGGCGACCGCCCGGGCCGCCGGGGCCACCTTGTCCCTGGAAACCACCAGGAGCGGTGCGGGTGGGGTGCTTGGGACGAGGACCGCCGGCGTAGCCCTGTCCGGGGCCACCCTGCGGACGCTGTCCAAAGCCGCCGCCAGGACCGCCAGGACCGCCAGGTCCACCTGCGGGACGGCGATCGAAGATGGGGCGACCGCGCTGCAATCCGGCGCCCTGAGGAGCGCTGGCGGCAGCCGCGGTTGCGGGATTGACCGGAGGAGCCTTGTACACCGGACGAGGCCCGGTCTGGGGCATCACGACGCGGCGCACCGGTGCTGCGGGAGCGGCTGCGACGGGCTCCGCGGGCTTTTCGGCCACCGGCTCGGGAGCTGCAGCGGGTGCCTCGACGGCGGGAGCGGCTGCTTCAGGAGCGGGGGCGGGCTTGGGTGCTTCCACGATCGGCGCGGCTGCCACGGGAGCCGCTACGGGCTCAGGAGCAGGAGGCGGCGGAGGTGCAACCACAGCTGCGGGCGGCGCGGGCGTCACGGCAGGTGCTGCCGCGACCGGCGCCGGAGCCGGGGTTGCCGCTACTGCCGCGGGCGGAGCGGCGGGCTTGGCGACCGGAGCAACAGGTTCCGCGGCCTTGGGAGGCGCGACCGGGGCCACGGGAGGCTTGACCACCACGGCGACGGGCGGAGGCCCTACGGCCACAGCCGGACGCGGAGCCGCTGGAGCTGCGCCCGCTGGCGGCTTGGCCACCACGGCGCTGGCAGGCGGACGCGAGGCAATCGCGGGCTGAGCCGGGACGGAGATGATGTTGGGAGCCTGCCGCACCTGCGGGACAATCTTGCGCGGCTCGGGGCGGGCGGCCTGTGCAGGCGGCGCGGCCACGGCGACAGCGGGCGGAGCGGGTTTTGCCGGTGTCTGCGGCGGCGTGGCGGCCGGGGGGCGCGCCGGAGCGTGGCTGCGGCGGGCTTCCTCTTCCTGAGCTTGTTTACGCGCGAGGATAGCCTTCAGCGCGTCGCCGGGCTTGGAGATATGGGAGAGATCCACCTTGGGTTGGATTCCCTGCGGAGTGCGCGCAGAGGCCGAGCCGCGGCTACCGCGGTTGAAATGCGCACGAACCTTTTCCGCCTCGTCCGGCTCAAGCGAGCTGGAATGCGTTTTGCCGGCTCCCAAGCCGAGCTCTGTCAATATGTCGAGAACCTGTCGGCTCTTGACTTCCATCTCGCGTGCGAGATCGTTAATTCGAACCTTACTCATCCGCCTCTTTTCGAAATCTGCTACCCAAAGCCTTAAGCGCTCATAGCTACCTCATGGCATTGGCTGCTGCTGGTGGGGTTTCCGCGTCCGGAAACTCCATTATCCCTTGAATGGCCCAAAATTGGGCGGCGCATTATGCGCCGCCCTCTTCGGGCGTCTCGATCGTGCCAGTTTCGTTCTCTGCTTCCCCTGCGGGAAGCGCAT
This sequence comes from uncultured bacterium, assembly GCA_966443485.1. Classification (GTDB taxonomy): domain Bacteria; phylum Acidobacteriota; class Terriglobia; order Terriglobales; family Acidobacteriaceae; genus Telmatobacter. The sequence continues at coordinate 11,392 of CBJOJD010000106.1, read as the reverse complement.
CTTCATGCGAGCCAGCCGGAACCAGATCCTCGGCTTCGGCAGCAGCGGAGCGCTCCAGAGCCAACTCTTCCTGAGCGGCGTGCACGCGATCCTGCTCTGTTTCCGCGGTTTCGGCCGGTCCTTCTCCCGTGGCCACAGCTTCGCTGGTTGTGGCTTCGCTGGGCTGGGCGGGGCGTTCTTCGCCTTCTTCGAAGTGTCCGAAGTAGTGGCGGACGGCGACGCTGATCCGTTCCAGGGTCTTTTCGCCGATGCCCGGGATCTCTTCGAGCTGCTCGGGGGTCATGTCGGCCAGGGATTCGACGGTGGTGATGCCCGCGGCGACCAGCTTCTGGATGATGGTGTCGCCCAGTTCGCTGACCTGCTCGATGGGGGTGGTGGGCCCGCCGGAGAGGGCCTGCATCTGCTGTTCGACTTCCTGGCGCTTCTCTTCTTCGCTCTTGATGTCGATCTTCCAGCCCAGCAATTTGGCCGCGAGGCGCACGTTCTGGCCCTTCTTACCGATGGCCAGGGAGAGCTGAGTGTCGTCGACGATGACTTCGAGCTGCTTTTCGCCGAGGTCGGTGATGGAGACGCGGCTGACCTTGGCGGGCTGCAGCGCCTTTTCGGCGAAAGTGGTGATCTCTTCGCTGAACTCGATGATGTCGATCTTTTCGCCGCGCAGCTCACGGATGATGGACTGCACGCGCATGCCCTTCATGCCGACGCAGGCGCCCACGGGGTCGACGTCCTTGTCGCGGCTCATGACGGCGATCTTGGTGCGCTCGCCGGCTTCGCGGGCGATGGCGCGGATGACCACGGTGTTGTCGTAGATCTCCGGGACCTCCGACTGGAAGAGGTTTTGCACCAGTTCCGGGGCGGCGCGGGAGACGATCACCTGGGGACCCTTAGCGGCGCGGTCGACCTTGAGCAGCACGACGCGGACGCGTTCGCCCACGGTGAAGGACTCGAGGCGCGACTGCTCGCGCTTGGGGCAGCGGGCTTCGGCCTTGCCCAGGTCGAAGATGACGTCCTGGCCTTCGACGCGCTTGACGGTGGCGTTGAGGACTTCTTTCTCGCGGTGCGCGTATTCCTGGAACACGGTATCGCGTTCGGCTTCGCGGACCTTCTGGAAGATGACCTGCTTGGCCAGCTGGGCGGCGATACGGCCCAGGGGGGTGGTGTCCTTATAGAGGCGGATTTCGCTGCCCACCTCAACCCCGGGAGCCAGCTGGCTGGCTTCTTCGAGGGTGATCTGGTTGACCGGGTCCTCGATCTGTTCCTCGTCGGCGACCACGGTTTTGTACACGTAGGCCGTAATCTCGCCCGTGTCTTTGTTCAGCTCCCCGCGCATGTTTTCCTGGGTTTTGTAGTACTTGCGCGTGGCCAGGGCAATGGCCTCCTCGACGGCGCCGACGACGATGTCGGGCTCGATGCCTTTTTCCCGGCTAAGAAGCTCGATACTTTGATACAAAGGGCTGGCCATACGTTCCTTGCTCTCTTCTTGGAGAGGGACTAAAGGGGGGAGAAGGGACTGAGTTTCACATCATTCAACGGTGTTGCCGCTGTTGCAGTCCTTGTCTCTGGTTCCCAGGTCCCTTTCCCTAAATCTCAGGGATCAGTTGCGCCTTCTCAATGTTGCTGAAGGCGATTTCCACGGTACTTACGCCGGTCTTCCGGCTCTTGCTGTTTTGTTTGACGGCCGCCAGGTCGACGACGATGCCATCCGCGTCTGCGGAGGTCAAGCGTCCCTGCCAGTGGCGGTTGTTGCGGATTGGCTCGAATGTCTGGATCTTGACCAAACTGCCGGTGAAGCGCTGAAACTCCTCAGGGCGGGTCAGTTTGCGATCTAATCCGGGCGAACTAGCTTCCAAAACGTATTCGCCGCCGGGCACCAGGTCTTCGACGTCCAGCAGCACCCCAAAATCCCGGCTGAATTCGGCGCAATCTTCATGTGTGATGCCGGAAAGCTGTTCAGGGCTTAATATTCCTTCGCGCAAGGCCTCGGGGAGCTCTTCGGCGCCGGTGGCCAGCTGTTCTTTGAGGCGGGCGCGACCCTCGGCGTTCTTCTCGAGGTACACGCGCAGGGTGCGTTCCTTGGCTGGGCCGAGGAACTCCAGGTCAACGAGGTCGAGACCGTGCGAGGCCGCGACCCGCTGTGCTGCGCTCCGAATTTCGTCGAGCTTAACCGCCATCATCCTCATTCGCGGAGCCTTATGGCCCCATTGCGTCGTGAACCCGGGGCCCCGGAAGCCGCTGCTGGCTGCGGATTTTCAGGGGGAGTTTGCGCCAAATAAAAAGTGGGCTGTTAGCCCACTCATCTCTCCGCCAGCCGGCAGACTCACGGCAACCCCGGCGGACAAACGCGTCTGCTTTCATAGAATACGGCGAATCCACAGGAAACACAACCACCCCTCGGGCAGGACCGCCAGGGGGGTGGGGGCAGCGGGCACCTCCTGCTCATCTTCAGTCGCGGAGAGGGGGTGGAAAAGGGGCAGGAATGTGGGGCTGGATGGATCCTAATCGCCGCTCGCCTATCTTATAAGCATGGCTTCCACTCCGTTGACCGATCTGCCGGCTGTTTCTAACTCTGCTGAAAAGCGCGCCGAACTACTGCGGCAAGCGTGCGCCGCGGCGCTGGCCTACCTTGATTGCGAGGACGCGCGCTCAGTGGCCCCGACTCCTGAGGCGGTGGCGGGGTTGAAGGTGTTTCGAGAGGCTCTGCCGGAGGGTCCGACGGACGCGGAGACGGTGCTGGAGATGCTGAAGCAGTATGCATCGCCGGCCACGATCGCGAAGACGGCGGGGCGGTTCTTCGGGTTTGTGAACGGGGGGTGCCTGCCCGCGGCGTTGGCGGCCTCGTGGCTGGTGGACACCTGGGACCAGAATGCATCGATGTTTGTGCAGTCTCCCGCGGCGATCACGCTGGAAGAGGTGGCGCTGGAGTGGACGCGCCAACTTCTTGGCTTGCCGGAGGGGACGGGCGGGGCACTGGCTACGGGCGCCACCATGGCCAACTTTACGGCGCTGGCCGCCGCGCGTCACGCGCTGCTGGAGCGGGCGGGGTGGGACGTGGAGTCGGAGGGCCTGATGGGGGCGCCGACGCTGACGGTGGTGGTGAGTGGGGAGGCCCACGTCTCGGTTCACAAGGCGCTGGGATTGCTTGGGTTAGGCCGTAACCGGGTGGTGCGCGTTCCAGTGGATAACCAGGGGCGGATGCGGGCCGACGCATTGCCACATCTGGACGAGCGGACGATTCTTTGTCTGCAGGCGGGCAATGTGAACACCGGGGCTTTCGATCCGGCGGCGGCGATCATTCCGGAGGCGCGGCGGGCGGGAGCCTGGATCCATGTCGATGGGGCGTTTGGGTTGTGGGCTGCTGTGTCTCCCGCCTATCGCCACCTGGTGCATGGGTTTGAGCAGGCGGATTCGTGGGCCACGGACGCTCACAAGTGGCCCAATATCGGCTACGACTGCGGACTGGCGCTGGTGCGCAATCCGGAGATCCTGCGCGCGACGATGTCGCTGCAGGCGGCGTATCTGACGTTAGGCGAACATCGCGAGCCCAGCGACTACAACCCGGAGCTGTCGCGCCGCGCACGCGGGGTGGAGCTGTGGGCGGGTTTGCGCTCGTTGGGGCGGAGCGGGATGGCGGCGTTGGTGGAGCGGACCTCGGCTCACGCCCGGCGATTTGCAGAGGGGCTGAAGTCGGCCGGCTACCAGGTGCTGAATGACGTGGTGATCAACCAGGTGCTGGTGTCGTTCGGATCGGCGGAGCGGACGCTGCGCACCATCGAACGCATACAAGCGGACGGAACGTGCTGGTGCGGTCCGACGGTGTGGCAGGGACAGCAGGCCATGCGCATCAGCGTGTCCTCCTGGGCGACCACGGCGGAGGACGTGGAGCGCAGCCTGGCGGCGATGTTGCGGGCGGCCGCGGAGTAAGCCGGGCGCAACACGGTTCCTAGCAGACGGTTCCTATTTGGCACGAACATTACGAACGTAAGACAGAGGCCGGGTGCGGGCGAGCGCGGGCCTCGATTAGGCTGCTGAGTGGAACTCCGCCCAGGTGGTCCCAAACGAGAGGGCATTGTCTTAAGATGAGGCGTCTCGGATTCGCTGCCGATAAGTGGTTTGAGCCAGAGGGAAATTGATGCAGCGCCCGCTTTTCGCCCGTTTCGGGCTGACGTTCGGAGTTATTGTGTTGTTCTCCGGCTTCGGCCTCTATGGGGGCTTTGAGCTAGGGCGAGCGGTTGCGCTGCGGCACACGGCAGATCGGCTGAAGGCGGCCGCGGAGCAGAGTCTCAAAGACAGCGTGGCTTACTCCCACGATTCGCATACCGTGCTGGATGGCATGCTCGCATCTCCCTACGCGCCGTGCTCGCAGGCGGATCTGGAGCTGTTGCGGAACCTCCTGAAGGAGGCACATCTTCTGCGGGAGGTGGGCCGGATCCATGACGACCGAATCGCCTGTTCCACCTCCTACGAACAACAAGGCCTGTCCAAGACGAAGCTGCCTGCGCCGTATTCGGTGGGAGCGGATGGGGTGCTGGTATATCGCGATCCTCCAGGATTCACGCTGCCGCACTTCACGGTGACGATGCTGCGCCAGGGGGACGTGTATGTGGTGCTGAACCCTTACATCAACGTCCTACGGCCGCGTGCGCCGGAGCATATTGTGACGGCAGTGATCGGGCCGCACGAGAAGCGGCCGTTTCCGATATCGAAGTACTCCGCCCGGCCGAGCATGGAGCAGTTTACGAGGGACGGAGCGTACCGGATCGGCGATATTCAGTATGCGACGCGCTGTGCGGCGGCCACATTCACCTGCATGACGGCGGCGCTTTCCGACGATGAGGCTCTGCGGCTGGAGCAGCCGGACATGGAGACTTACAGGGTCTTCGGAGTGATTCTGGGCGGGGTGATCGGCCTGTTTCTCTCGCTGGAATACAGCCGCAGCCACAGCCTGGAGCGTCAGCTGCGGCGGGCTTTGCGCAAGGACAAGCTGCGGGTGGTGTATCAGCCAGTCGTGGAGTTGGCGACGCGCAAGATTGTGGGCGCGGAGGCGCTGGCGCGCTGGACCAATGACAACGGGGTTGAGGTGCGCCCGGATGTCTTTGTTGCGGTCGCAGAACAGGGCGGGTTTGTGGGCGAGGTCACGCGCCGGATTTTGCAGCGCTCGCTTCGGGACCTGGGTGCGACGCTGCGGCAGCATCCGGAGTTTCGCCTAAGCGTGAACGTCTCGGCGGATGACCTGGCCGATGCGGAGTTCTTGCCGATGCTGAAGCGGTGCCTGGCGGAGGCCAAGGTGGCTGCGGAGAGTGTGACGATCGAGATCACGGAGAGCAGCACCGCGCGGAACGATGTAGCGATCGATTGCATTCGCCGTCTGCGCCAGGCGGGGCACTGTGTTCATATCGATGACTTCGGAACGGGGTATTCCTCTTTGTCGTACCTGCAACACCTGGCGGTGGACGCGATCAAGATCGATCGGGCATTCACGCAGTCGATCGGGACCGGGTCAGTGACGATGGCGATCTTGCCGCCGATTCTTACGATGGCGGACGGGCTGGGTCTGCAGATCGTAGTGGAGGGAATTGAGACCGGGGAGCAGGCGGAGTATTTCGGAGCCAAGCGTCCGGCGATCCTGGGGCAGGGATATCTGTTCGGGCGGCCGATGATTGCGCCGGAGTTTTTGCGGGCGCTGGCGGAACAAGACGAGCAGAGCGCATCGCGCCCCGCGCTGGAGGCCTGCGGAACCAGGGCCGACAAGGCGGACTTGGTGAAAGCGGCAGACGCGAGCCCGGCGGAGCCCGTCTAATCGAGGTATGGAGACCTCAGCGGCGGGGCAGAGTCAACATTTTGTGTCCGCGCAGGAGTTCGACGCGGTGCTGGCGGAGATCGCTGAGCGTCGGAAGGACGGGCGTTCCGGGGTGTTCGGGCCGCAGTCCATGTTCTGGAAGATCAATCGGGAGTCGGCGTTGTTTTTAGGGGCGGGGCGCGCGGCCTTGTTGCAGCTGGCGCATCCGTGGGTGTCGACCTCGTTGCAGCAGCACTCCCGGGTGATGTCAAACCCGATCGCCCGCTTTCACCACACGTTTCGCATTGTGTTCAGCATGATCTTCGGATCGTGGGAGCAGGCGATGGGCGCATCGCGGCGGCTGTACGGGATCCATACCTACGTGCAGGGCGGCATGGAAGAGGGGATCGGTGCGTATGCCCGCGGCTCGCACTATGAGGCCAACGAGATCGGCGCGCTGCGCTGGGTGTACGCAACACTGGTGGATAGCGCGGTGATGGCGTACGAGTGGGTGTTGCCTCCGCTCTCGGAGCAGGAACTGGCGGCCTATTACGAGGAGAGCAAGCTTCTAGCGGCGTTGTGCGGGATTTCGCCTTCCGCATTGCCGGCTGACTGGGCGGCATTCCAGGTGTACTGCCGGGAGATGGAGCGCTCGACTCTGCTGGGCGTGACGGATGCCGCGCGAGGCATGGCGCGCGGGCTGCTGGAGGGAGCGGGTTCGAAGCTGAAGCCGCCGCAGTGGTACAGAGCGCTGACGGCGTTGTGGCGTCCGGCGCGATTTCAGGGGGAGTTTGAGGTGCCGGTTACGCCGGAGGACCGGAGGCATGTGGAGACGGTGAGGCGGCGGGCACGGATGGTGTATTGCAGCTTGCCGGGAGCGCTGCGTTTTGTGGGGCCGTGGCACGAGGCGCAAGGTCGGCTGCGGGGCCGGGCGCCGGGACCGGTGACGCGGTTGAGCAACCGTTTCTGGATTGGAGAAGGAAGGCTGCCGCTCTTCGCCTCTTGATCAAAAGATTAGAGAAAACTGGGGAAATTCCTAGCGTTACGGCGCGGCGTGCCGATGGATAGCATAGTAGAGCAATCCATTCCCCATGAGTTCTGCCACTAAGCGTTTACTGGGCTCGCTGTCCACCATTGTGATTACGGCTGCGGCTGGAGCCTGGGTCGGGTTGATTGTTGGACGCGCCTTGGCGCTGCGGCACACATCTGCGAGGCTGGACCAGTTTGCGAACCAGGTGAAGGGCGAGGCGGAGAGCTCATCCGCGGAGTCGCGCAGGATTCTGGCGCAATTGAACGCATCGTCGTATCCGCGCTGCTCAGAGGCCGACATCGCGTATGCGCGGCGCGCGGTCTTCCAGTCACAGTATTTGAAGGATGCGGGCCGGATGCACGATGGGGTGATCGCCTGCTCGGCCACCTTGGGGCGGATGGACGGCCAGTCTGCGCATTACGATCCGCTGTTTGCGCGCAAGGATGGGACGCGGGTGTACCGCGACCTGGCGCCGTTTCGCATGGCCGATCGCACGATCGTGTCGGTGGGGCTGGGCGACGCTTACATCACCTACAACCCTTTCAATCTGCGGCAAATGCGCGCGATTCCGATTCACCTGGCGGTTCTCGATCGCGACATGCCGAGCGGACAGCCGCGAGAGCTGATGGGAGACATTGGTTCTCTGCCGTCATATCTTCTTGAGGACGGTAGCTCACGGCGGGCGGATGTGCTGTTTGCGACGCACTGTTCGACGGTGTATTCCTCGTGCATCACGGCGTATGTCTCGGTAGCGGACGCATTGCAGATGGAGCGCGCGGAGATCCGGGAGGACGTGCTGCTGTTTGGAATCAGCGGCGGACTGCTGGGGCTGGCGCTCTCTTTCCTTTATCGCCGGAGCCACTCGCTGGAGCGGCAGCTACGTCGCGCGATTCGACGCGAGACTCTGTATTTGCTGTATCAGCCGATCTTCGATCTCAGCTCCGGGACGATTGTGGGAGCGGAGGCGCTGGCGCGATGGAAGGATGAGGATGGGTACCAGGTAAGTCCTGAGATCTTCATCAAGATTGCGGAAGACCGTGGTTTTGTAGGCGAGATCACTCGATTTGTGGTGCGGCGCGCGGTGAGCGATCTGAAGACGATGCTGCAGACGCGGCCGGATTTTCGGGTGAATGTGAATATCGCGGCAGCGGACCTGGCGGATTCTCATTTTGTGCCCATGTTGGCGCGGATGCTGGAGGAGGCTGGCGTGAGCCCGCAGAGCCTGGGCATCGAGATTACGGAGAGCTCGACGGCGCGGCAGCAGGTAGCGCAGAATGCCATTTTGCAGTTGCGCAGGATGGGGCACCTGGCGCACATCGACGATTTTGGGACGGGGTACTCCAGCCTGGCCTACTTGCATGATCTTTCGGTAGATGTGATCAAGATCGACAAGGCGTTCACGCAGTCGATTGGCACGGATTCGCTGAAGGTGTCGATTTTGCCGCAGATTTTGTCAATGGCGGCGGCGCTGCATCTGCAGGTGGTGGTTGAGGGAGTGGAGACGGAGGAGCAGGCGCGCTACTTCAGTGGAATGAACCAACCGGTACTGGCGCAAGGCTGGTTGCTGGGGCGACCGATGCCGATCGAGGGGCTGTTAAAGCTGCTGCAAGAGGCGGAGGAGACACTGAATGCTGAGGCGGTGGTGGGATCCGCAAGGCGAGTCTCAGCGAGCTAAGTGAGCGCTTGACAGCGCCGAGTCAGCCGTAGAGGCTCAAGGCATGCGTCCGTTTCGATGTGCCTTGCTGGTGGCGGTCTGTCTGAGTGTGTGGATGGGAGCGGTGGGTGCCGCCCATGCTGTGGAGAAGCAGCCCAACGCGGCCTATCACGCGCGGCGAGAGGCGTTGGCCGGCAAGTTGCGCGGGGGCGTCGCGATCCTGTTTGCGGCGGAAGAGTCGCAGCTGGACCTGATGCCATATCGGCAGGACGAAGACTTCTACTACCTGACAGGCTGGAATGAGCCGGGAGCGGCGTTGCTGGTGGCGGGGAACGAGGCGCAGGGTTCGAGCAGCGCACCGGCCAGCTATCGAGAGATTTTGTTTTTGCCCACGCGCAATCTGCGCATGGAGAAATACACCGGCATCAAGATGGATGCGGCAACACCGGGCGTGGCGCAGGCGACCGGGGTGGATGAGGTGCGTCCGCTGACGGAGTTGCCGAAGGTGCTGAACGAGATGATGGCGGCGGACCGCAAGATGACGAACCGGCTTTGGACGCAGCCGGATGCGGCGCAGGCGAAAGCGTTGTTGGAGTTCACTGGAGCGACGTTGGGAGATTCGAGTACTCCGGCGGCGCACGATGTGACGCGGTTGACGCAGGAGCTGCGCGTGGTGAAGGACGCGGGGGAGCTGGAGCTGTTGAAGAAGGCCAGCGACGCGTCGATTGCCGCGCAACGGGCGATGATGCGCGCGGTCAAGCCGGATGCGACGGAGCGGGCGGTGGCGGGCGCGATGTATGCCTCCTGGATGGAGCACGGGTGCGAGCGGGCCTCGTATGCGCCGATCGTGGGATCGGGTCCGAACTCGGTGGTGCTGCACTATTCGGAGAACGATCGCACGATGCGCAGTGGCGAGGTCGCAGTAGTAGATGCGGCCTGCGAGTACTCAATGTACGCCTCAGACATCACGCGCACGGTTCCGGTGAATGGGCATTTCACCGCACGGCAACGGGAGATCTACGACGTCGTGCTTGGGGCGCAGCGGGCGGCGGCAGCAGCGTTTGTGGCCGGAAAGTCGAAGATCAACGATCGCGACCGGCACGATCCGGACTCGCTGGACACGGTGGCTTACAACTACATCAACACGCATGGGAAGAGTCTGGACGGCCAGCCGCTGGGGAAGTATTGGCTGCACGGACTGGGGCACATGGTGGGGATCGACGTGCATGATCCTGCCGATTATCCGGCGGTGCTGAAGCCGGGCATGGTGTTCACCATCGAGCCGGGCGTGTACATTCCGGAAGAGAATATCGGCGTGCGCATCGAGGATGTGTTTGTGGTGGGCGCGGATGGCAAGCTGATCGATCTGGTGGCCGATCTTCCGCACACGGCGGACGAGGTGGAAGCCGCCATGCAGGGGAAGTAGGGAGATGGATTCCGATACGCTGGGAACGATCACCGCAGCATTCCGCGAGCAGCTGATGGCTTGCCTGGAGGAGTGTGCGCGCGGGCGGCGCGGACTGTTTTCGGAGTACGAGCATCTGGGCGGAGAAGAGAGCAGCTGGCCGGAGGCGGCTCGGCTGCGCGAGCTGGCTGCGGGGTTGCAGAGTATTCGGGCGCAGGATGAGGAGCGCGATGCTCTTTGCGACGAGTTTCTGGATTTGTGCACGATGCACGGGGAGAGCCACCCCGGCGAAGCGCGCCTGGCGCGGATGTTTCTGGCACGAATCGAAAAGGGCGAGGTCGGCACGCCCACCCAGACTGAGCAGAAGCGATGGTGAGGGGGTTGGTTCTGGGGTGCGCGGTCTGCTGAATGCCGGCCCCGGAACCCCGGCCGTGTTTCTGGTTCGGTGAGTTGCCATGGCTGTCCGGCGCCGATTTCCGGCCAGAGGACGGGCTTATCTTCGAGTCACTCTAAAGATAGCTTTGGGCAAACGGAGCTTGCCGCGGGACGGCACGGTCGCGCCTGAGAATTGCGTAAAATCATGTGTTCGATTGCTTATGCAATCGATTACATTGGTGAATTATGTCCCGAATGCGTCTCTCGGTTGCCGCCTGTTTTGTCCTGTTGTCTTCCTGTGTCTTTGCCCAGACCTCCGGATCGCCAGTCCCTGACTGGGAGAATCCGGCTGTCTTCGGAATCGGGAAGGAGGCGCCGCGCGCCAACTACACGCCTTATCCGACGGAAGCGGCGGCAGAGGCCAAGGGCGCGTCCGGCCTGGTGGAGTCGCTGGATGGGAACTGGAAGTTTCACTGGGTCAAGTCGCCGGAGCTGCGGCCGGTGGACTTCTACAAGCCGGACTATGACGTGAGCGGGTGGAAAGAGATCCCGGTGCCCTCGAACTGGGAGATGCAGGGATACGGGACGCCGATCTACACCAACATTACGTATCCATTCAAGCGCGATTTTCCGCGCGTGACGGACACGCCGGACGATCACTCCTGGACCGCTTACAGCCAGCGGGATCCAGTGGGCTCGTATCGCCGCGAGTTCACGGTGCCGGAGGGTTGGGCAGGGCACGAGATCTACCTGCTTTTTGCGGGGGTGAACTCGGCCTATTACGTGTGGATCAATGGGCAGAGGGTGGGCTATAGCCAGGACACGCGGATGACCGCGGAGTTCGACATCACGCATCAGTTGAAGCCGGGCACGAACACCATCGCGGTGGAGGTCTACCGCTGGTCGGACGGCAGCTACATCGAGGACCAGGACTTCTGGCGGATGAGCGGCATCTTCCGCGATGTGACGCTACTGGCGCGGACGCCGGTTCACCTGCGCGATTTCCAGGTGAAGACGCCTTTCGATGCGGCTTATCAAAATGCGACCTTCAAGCTAAGCGGCAGCGTACAGAACATGGACGCACGCGCGGAGGCGGCGAGCGTGGAGGCCAAGCTTGTCGACGCCTCGGGCGCCACCGTGTTCTCGCTTTCG